>CBDUDU010000001.1:0-119027 GCA_965366045.1 uncultured Oceanospirillaceae bacterium
TTGATTGATAGGTTTACTATGTCCCCTCCTAATACTGCCTCTGATATGTCGTCTTACTTGGCGCCAGAAAAACGTATCTTCGAATACCCAAAGTATTGGGCGGAGTGTTTTGGTGCGGCGCCATTTTTGCCGACCTCGCGTGCAGAGATGGATCTATTGGGCTGGGATTCGTGTGATGTGATCGTTGTGACTGGTGATGCCTATGTAGACCATCCGAGTTTTGGTATGGCTATTATTGGCCGGTTGTTGGAGTCTCAGGGCTTTCGTGTAGGTATTATTGCCCAGCCAGACTGGAGCAGTGCTGAGGCATTTAAGGCCTTAGGTAAACCTAATTTATATTTTGGTGTGGCGGCTGGCAACATGGATTCCATGATCAATCGCTATACCGCAGATCGCCGTTTGCGCCATGACGATGCCTATACCCCAGGTAACGTCGGTGGTAAGCGCCCTGACCGTGCGACCTTGCATTATACCCAACGCTGTAAAGAAGCCTTTAAAGGCGTGCCTGTGATTATTGGTGGTATTGAAGCGAGTTTGCGACGGATTGCCCATTATGATTATTGGTCAGAAAAAGTGCGTCGTTCTATGTTGATCGAATCCAAAGCAGACATGCTCATCTACGGCAATGCCGAGCGCCCATTGGTAGAAGTGACTCATCGTATTGCCAATGGTGAATCGCTGGCGCAAATGCAGGATGTACGTGGTACAGCCATTATCGTCAAACAACCACTAGTGGGTTGGCGCGGCAAAGATTCCACTAGCTTAGATACACCAGGGGCGATTGACGCCATCACTAGCCCTTACATAGATACCACGGCCACTAGCCAGTGTGAGGCCAGTAACGACAGCGCAGATGCGCCAAAAGATGTAAAAGACGCAGTGCAAACCTTGTCCATTAAGCCGATGGCGGCTTATGAGCCGGTTAAAGGCCAGCCTTGGTTTAAAACCTACGCTAAGTTGCCTAGTTTTGATGTGGTCAAATCGGATCCCATTATGTATGCCCACGCCAGTCGGGTAATGCACCACGAAACCAACCCCGGCAGTGCCCGTGCGTTATATCAAGAGCACGGTAATAAGTCTTTATGGGTTAACCCGCCGGCCATGCCGCTGGATACCGAAGAAATGGACTATGTGTTTGCGGCGCCCTATGCCCGTGTGCCACATCCTATGTATGGCGATGAAAAAATCCCGGCTTACGATATGATTCGTTTTTCGGTGAACATTATGCGTGGTTGTTTTGGTGGTTGTAGTTTCTGTTCGATCACCGAACACGAAGGGCGCATTATTCAAAACCGCTCAGAAGACTCCATTATTGCTGAAGTCGAAGACATGCGTGATAAGGTGCCTGGCTTTACTGGCGTGGTGTCTGATTTGGGTGGCCCTACTGCCAATATGTACCGTTTACACTGCAAAGACCCCAAGGTAGAAGCCACCTGTCGCCTACCGTCTTGTGTGCACCCCACTATTTGTGACTACATGGGGACCGACCATAAGCCACTGATCAAACTATACCGCCGTGCCCGTGCCTTACCCGGCATTAAGAAGGTATTGATTGCGTCTGGATTGCGTTATGACTTGGCCATTCGTGACCCGGAATACGTTAAAGAGTTGGTGACACACCACGTAGGTGGCTACTTAAAAATTGCTCCAGAACATACGGAAGACGAGCCCTTAAGGCACATGCTTAAGCCGAATATGAGTAGCTATAACAAGTTTAAGCGCATGTTTGAAAAGTACTCTAAAGAAGCCGGGAAAGAGCAGTACTTAATTCCTTACTTTATTAGCGCGCACCCAGGTACACGGGATGTGGACATGGTGAATTTGGCCCTATGGCTTAAGTCCAACAAGTTCCGTTTGGATCAGGTGCAAAACTTCTACCCGTCACCCATGTGTAATGCCACCACCATGTATTACACCGAGGTGAACCCATTGAAGAAGGTCACCCGGGAAAGTGAGCGAGTGAGCATACCGCGTGGTATTCGCCAGCGCCGTTTGCACAAGGCTATTTTGCGTTATCACGACCCAAAAAACTGGGCCCAAATCCGTGATGCATTAACAGAGATGGGTATGAAAAAACTCATTGGTAAAGGCCCGACTTGCCTAGTGCCCGCAGAAACCCGCGAAGAAGCCCGTAAGGCTGTGCCAAAAGCCACCAAGGGTAGGCAAGGCATGACTAAGCACACATCGCCTAGGTCTCAGAAAATGAGGCGTTCTCGGTAGTTAACGTTTCGGTAAATTTGGTTAATGGCCCATTTACAACAGCCTTTTCCCAAGGCTTGGCTATACTGTGTACTTCTTTAGTTTTTACGGGGGTGTTTATGCATCTCATCATAGGTAATCAAAACTATTCTTCTTGGTCCATGCGGCCATGGGTGGCCATGAGGCATTTTGGTATTGCATTTGAACAAACCAAAGTGTGGTTAGACACGCCAACCTTTAAAGCCGAAATGGCACTATTCAGCAGTGCCAAAACTGTGCCGGTGTTAGTCACCGAGCATGGTGCAGCCACCGATAGCTTATCCATTTTAGAAACCCTTGCAGATCGCCACCCTCAGATGTGGCCTAGTGACCATGCGCTTAAAATTATGGCCCGCAATGCCGTGTCTCGTATGCATAGCGGCTTTTTTGCACTGCGGGGCGAAATGCCTATGAATTGTCGTGCTCACCAGCGTTTGCTGGATATTACGCCAGCCTGTCGTAACGACATTAATGCAGTGGAAGCCTTATGGGCACACTGTATTGCGAGTGCTGCCGAACAAGGTCAGACACAAGGTTATCTGCTGGGTGAGTTCTCTATTGCTGACGCATTTTTTGCGCCGGTAGTGGTGCGTTTAAAGGGCTATCAAGTGGCTGTGAGCGATGCGACTCAAGCCTACATGAATAAGTTGTTGGCCAACCCTGCCGTATGCGCATGGATTGCAGCGGGCCTTGAAGAAACAGTGGTATTAGATGCCGATGAGGCAGGTACAGATCAGGCATAAAAAAGCCCCCACCTATGAAAAGGTAGAGGCTGATTAGGGTTGCCGAAGGGCTGGTGTATTAGCTCGTGTTAGTGGCCATAAACCCGCTTAGCTTCTTGACGGCGACGATGTAATACGGGCTCGGTATAGCCGCTGGGTTGAACTGTGCCTTCAAACACCAATTCACAGGCGGCTTGAAAACCAACACTTGATTCAAAGTCGGGTGCCATATTGCGGTAGCTTGGGTCGCCAGCGTTTTGCTCGTCCACTAAGGCGGCCATACGTTGCAGGCTATCCATGACCATGTGCTTGCTTACAAACCCGTGTTCCAGCCAGTTGGCTAGTGACTGGGAAGAGATGCGCAAGGTAGCACGGTCTTCCATTAAGCCTACTTGGTTGATGTCGGCTACTTTAGAGCAGCCAATACCACTTTCTACCCAACGAATTACGTATCCCAATAAACCTTGGCAGTTATTGTCGAGGTCGCGGCTAATGTCTTGGGCAGTTAGTTTTTTCTGGCCCAAAAGCGGTATTTTTAGTAAGTCATCTTGTGCCACGGCAGCGCTGTTTAATAATTCGTTTTGGCGATCTTGAACCAATAGTTCATGGTAATGCAGGGCATGCAGTACGGCCGCAGTAGGCGATGGTACCCACGCGGTGTTGGCGCCCGACATAGGATGCTCTATTTTGGTTTCGAGCATCTCGGCCATGCAGTCGGGTTTAGCCCACATGCCTTTGCCAATTTGTGCTCGGCCTTGTAAACCACAGGCTAGTCCTGTCTCAACGTTATTGCCCTCGTAGGCTGCAATCCAAGCTTGCTGTTTCATAATGCCTTTGGGTAACATGATACCGGCTTGCATTGATGAGTGGATTTCGTCACCGGTGCGATCAAGGAAGCCCGTATTGATAAAGGCCACGCGTTCACTGGCGGCCCCAATGCAGGCTTTTAGGTTGATGCTAGTGCGGCGCTCTTCGTCCATGATGCCCACTTTTAGGGTGTTGCGCGGCAGGCCCAATAAGTCTTCAATGCGGCCAAACAAGTCGCAGGTGAAAGTGACTTCTTCTGGCCCATGCATCTTCGGTTTTACAATGTAGATGCTGCCTGTGCGGCTGTTGCCTTTAACGTTGGCGCCGCGGATATCATGTAAAGCGCATAAGCTGGTGAGTAGGCCGTCCATAATGCCTTCGGGAACTTCGTCACCCTTAGCGTTGAGGATAGCGTTGTTGGTCATCAAATGGCCTACATTACGCACAAATAACAAACTACGGCCGTGCAAGCTAAAGTCGTTACCTTGGCTGTCTTGGTATTGGCGGTCGGCGTTAAGTGTGCGGGTTATAGTGTTGCCATTTTTGTTGAGCTCGATAGACAAATCACCCTTCATAAGGCCAAGCCAATTACGGTAGACAATCACTTTGTCCTCGGCGTCTACGGCGGTTACTGAGTCTTCGCAGTCCATAATAGTGGATACGGCGGCTTCCATGAGGATGTCTTTAACGCCGGCAAGGTCGGTGGTGCCGATCACGTGTTGACGGTCAATTTGTAGTTCTAAATGCAAGTTGTTGTGCTTCAGCAAGATGGCCGTAGGCGCATTAGGCTCGCCTTGGTAACCAACAAACTGGTCGGCATCGGCTAATAATCCACAATGGCCGTTTTGCAGTGTGCAAATCAATTGGCCGTCATTAACGCTGTACTGACACACGTGGCCGTGGCTGGCTTGTACCAGTGGCAAGTGAGTGTCTAGCAACTGTTTAGCAAAGGAAATAACCTGGCCGCCGCGCTTGGCGTCATAACCTTTGCGGGCCGTACCAGAACGAGGGATGGCGTCGGTGCCATAAAGGGCGTCATATAAACTGCCCCAGCGGGCATTGGCTGCGTTTACTGCGTAGCGCGCGTTGTTGATGGGCACTACTAATTGTGGGCCAGCTACGGTGCTAATCTCTAGGTCGACATTGTCAGTGGTGACTTCAACTTGAGGCGGCACCGGCAGCAGGTAACCAATGTCTTGTAGCATGGCTTTATAGGTGGCAGGGTTGGCCTTAGGGTTGTTTTGATGCCAAGTGTCTAAGTGTTGTTGTAGGGCCTCACGTTTGGTTAACAAATTTTGGTTGCGAACTTGGAATTCGCCAAGCAGGGTGGCCATAGCTTGCCACACTTGGTCGCTGCTCAGGTTAAGGCCGGGTAAAATTTCATTTTCTACCAATTGGTATAGCTCAGCATCAATAGATAAGTTGGCATTGCCAATTCTTGTGTTGGTATGGGCGTTCATTCCAGGCTCCTGCATGCGACAATAATGCGTTTTGTTTCGTAAAGTCTACGAAAGTATTATATAGGAAACAAGGATGGTGGCCGAGTGGTCTTTAGTCGTATTGGAAAATGTTGGTTATTTGGTTGGGGAATTAATGTTGCCGTCATCCTGACGAAGGTCAGGATCTCAGGAGTTGGGCTGACATTCCGGCCTGCGCCGGAATGACGAGTAGGCTAGGCTTCGTCTATTTCGCGGGCTACCTCTGTGATGAGCCCACGAATCCAACGGTGGGCTGGGTTATGTTGTAATAGTGGGCTCCAGGCCATGGTTAAGGTCATTTCTGGAATAGGAAACGGTGGCTCCAGCATGACCACGTCATCTTTGGACACGGTTTGCAACGTGGCTTTACGGGGTAGGGTAACGATGAGGTCTTTTTGGCTTGCTAGCTGTACTGCCGCTTGGTAGTGACGAGTGAAGACGCGAATGTTGCGGGTTTTGCCAAGTTCAGACAGGGCATTATCGACCCATCCGCGTCGTTGTACGTCTTTAGGATTCATGCCTACACCCGCCCCCATGCCAGTTTTGTTAACCCAAATGTGGTGCGCTTGCAGGTAGCTTTCTAAGGTGAAGTTTTGTGCGGTCGGGTTGTCTCGATTCATCAGGCAAATAAACTGGTCGCGCCAAAGGGTTTTTTGGTGGAACGATTGCGGCATTGAATCAAAGCGGTTGATGACTAGGTCAACCTTGCCTTGTTCTACATCGTAAAAATCAACATCAGACGGGGTCATGATATCCAGGCTAATACCGGGTGCTTCTTTTCTTAGTCGTTCCACCAATGGCGGTATGAGGGTGGGTTCTGAGTAGTCACTGGCCATGATGCGAAATACTCGGGTTGAGGTATAGGCATCAAAATCGGCTTGGGGCTGAATGGCTTTGTCGATAGTGGCTAGCACATCACGAATGGTGGATTGTAAACCAAGGGCCCGTTCTGTGGGCGTCATGCCGTCGCTGGTGCGGATTAACAAAGGGTCTTCAAATACTTCGCGTAGGCGACGTAAGCCGTTGCTCATTGCGGGTTGGCTTAAGCCTAGTTGGTTGGCTGCTTTGGTTACGTTGCGCTCTTTTAATAGGGCGTCTAAATAGACTAGCAGGTTTAGGTCGACACGATCGATGCTCATAATCAAACTCCATCAAGGTAAAGGCCACTATTGATGCAGGGCCAGGGGCCATTATTCATTTGCATAATACTAAAGTATAATGCAATAGCTCTGGTAAATTATGGCATGTAAGGCGCCCTTTGTCGAGGAACTGCTGGTTATCGACATACATTTACGTTCGGTATTCACATGCAGAATAGTAGGCATAACTTCTAGCCTCTGTCATAACGTGTTGAGGCGTTCTAAACTGCGATCATTAAAACAGCCGTTTAACCAAGGAAATGTCATGTCCACATACCAAGACGATATTCAAGCCGTTGCTAACCTTAAGTCTGCTCAAGGCAGTGCTTGGGACGCTATCAACCCAGAATCTGCTGCACGTATGCGCGCTCAGAACAAATTTAAAACGGGCCTAGATATTGCCCGTTACACTGCTGACATTATGCGTGTTGACATGGCTGCATTTGACAAAGACAAAACTCAGTACACTCAGTCTTTGGGCTGCTGGCACGGTTTTGTCGGTCAGCAGAAACTGATTTCTATCAAAAAGCACTTTGGTGGTAAAACTGATCGTCGTTACTTGTACCTTTCTGGTTGGATGGTTGCAGCGCTACGTTCTGATTTCGGTCCTCTTCCTGACCAGTCTATGCATGAAAAAACGTCTGTAGCCAGCTTGGTTGAAGAGCTTTACACTTTTCTACGTCAGGCCGACGCTCGTGAACTAGGTGGTCTATTCCGCGGGCTAGATGCGGCACGTGAAGCGGGTAATTCTGCTGAAGAAGCTAAAATCCAAGATCAGATCGATAACCACGTAACGCACGTTGTGCCAATCGTTGCTGATATCGATGCTGGTTTTGGTAACGCTGAAGCGACTTACCTAATGGCTAAGCAGATGATCGAAGCAGGTGCTTGTGCACTACAAATCGAAAACCAAGTTGCCGATGAAAAGCAGTGTGGTCACCAAGACGGTAAAGTAACGGTTCCTCACGCTGACTTCCACGCCAAGATTCGTGCGCTACGTTACGCTTTCCTTGAATTGGGTGTCGACAACGGTGTTATCGTTGCCCGTACTGACTCCGAAGGTGCTGGTCTTACTAAAGAAATCGCTGTTGTCAATGAGCCAGGTGATGCTGGTGATATCTACAACTCTTACTTAGACGTTGAAGAAATCGATGTAGCTGACATGGGTGAAGGCGATGTTGTCTTTAACCGTGGCGGCAAGCTAGTTCGTCCTAAGCGTCTACCTTCTGGTCTATACCAGTTCCGTCAGGGCACTGGCCATGAGCGCTGTGTATTTGACTGTATCGGTGCCATCAATGCCGGTGCTGACCTTCTTTGGATCGAGACTGCTGTACCAACAGTACACGAAATCAAAGGCATGATGGATGACGTTCGTAAAGTACACCCAGATGCTAAATTGGTTTACAACAACTCTCCATCGTTCAACTGGACGCTAAACTTCCGTCAGCAGGCTTTTGATGCAATGGTTGAAGCTGGTGAAGATGTTGCTGCATACGACCGTGCTAAGCTAATGAGCGCCGAGTACGATGAAACTGAGCTTTCTGCTGTAGCTGACGAGCGTATTCGTACTTTCCAGGCTGATACAGCACGTGAAGCGAACGTATTCCACCACCTGATCACGCTACCGACTTACCACACCACTGCGTTGTCTGTAGACAATCTAGCGAAAGAGTACTTCGGTGAGCAAGCTATGCTGGGTTACGTGAAGAAAGTTCAACGTGAAGAGATCCGTCAAGGTATCGCATGCGTTAAGCACCAAAACATGTCTGGTTCAGACATGGGCGACGACCACAAAGAATACTTTGCTGGTGAAAATGCGCTTAAAGCTGGCGGCGCGAAAAACACGTCTAACCAGTTCGGCTAAGACTGCTTTCATAGTGGCTAATCTTAGTGATTGCTTAGGCATCACTAGGAGCTTAACCACTTTGAATATAAAAGCGGCCCCTATTTTTAAAGGTGTCGCTTTTTTTATGGGAAATTTCTAACGCCGTTCGTAACACACGAACAGCTTTATACGTTAGAATTCAAGCAGCTTTTTACTGCAAACTGATTAAGTGATTTTGAATATGACTGCACCGACTTTTCTTCAGGATGCTAAAGATTTATTAACCAAACAAGGGTTTGCTACCAGTAACACTTGGTATCACGGCACTTCATCGGCGCTAATCGACTCAATCAAAGAGCATGGTTTGAAACGTTCCGGTGACCAAGCCCTAAAAACTGCCGCCAAAAAAACCATGGCAACCATCGGTAATATTTACACTGAATCTGTTGAGCCTGTGTTTTTAACACAAAGTAAAGAGCTGGCTTATTACTGGGCGGAGCAAACCGTTAGAAACCGCAGCGTCAGAATTGAAGGCAACGAGCGACCCACTGTCATCACAGTCAATCTACCTGAAGCCTTGAATAGCAAAGTTAAACCCGATGTTGGCGCAGCAAGCTTGCTGTTAGTTAAAGAGGGCGAACAATTTATGGCGTTTTTAGCAGGTATTTACTTAGCCAATGACTTTGAAATCCCTGATATCGATCTAATGAATGCAGACCGCCTTGAGTATTTAAATAAATTAGGTATGGCTTATTATGATGCAGATATAGATGCATCACTCCTAGGGGCTGTTTAAATTTAGTAACTACATAAGTGGCCCTTGTCCAAATAAGGGGAACAAGGTACCCTTTTGTTTTTGTAGAAATATTTCTCGGAGACCTCTCATGGTGCCGCAACAAGGTAAAAGCTTAGATGAGGCTTTTGATGCCATAATAGATGCATGGTTAATTGAACGTCAGGCGTTGCTGATGCAGTTTGTGGCCTTGCCTCAAATGAGCGTTACCGATGGCGTGCTGGAGGCATTGCACGGTTTGTGCGAGGCGATGGTGGATTACAGTTCACGTGGTCATTTTAATGTCTATCAGCAGTTGTTGCAGCACATAAAAAGCCACAACGTTGGCGAGCAAGATAAGGCCCAAGTATTGCTTGGCAAAATTCACGACACGACTGACAAAATTGTGATATTCGATGACGAGTATGGTTCTGTTGCCAAACTTACAGTTCAAGATGTAGGCCACTTTAATGGCCGTCTTTCACGTTTGGGCGAAGTGTTAACCGAACGTTTTAATCATGAAGATGAGCTCATGTCTTTAGTACAGGCAACGTTGGCATAAACTATGTTTATGGTTTGCATTAAAAGGGTGTCGCGTGTCACAGTTTAATAATATTGGCCTTATCGGTCGCTTACATAGCCCTGCGGTGGTGGAGACACTACATCGTGTATTGGCGTGTTTGAGCCATGCTCACGAGCAAAATCCACAGCAAATCCGCCGCCAAATTTGGGTGGACGAGCGTATATCTAATTCCCTTGAAGGCGTAGACCTTTGTGTTGGCCAATACACCACCGGTGATATCCATTTATTGGGTCAGCAATGTGATTTAGTGATTGTGGTGGGCGGTGACGGCAGTATGTTGTCCGCGGCACGAGTGATGGCCACTTACGGTGTGCCAATGATTGGTATTAATCGTGGTAAGTTGGGTTTTCTAACCGACATTGCTCCCGATCAGGTGGAAGCCTCGCTTAACCAAGTGCTAGCGGGGGAGTATGAGGTGAGCGACCGTTTTATGTTATCGGCCCACGTATTACGTAATGGAACCGAAATTGGGCGCGGCAGTGGTCTTAACGACGTGGTGCTGCACCCGGGTCAGTCGGCACGGATGTTGGCGTTTGATATCACTATTGATGGCGCACCGGCTTATTTTGCCCGTGCTGATGGCCTCATCATTGCTACGCCTACAGGGTCTACAGCCTATGCTCTGTCCGCAGGTGGGCCTATAATGCACCCAAGTTTGGATGCCATTGCCTTGGTGCCTATGAATCCCCATAATTTAAGCAGCCGCCCCCTTGTGGTGTCTGCTGATACCGAGCTTGAACTGCGTATCGGCGATGACAACAGCACCCAACCGATTATTAGTTGTGATGGTCAAGAGCACATTGTGTGTGAACCCGGCGATCAGGTGTTAATAAGGCGCCACGAGGCGCGGTTGAGGGTGTTGCACCCGTTAGGGCATCACTTTTATCAACGTTGTCGTAGTAAATTAGGTTGGCAAGGAAGAGACAGTGAAGACGGCTGATACCCAATGATCCATCTGCTTAGTTTTGCTGCCGATACAGACTTATTAGCCATTACACAAACCTTATGGCAGCACAAAATACCTCACCGAGTCAGGCAGTTGAATGGCGAACAGCAGCTGTGGCTGCAGGATGCTAGTCAGGCTCAAGTTGCACTGGCGTTATGCTCTTCAAACGTCTCCCCAAATGTAAGCAAGACTGATGCCTCTGGCGGCTTTGCGCGCGCCAAGGTATGGCTGATGGGTTCGCCTATTACGGCGCTAGTATTGATTCTGGCTCTGTTGGTGGCTTTGTTGACGCAGCTAGGAGAGCTGTTAACTGTTGTGGCGGCATTAACCTTTTATCCGATGTTGTTTGATACACAAGTCTATTTAGTGACCGGTTTTGATCATTTGTGGCAGCAACCCTGGCGCTTAATTAGCCCCATTTTGTTGCACTTCGGCTGGCTCCACTTGGTGTTTAATAGCCTGTGGTGGCTGGATTTGGGGCGCCGTATTGAGTTGCAGTCGGCATGGCTATTACTGATGTTGGTAATGATTACAGGCCTAGCTGGTAATTTAGGTCAAGCGTGGCAAGAGCCGAGTTTGTTTGGTGGTTTATCGGGTGTGATTTATGGTTTGTTAGGCTATATGTGGGTTATAGACCGCTTGAGTCCGCCACGTTATCATTTACCTCAGGGTATTCTGGTGTTTATGCTCTTGTGGTTGCTGCTTGGATTGAGCAACCTGTTGGAGCTAGTGGGCTTTGGATCAATGGCTAATATGGCACACTTAGGAGGCCTTTTGGCTGGTGTTGTTGTTGGTTTGTGGCATGGTGTATGGATTAATAAAACCGCCAAATAAGGCTAAAAACAAGCCGCCATCAAAGGCAAGTTATGCTATTCTGTGGCCCATGGAATATAATCAACTCATTGCCCAGCTCACGCCAGAAGTCTACCTGCGGTTAAAAACTGCGATTGAAATTGGCAAGTGGCCTGACGGGCGTATACTTAGTGATGAACAAAAGGCCTCCTGCATGGAGGCTGTATTGCGTTACCAAGCTCTCAAGCTAGATCCAACCCAGCACTCAGGTTATATGACCGGTCGCTGTAAGTCCGAGTCGTCTGACGAACAAGTTATCAAAATCCACTAGTATACCCATCATGAATACTTCCCAAGTCCACAGCGGGCACCTGACTAAACTCGTGACTCATATCGATGCCGTGCCCGACGCGCAAGTGCAATACACCCTAGTTTTGGGTGAACAATCGGTACCTCTTAATGCCTTTATAGGTCAGCAGGTTCGGCTGGAACACTTAGGCCAAATTAACTGCTCTCACTGTGGCCGAAAAACCAAAAAAAGCTACAGCCAAGGGTATTGTTTTCCCTGTATGCAAAAATTGCCACAATGTGATTTATGTATCATGAGTCCAGAGCGCTGCCACTTTGACGCCGGCACCTGCCGCGACGAAGCCTGGGGTCAGGCCTTTTGTATGCAGCCGCATATTGTGTATTTAGCTAATTCCTCTGGTTTAAAGGTGGGTATCACCCGCGTTAATCAAATGCCTACGCGTTGGTTAGATCAGGGCGCTGCCCAAGCGATGCCCGTCATGCAAGTGGCCACCCGCAAGCTGTCTGGCGATGTGGAAACTGTGTTGAAACAATACGTTGCCGATAAAACCAATTGGCGTAAACTACTCAAAGGTGATGCTGAACATGTTGATCTTGCCCATGCTGCAGATGTCTTGTTGAACCAGGCCGAAGCGGATCTTGAAGCTTTGTTGGGTAATTTAAACCACACAGATTACCAGTGGCTCGATACTCCAGCGATTAGTATGCGCTACCCAGTGCTTGAATACCCCACCAAAATTGTGTCTCACAACCTGGATAAGGAACCGGTACTTGAAGGTCGGTTGATGGGTATTAAAGGTCAATACCTCATTTTTGATACTGCGGTTATTAATATTCGTAAATACTCCTCTTATTTGGTGCAATTTAGCTCATGAAAACAGACGCCCAAGTTATCTATCTAGCAGACTATCAAGTGCCAGATTTTATTATTGTTACAACCGATTTGGATATTCGTATTGGAGAAGAGTACACCTCGGTGGTTGCGCGTTTAAAAATGCAACGGAACCCTAAGTCTACCAACCAAAGCGCGCCATTAGTGTTGTTTGGCGGCAAAGACATTAAGCTGCAAGAAGTGATGCTGGATGGTTTGGTATTGGAACAGGACAGCTACTATATGCTGGGTGCTAACCTGTGTGTTGATCCATGCCCTAATGAATTTGTACTCACCACAGAGTGTTTGATTCAGCCTCAAAATAACACTAGTTTAGAAGGCCTGTATAAATCTGGCGGCATGTATTGCACCCAGTGCGAAGCCGAAGGGTTTCGGAATATCACCTATTACTTAGACCGTCCCGATGCATTGTCGGTATTTACCACGCGCATCAGTGCACCCCAAGCCATTTATCCAACTCTACTTGCCAACGGTAACCCGGTAGAGCAAGGCGATTTAGATAATGGCGAGCACTTTGCTGTTTGGCATGACCCGTTCCCCAAACCAGCCTATTTGTTTGCCATGGTGGCAGGCGACTTAGTTAAACAAGAAGACCAATTTACCACCTGTTCTGGGCGCAAGGTAGATTTACAGATCTTTGTTGAAGCTCACAATGCTCATAAATGTGACCATGCTCTTGCGTCGCTAAAACGCTCAATGTTATGGGATGAGCATAATTATGGCCGAGAATATGATTTAGACTTGTTCATGATTGTGGCAGTAGATGACTTCAACATGGGGGCCATGGAAAACAAGGGTTTGAATATATTCAATTCTGATTGTGTGCTGGCCGACCCTGCCACCAGTAGCGACGCCATGTTCGAACGTATAGAAGGCATTGTGGCGCACGAATATTTTCATAACTGGTCGGGTAACCGTGTGACTTGCCGTGATTGGTTTCAGCTGAGTTTGAAAGAAGGCTTTACCGTATATAGAGACGCGCAATACACCGCCGACACCTATTCCGCTGCGGTTAAACGCATTGATGATGTAACTATATTGCGTACCCACCAATTTGCCGAAGATGCCAGCCCTATGGCACACCCCATTCGGCCTGCATCCTACATGGAGATAAACAATTTTTATTCTGTTACCGTGTATGAAAAAGGCTCCGAAGTGGTTGGCATGCTACGTACCTTGTTGGGAGCAGACCGGTTCCGTGAGGGCAGTGATCTTTATTTTGACCGCCACGATGGTCAAGCGGTGACCACTGATGACTTTGTAGCAGCCATGAGTGACGCCAGTGGCGTCGACTTAACGCAGTTTAAGCGATGGTACTGTCAGGCCGGTACCCCGACCTTAACGGTCACCGATACCTATAACCATGAGACACAAGAATACTGCCTCACGGTGGTTCAAAGTACACCACCCACAGCCGAATGTGAACACAAGTTGCCGTTCCATATGCCGTTGCGCATGGCGTTGCTCAATGCAGTGGGCGAACCCCTGCCGTTGCAACTACTGGATGATGCGAGCACCTCCGGTATCGAATGTGTCTTGGACATTACCCAAAGCCAACAGAGCTTTGTCTTTACTGGCTGTACCGAAGCGCCTACGCCTTCGTTGTTACGGGGTTTTTCTGCACCGGTTAAATTAGCCTATGACTATACTCAAGCCCAGCTATTGTTCTTGGCTAGCCATGACCAAGATGATTTCAATCGCTGGGAAGCCACTCAGCGGTTGTTAATTGAAGCGACAGAAGCCGTGATGGCGACACCTAACAAGCAAGTCTCTTTAAATAGCTCCCTAGTTGATATGTTGTCTGCCAGTTTAACTAACCCAGAGTTAGATCCTGCCATGGTGGCCAAGTTGATGCAGTTGCCCAGCGAGGCTTACTTAGCAGAAACGCAAACTACAGTAGATGTAGAGTCAATTCATAGCAGTCGTGAATTTATGCGTGAGGCTATTGCTATGGCATTAGAAGCGCCATTATTGGCCTGTTACCAGCGCTGTCACGATATGGGCCCGTTTAGCCAGACAGGCCAAGCCATTGGTCAGCGTGCGTTAAAAAATAGTTGCTTGGCTTACCTAAACTGTTTAGCTAAACCGCAGTATCAAGCCTTGGCACAAGCTCAATACCAACTACAAGCTAACATGACTGATGTGGGTGCTGCGTTACAGATTCTAATCGGCTTGCCGGATGAACAAATCGCAGCCCCGCTATTGGCCGACTTTTACCAGCGCTGGCATACGGATGCACAGGTGGTAGATCAGTGGTTTGCTATGCAGGCCGGCGCCAACTTAGCAGGCCGGTTAGCTCAGGTGAAAGCCTTGCTAGACCATGCAGCATTTGATATTCGTAACCCCAACAAGGTGCGCAGTGTGGTTGGCGGCTTTATACGTAGTGTTATTAATTTCCACGCTGCCAACGGCAGTGGTTATGAGTTTGTCGCCGATATGGTGCTGCGCTTGGACGGTATTAACCCCATGATGGCCGCCAATTTGGCGAAACCATTAGGCCGTTATAAGCGCCATACACAGAATCGCCAACAACTGATGCAAGCCCAACTCACTCGTTTAAGCCAAGCCGATCTTAGTAAAGATGTATTTGAAGTGGTTAGCAAAGCTTTGGCGGCTAATTAAGTCAAATGGCACAATGATTATGGCGATATTAGAACAAAATAAAGGGCAAAAAGTGGGTGTGTTGTTGGTGAACCTAGGCTCACCCGATGCGCCCACGGCAGAAGCTGTTAAACCTTATTTAAAACAGTTTTTATCTGACCGGCGCGTGGTAGATCTGCCTGCCTTGGTTTGGCAGCCTATTTTACGCGGTATTATTTTGCGTAAAAGGCCGCCACGTTCGGCGGCTTTGTATAAAAAAATTTGGTTAGACGAGGGTGCTCCCTTAACGGTCTATAGTCTCGCCATTCAAACCTCGCTACAGGCATGGGCTAATGCTCAGCAGCTCGACTGTTGTGTGGAATTAGGCATGACCTATGGCAACCCTAGCTTGGTGTCGGCATTACAAAAGTTGATACAGGCGGGTGTGGATAGGGTGGTGCTTTTGCCGCTATTTCCTCAGTATTCCACCACCACCACGGCTGCTGTTGATGATGCGTATATGCTTGCGGCACATGAGTTGAAATGTAAATTGCCGATGAGTTTGATTGGCGATTATCATGATCAATCACTGCATATAGACGCACTAGCGGCGTCTGTTTTAGCTCATGCGAGTCAACAAAAACAAGTTAATCACTTATTGATTTCGTTTCATGGAACGCCTGAGGCTACACGTAAAAAAGGTGATCCGTACTATCAGCAGTGTGTGCAGACCGCTGCCTTGCTGGTGCAAAAGCTGGGTTTAAAAGATACAGATTATAGTGTTTGTTTTCAGTCTCGGTTTGGTTATCAGCCGTGGTTGCAGCCCTATACCGACGATACCCTGACGCAATTAGCACAACAGGGTCATCAGCAGGTGGATGTGATTTGTCCAGGTTTCGCGGTGGATTGCTTGGAAACCTTAGAGGAAGTGGCGATTGGTTTTGCGCAGCACTTTAAGGCTGCAGGCGGCCAAAGTCTCAATTATATTCCCGCGCTCAACCAAGCGCGGGCTCAAATTGATGCATTGGGTGAATTGCTGCAGGCGCAGGTGGACTGCTTCGCTGCGCTCGCAGAGAAGGGTTAGTGGGCGCGCTGCGCTAGCACCCGTTCTACGGTAGCCACTATAGTTTGAGTCTGGTGGTCTATTTCCATGTTCACTTGTTCGCCAACCTTAGCTGTACCGAAGCCGGTGACTCTTAAGGTTTCAGGAATAAGGCAGACGCAAAACTGAGTGTCAGTGACATCAGCAACGGTAAGGCTGCAGCCGTTGAGGCCAATAAAACCCTGTGGCAATACGTGTTTTTTGTGGGCTTGAGGTAAGTTAAACCACACCGTTGTGTTATCTTGCTGCTGGTCTACACGGCTAACTTGTACCACTACAGAAATATGCCCTGATATAATATGGCCGCCGATCTCATCGCCGTATTTAAGTGACCGTTCTGCGTTGACTAACTGGCCTTGTTTAAGCAACCCTAAGTTGGTTAGTTTCAATGTTTGGCCAATCACATCAAAGCTAAACAGATTGCTGTTTTGGGCTGTTACGGTAAGGCAAGTGCCATTGATAGCGATGCTGGCGCCAATGGCAACATCCTTGCTCATGGCGGCAGGTAAACGAATATTAAAGCTGCGTTGGCCTTGACCTTCTACAGTGGATTCAATGTGGCCTTGGCCTTGGACAATTCCGGTAAACATGATGTGCCTATT
Organism: uncultured Oceanospirillaceae bacterium; assembly: GCA_965366045.1. Lineage (GTDB taxonomy): Bacteria > Pseudomonadota > Gammaproteobacteria > Pseudomonadales > Balneatricaceae > Njordibacter. The sequence continues at coordinate 16,788 of CBDUDU010000001.1, forward strand.
GAGTAAAAAAACGATAACCCCAAGTAACTGGGAGCACTATGTTAGCAGAGCTATAGGTTGCTGCGAAGTAGAGATTGAGGCAAGTTTGTGAGTCGCATTATTTTAGCGCCTATGGAAGGCCTAGCCGACGACATTCTACGTGATTGCCTCACTCGAATTGGCGGCATTGATTTATGTGTCACCGAATTTATCCGTGTGACGACCCAATTGCTGCCGCCTAAAGTATTTAAGCGCTTGTGCCCTGAGCTAGCCAATGGTTGTAAAACCCCGGCAGGGGTGCCGGTTCGTATTCAATTGTTAGGTAGCGATCCCAAGGCCTTGGCGGCTAATGCGGTGCGGGCGCTAGAATTAGGTTCTCCCGGCGTAGATTTAAACTTTGGTTGTCCTGCCAAAACGGTAAACCGTAGCCAAGGCGGAGCCATCTTGCTACAGGAGCCTCAGAGGGTGGCGCATATCGTGGCTACGGTAAGGCAAGCCATTGGTGATGGCGCCTGGCTGAGCGCCAAGATGCGTCTAGGTTTTGCCACCAAAGACTTAGCCTTAGACAATGCCAAGGGTATTGCTGACGCTGGCGCTAACGAGCTCACAGTACACGCACGTACTAAGGTTGAAGGGTATCGGCCACCGGCGCATTGGCAGTGGATTAATAAAATTCGTCAGCACGTGAGTATCCCAGTTATTGCCAATGGCGAAGTTTGGACACCGGCAGATTATGAAGCGTGTAAGAAGGCCAGCGGCTGTGATGACGTGATGATCGGTAGAGGTTTGGTATGGAAGCCAGACCTAGCTTTACAAATAGCCCATCAGCAAGCTGATCAGCCTCATCAAGCGTGGAATTGGACTGCCTTAGTACCGACGGTACTTTATTTTATTGACCTTGTAGAGGCAACGGTAGAGGTTAAGTACCAAGACGCGCGTATCAAACAGTGGCTTAAGTTGTTGGGCCGGGTGTACCCGCAGGCCCACCTTTGTTTTGAACAGGGCAAGCGTATGCAAAACTTGGTTTCGTTGCGCCAGTTGGTGCAAGACAGCGCCTAGTGCATCGATGAATTGTGGCTGCTGACGGAGGCGATCAATTTGCTTGAGTTCGTTGGCACTGACTAGGCGGATCGCACCAAATACCTCATTATGAACATCGTAAATACGTAAGATTAACGACTGCTCGAGTGTGCGTACAATGTCTGCAAGTTCGTTAATGGTGGTGTGTTCACCAATTTCTGGAAGTTTCTGTTCGAGTATAGTCTTCACCTAGTCAATAATGTGAGGTTTAGAGTATCGATTATGGTGGGGTTTTGTGTTCGTATAGTGCTGTGCTTGTGTAACCAAGAACAGGTATTTAGATTTTTATCTGTTGTGCTTTGTATTGAAATGTAACCTTGGTTGAGCATAGGCTATAATGGCTGTTAAATACGTAAGTTAAGTTTAGAGGTTATGCCGTGTACTCCATCGCTCGAAGTGTGTTGTTTCAATTGTCTGCCGAGACAGCCCATGAGTTAACCATAGAAGGGCTTGCTGCAGGAGCTCGGCTAGGGTTGTTACCTGCTTTAATGCCCAGCGTACCAGACGCACCTGTCACGGTAATGGGTATCAATTTTCCAAACCCTGTGGGTTTGGCTGCGGGGCTCGACAAAAATGCATCGGCCATTGATGGATTAGCGGCATTGGGTTTTGGGTTTGTAGAAGTTGGCACGGTAACGCCGCGGCCACAGCCGGGCAACCCTAAGCCACGTATGTTTCGACTGCCAGAAGCTCAAGGTATTATTAACCGTATGGGTTTCAATAATGAGGGTGTAGATCAGCTCATCGCTAATGTAAAAAAATCGACATTTGATGGTGTGTTGGGGATTAACATAGGCAAGAACTTTGATACGCCGGTAGAAGATGCCGCCAACGATTACATCATCTGTATGCAAAAGGTCTATCAATACGCCAGCTACATCACGGTTAATATTTCTTCTCCTAACACGCCTGGTTTGCGTGACCTACAATATGGTGAATCGCTCAATCAGCTATTATCGGCCTTGAAACGAGAGCAAGCCTCTTTGGCCGAAATACACGGTCGATATGTGCCGTTAACCGTAAAAATAGCCCCTGATATGGATGCCCAGCAATTGCAGGGTGTGGCTGAGTGTGTGTTAGAACAAAAAATGGATGCGGTTATTGCCACCAATACCACCTTGAGCCGAGCGGGCGTGGAGCATTTGCCTTATGGTGACGAAGCGGGTGGCCTTAGTGGGGTGCCGGTAAAAGATAAGTCGACACAAACCATTGCCGATTTGTACGCTATATTGACTGATCAAGTGCCCATTATAGGCGTGGGTGGTATTAGTAGCGGCACCGATGCATTGGAAAAAATGGCGGCTGGTGCCAAGCTGGTGCAAGTCTACAGTGGTTTGATTTACCAAGGTCCGAGCTTGGTTAAAGAGTGTGTGACGGCGTATAGAGAGTTAATGAACTAAATAGGGGAGTGCAATAATGCCACAACAAAAAAGTGGTTGGCGATGGTTGTTAAGTTACGCTCAAAGCGTATTAGCGGGGCTAATTGGCATTCAATCCAATGAAAAGCGCGAACAAGACCTTAATGAAGGTGGCCTGGAGCGTATGATATATATAGGTTTGGGTACTTTAGTAGTATTTGTAATTATCGTTTTGACTGCTGTTAATAGTGCGCTTCCTCATACTTAAGTCTAGGAAAATACTCAAAATAATGCTTGATTATTACCCCCTTAATTGATAATTTTCGTGTCACCCTAAATATCATCGTTTTTAGGTCCAACTAACTAACACCCCCCACAAAAACAATAAGGAGGGCAGGTATGTTTTCGAGAACTTGGCAGCGCCTAAGTTCTGTAGTCTTGAGTTTGGTTTCAGCACCCGCTGCTATGGCAGATTGGGAATTGAATATGCCTCAAGGAGTCACAGAAGTAAGTCAATCTATCTACGACTTACATATGCTTATTTTTTGGATTTGCGTTTGGATTGGTGTGGTGGTTTTTGGAGTGATGTTCTACTCCATTTTCAAACACCGTAAGTCCAAGGGCGCAAAAGCCTCTCAGTTCCACGAAAGTCTCGGCCTAGAGCTGTTATGGACAGCCGTGCCTACTGCAATTCTTATTGCTATGGCAGTGCCAGCGACTTCTACCCTCATTGAAATGTACGATACCACCGATGCTGATATCGACATTAAGATCACCGGTCATCAATGGAAGTGGCAATACGATTACCTTGGCGAAGACGTGGGGTTCTTCAGTAACCTAACGACCAGCCAAGACGAAATTTATGACCGCACAGCGAAAGGTGAAAACTATTTGCTAGAGGTGGATAAACATGTGGTTGTGCCAACCGGCAAAAAAATTCGTTTCTTAATTACAGCTAATGACGTTATCCATGCTTGGTGGGTGCCAGAAATAGCAGTTAAGAAAGATGCCATTCCAGGTTACATCAATGAGTCATGGGCCATCATCCCCGAAGGCCAAGAAGGCCTATATCGTGGCCAGTGTGCTGAGTTATGTGGTGTTGACCATGGCTTTATGCCGATTGTCTTGGAAGCCGTCACGCCAGCCGAATATCAAGTTTGGTTGGTTGATCAGCGAGCTGCGGCAGAAGCCGAAGCAGCAGCTGCCTTAGGCGACTTTAGCCATGAAGAACTGATGACTAAAGGTGCCGATGTATATGCTCGTAGTTGTGCAGCCTGTCATGGCGTACAGGGAGCGGGTATGGGCAGTGTATTCCCAGCCTTAGTGGATAGCCCAATCGCCACCGGCGACGTGGCAGCCCACATCGATATCGTTATCAATGGTAAATCTGGCACCGCTATGCAGGCCTTTGCGGCTCAGCTCAGCGAAGTGGATTTAGCCGCGGTAATTACTTATGAGCGAAACGCTTGGGGTAACGATGCCGGCGATACGGTGACTCCAAAAATGATCATTGACGCGAAACAATAGGAGGCTCGATTATGACAACTGCGACCGATCAACACGACGATCACGGCCATCATGGGCCTGCTAAAGGCATCATGCGCTGGGTATTAACTACAAACCATAAAGACATTGGTAGTATGTATTTATGGTTCTCATTCATCATGTTGTTTATTGGCGGCACTATGGCGCTGATTGTCCGGTCTGAATTGTTTCAGCCGGGTATGCAACTGATCGAACCTGAGTTCTTTAACCAAATGACCACCATGCACGGCTTAATCATGGTGTTTGGTGTCATTATGCCAGCCTTCGTCGGGTTGGCTAACTGGATGGTGCCGCTTATGGTAGGCGCGCCAGACATGGCGTTGCCACGTATGAACAACTGGAGCTTCTGGATTTTACCATTCGCTTTTGGGATGTTGTTGTTCACCTTATTTACCGAAGCCGGTGCACCCAACTTTGGTTGGACGTTTTATGCGCCGCTGTCCACTACCTACGCACCGAGCAGTGTGACTTTCTTCATTTTTGGTGTACACATGATGGGTATTTCTTCCATTATGGGTGCCATCAATATCATTGCAACTATCTTAAACCTTCGGGCGCCGGGTATGACCTTGATGAAGATGCCGCTGTTTGTATGGACTTGGTTGATTACCGCTTATTTGCTGATTGCAGTAATGCCGGTATTGGCTGGTGTGGTAACCATGATGTTGATGGATATTCACTTTGGCACGAGCTTCTTTGATGCGGCTGGTGGTGGTGATCCCGTATTGTTCCAACACGTATTCTGGTTCTTTGGTCATCCTGAAGTATATATTATGATCTTGCCTGCGTTTGGTATTGTCTCGCAGATCATTCCTACCTTTGCTCGTAAGCCATTGTTTGGTTATGCGTCGATGGTATACGCCACTTCGTCTATAGCCTTCTTGTCGTTTATTGTTTGGGCACATCACATGTTTACCGTGGGGTTACCGCTGCAAACAGAACTGTTCTTTATGTACGCCACCATGTTGATTGCTATACCAACTGGCGTAAAGGTCTTCAACTGGGTGTCTACCATGTTTAGGGGGTCCATGACCTTCGAGACGCCGATGTTGTTTGCCCTGGCTTTTGTCGTATTGTTTACCATCGGCGGTTTCTCTGGTTTGATGTTGGCGATTGCGCCTGCAGATTTCCAGTACCATGACACTTACTTTGTAGTGGCTCACTTCCACTACGTGCTAGTGCCAGGCGCATTGTTCGGCATTATTGCTGGTGTGTACTATTGGTTGCCTAAGTGGACAGGTCATTATTACGACGAAAAGCTGGGTAAATTCCATTTTTGGATGTCCTTCATTGGTGTAAACGTTACTTTCTTCCCTATGCACTTTGTTGGCTTAGCGGGCATGCCTCGCCGTATACCCGACTATGCGCTGCAGTTTGCCGACTTTAATGCCATTGTCACCGTTGGTGCCTTTGTGTTCGGCTTCTCTCAGTTGATTTTGCTCTACGCAGTTATAAAATGTATCCGCGGTGGTGAGCAGGCCAGTGATGAGGTTTGGGAAGGGGCGGAAGGTTTGGAATGGACTCTTCCATCACCAACGCCTTACCACACTTTTGCTGAAGCACCAGAAGTTAAGTAGTGACAGACTCACCAAAAACAGGCTTTAAGGCAGGTAAAACCGCCTTAAAGCTAGTGTTGGCGGCAGTTGCAATGTTTGGCTTTGGCTTTGCATTGGTGCCTTTGTATGATGTGTTTTGCGAATTCACAGGTATCAACGGTAAAATTACCGGTCCTGTTGAACGAGTTGAACAGTGGGTAGATACTAGCCGTACTATTAAGGTGCAGTTTATTACTACAAATAACGCGGGTATGCCGTGGGAGTTTGAAGCGCTTGAAGAAGAAATTGAAGTACACCCAGGGGCATGGACGCAAGTAGAGTTTTGGGCCTTAAACCCAACTCAGCAAGACATGGTGGGCCAAGCGGTACCCAGTGTATCGCCTTCGGAAGCCACAGAGTATGTGCAAAAAACAGAATGTTTCTGTTTCAGTCAGCAAACGTTAGCAGCAGGAGAAGGGCGTAAAATGCCGCTCATCTTTGCTCTTGATCCGAAGCTGCCGCCGCATATTCGTACGGTGACGATGTCTTACACAATATTTGATGCGGGGGCCTTTGCTGAAAAGTAAGGTTTTCGCCTTTTAAAACAAATTTAAGGCTGTATTTTACAGCCCAATAATAAGTCTTCGACCAAGGAGCAATACATGGCAACATCCAGTTATTACGTACCAGAAAGCAGCCGCTTTCCGATTATGGCGAGTTTAGGCTTGTTTGGTATGGCATCAGGCGCAGGTGGCATGATGAATCACATGAGTGCAGGGGAATCAGGTTATGCTTTCCCGCATTATGTGTTTTTCGCCGGGGCTTTGTTATTAGCCTATGTGCTATTTACATGGTTCAGTAAAGTTGTAACCGAAAGCCGTGCAGGCATGTACAGCCCACAAATGGACCGGTCTTTCCGTTGGGGTATGGGCTGGTTCATCTTCTCTGAGGTGATGTTCTTCGCTGCATTCTTTGGTGCGCTACTTTATGTACGTCAATGGGCGGGCCCTTGGTTAGATGGCCAGGGTGATAAGGCCAGTACACATATGTTGTGGCCAAGTTTTGATTATGCTTGGCCCATGTTTAATAACCCAGCTGGTGCCGATCTGCCTGGTCCTAACGCGGTTATTGACCCTTGGCATATTCCACTATTGAATACTGTGCTGTTAATGTCTTCTAGCGTGACGCTCACCTTTGCTCACCATGCATTAAGGGCCATGCAACGTGGACGCACCATATTTTGGTTGGCGTTTACCGTAATTCTTGGCGCCATCTTTGTTTATTATCAGGTGTTGGAATACATTGAAGCGTATACCGAGTTAGGCTTGACCTTAGACTCAGGTATTTATGGCTCTACCTTCTTTATGCTTACTGGCTTCCACGGCGCTCACGTGACTATTGGAGCGTTTATCCTATTTGTTATGTGGCTACGTATTTGTAAAGGTCATTTCACACCGGAGCAACACTTCGGTTTTGAAGCTGCCGCTTGGTATTGGCACTTTGTGGACATGGTTTGGATCGGTTTATTTATCTTTGTATATATTATGTAAATCAAAGTATGTAACCCTAAAAAGGCAGCTGAATGGCTGCCTTTTTTAATGAATGGCTGCCCAAGGTGAATGAGTGACAAGCTGACCACTCCAAAACCCGTAAGTGACCACCAGAACCAATAGTACCACCAGTCCAATGCGATATTTTAGCGAAGTGAGTACCCGTGTAGATCGGTTACCATCTTTGAGCAAGAATATGAAGCCACTAGTGAGGCTTATTAAGGCCAGTAACAGTAATATGGTAATGACGATTTTAATCATACTAAGAACCTCGGGTGGTGTGTTACCAGCGTATACAACCGGTGTATTGAATGACTATTGTAACTAACGTAAGGCACCATTGGGCCTTGTCTATATTCACGGCATTTTTTTTGCCGCTGACCTTAGTGCTAGGTGTCTGGCAGCTCGACCGAGCCGCACAAAAACAAGCGTTGGTTTTGAGCTTAGCAGGCTTGGAGCAGTCCATCCATGTGACTGTTGAAGATAGTTTGGCTCATTTTGTCGACCACCAAAGGGTGACACTGAAGGCCCAGTTTATCAAGCCTTATGTTTGGTTTAGGGATAATCAAGTGGTTAAAGGCAAAGTAGGGTACGATGCGGTAGGTTTGATTAACGTGGGGCCTGAGTTGTTGTTAGTGAATCGTGGTTGGTTTGCCTCCAATGGCCAAAGAGACCCGTTGCCCAACATAGATTGGCCCACAGATAGCGTTAACTTAACGGGCCGTTTGGTACCGGTGACTGCCAATCCCTATCAATTGGCGGCAGACATTTACACCGCTGATTACCCGCAATTGGTACAAGCTTTGGACATGCCTCAGCTACAACAACAATTTGAGCGTCCTCTACTGCCGTGGGTGCTCATGTTGGACGCACCCAGCCCTGCATTATTAGAGCCTCACTGGCGGGCCAATAGCATGACTGCAGCAAAACATTTAGGGTATGCATGGCAATGGTTTGGCCTAGCTTTAACCCTTTGTTTGCTATATATTTATCGGGTATTTTATTCGCCACTACGTTAATAAAATACGCTACAAAAAAATTAAAGGCATATCAATGAGTTCCAATAAAAGTAATCGATTTACCCTGTACGCTGTGTTTGCGGTAACTGCAGTGCCTCTGGTGATTGCCATGATCATGTATTTTAATCTTTGGGCTGTGCCCGAAGGCCGGACTAACTTTGGTGAGTTACTCCTACCCCCTGAACAACTTCAAGACGCTCAATTACAAGGGGCGGACCAGCTTGAGTGGTCGCAAGAGCAGGCTGATAAACGTTGGCTCATGGTTTATGTGACGCAACAGGAGTGCCTCGAATCCTGTGCTGAAGCCATTCACTTAATAAGACAGATTCATGTGGCCTTGGGTAAAGAGGCACATCGCGTAACGCGTCTTGTAGTGAACCAGCAAGGCCAAGACGAAGCACAGTTGGTAATAGACTATCCCGCTTTGATTCAATTGAAGAGCTTAGCACCTGACACGTTTATTAATGGGCAGGGCATCTATTTGGTTGATCCTCTGGGCAATATCATGATGCACTATGGGGTTGATTTTGTAGGTAAAGAATTGCTAAAAGACCTTAAAAAACTACTTAAAACCTCTAATATAGGTTGATTAACGACTATGAACACTGCGGCTACAGCTCCCAAGTGGAGTTTGTTTTTAACCTATATCGCGCTGGCCTTAGTGGCCTGCGTTATTGTACTTGGGTCATGGACCCGGCTTGCTGACGCGGGTTTAGGTTGTCCGGACTGGCCGGGTTGTTATGGCTCTATATTGGTGCCAGAAACAGCCGCTGAAATAGCCTCGGCTCAAGCACTGTTTCCTGATGCCCCAGTTGAACCGGCTAAAGGCTGGATGGAAATGACACATCGCTATTTTGCGTCGGCTTTGGGCTTAGTGATATTGATTCTAGCGGCTTTTTCTTGGGCGCAGCGTAAACGTTTATATTATCCGTTTGTATTAACGCAAGCCTTGTTGGCCATGGTCATTCTGCAAGGCGCATTTGGCGCATGGACAGTGACATGGAAGTTATGGCCTCAGGTCGTTACAGCACATTTATTTGGGGGTTTTATTACTTTCAGTTTATTGGTGTTATTGCTGATTAAGTTACGCCGAATGGGTAAGGCAGCTAACCCCTTGCGATTAACTAATATGCGCCATGGTCAACTTAAATTATGGGCATTTATGGCCCTGTTATTAGTTGTGTTGCAGGTGTTTTTGGGTGGGTGGATGAGCTCTAATTACGCGGCGTTAGCGTGTTCAAGTTTGCCTGATTGTAATGGGTCATGGTGGCCCGCAATGGACTTTTCACAAGGCTTTAATCTGACCCAATCACTGGGGCCAAATTACCTTGGTGGTTTAATGAACAGTGAGGCACGGCAAGCGATTCATGTCTTACATCGGTACGGCGCTATTGTATTGGGATTGTTTTTACTGCTCACTAGCTACCGTTTGATGAGCCAGCAAGACCATCTTTTACGTCGCTTCGGATTAGCCTTTATTGTGCTATTTATCCTCCAGTTTGCCTTAGGTTTGGCAAATATATTTTATTTATTGCCTTTGCCTGTGGCTGTGGCGCACAATTTTGGTGGTGCATGTTTATTTGTGCTCGCCGTGAGTCTTAATTACGTGGCCAATTCTGGCCGAGGACAGCTTGATGAGTTTTGAGACTAGTGCAACAAGCCCTAAACTAAACTGGCGCGACTATTACGAAATGTGTAAGCCCAACGTGGTGTTGTTAATGCTGCTGACTTCATTGGTGGGTATGTTTATGGCTGTGCCCGGCATGGTGCCGTGGGACGTACTGGTGTGGGGTAACTTAGGCATTGCTATGTCGGCTGCGTCTGCAGCCGTGGTGAATCATGTCATAGACCGCCGTATTGATGGCCAAATGGGCCGCACCCACAATCGACCCGTGGCAAAAGGCAAGGTAGCACCAGCTCATGCGTTGATTTTTGCCGCTGTTTTAGCGGTGGTGGGCATGGGTGTCTTATACGTTTTGATTAACCCTTTGACCGCTTGGCTTACTCTGTCTTCGTCGGTGGGGTATGCACTGGTGTATACCCTCTACCTGAAACGAGCCACACCGCAGAATATTGTTATTGGTGGTATAGCAGGTGCCATGCCACCTTTGTTGGGTTGGGTCGCCGTTACCGGGACCGTGGATCCCAATGCGTTGCTTTTGGTGTTGATTATCTACACCTGGACGCCGCCCCATTTTTGGGCCTTAGCGATTCACAAGCGTGATGAATATGCCAAAGTGGAAGTGCCGATGTTACCGGTCACCCATGGCCTAGAATTTACCGGCTTGCAGGTGTTGTTGTATACCGTTTTATTGGTGATTTCCACCATGCTGCCCTATGTCGTAGGCATGAGTGGATTTATCTACCTGGTCGGCGTTACTTTGCTCAATATGCGCTTCTTATATTGGGCTTGGAAGCTCTATCGTGGGGCCTATCAGCAAGCCATGAAAACATTTTGGTTTTCAATCATTTACCTTATGGTCTTGTTTGCATTGTTGCTTGTGGACCACTATTTGCCGATCTAACCTGGGTTAGCTATTGAGGGCCAGCTAAAATCATAATTTGGGTAGTTTTGTCTTTCCTTGTTTAGCAAAATTTGCTATATAAGAGGTGTGGCACAGGGGATGTTCATTATTAGTTTGGTGAATGATTTTGTGTTACATATCTGACTAATAAAAATAATCCAGATTGGAATAATTATGATTTTCGAATACATTTGGGACTTGGTCTACCAACCCCAACGTGCCTGGCGTCGCATCCGTCGTCAAAACTACTCTCTTATGCACTGCTATACCGCTCAGCTGGTCTGGCTGGCGTTAATTCCACCGGCCGCTTTCTTTATTGGCACCACACAAATGGGCTGGAGTCATGGCGGTAGTGCCTACCACACCCTAACTATTGGCAGCGCTCTGCCTATTGCTGTGGCCATGTATGTGGCTATTTTGTTGGGCGTTGCTGGTTTGGCCATTGGTATTCATTGGATGGAGCGAACTTATGGTTCGCGCTCAAGTTTTGATACATGCATGGTGTTGGCTACATTTGTTGCTTCACCGGTATTGATTGCTGGCGTCGTCGGCCTATTGCCCATTTTATGGCTCGATGTGGGCGTGATTATGGCAGCCACCACTATGTCTTGTTACCTCATGTTTGTAGGTGTTCCGGTAATGATGAACGTTTCGGAAGAGCGTGGTTTCTTCTTCAGTATATCGATCGTCACCGTAGGCCTTTGTGTATTGGTAGGTTTGCTAATTACAGCGGTAGTATTGTCTGCAACCTTCTTGCCTCTAGTTATTGCTTAACGTCCTTTAAATGCTAGTTCCCGTGCCTTGCGCGGGAACTCCTACCTCAGCATACATTTGGTGTTATACTGCGCCTCCACTTTTATCACTGCAGTATTTTCCTATGAACTACGCCTTTTTTGCCACTTGCCCCAAAGCCATGGAGTCTATCCTAGCTGATGAACTTAGCCCCTTAGGCGCTGAAGATATCAAGCTAACCCAAGGTGGCGTCTACTTTAATGGTGACTTAAAGGTAGGCTACAGCGCCTGTTTGTGGAGCCGTTTGGCTAACCGTGTTTTGATGTTGTTACACGATGAAGCCGTAGACAGCGTAGACGAACTTTATGACGCCATAGGTAAGGTGGATTGGACTGAGCACTTTGATAGTGATCAAACCTTCTTAGTCGACTATGCGGGCCGTATGCGAGGCATAGATAACACTCACTTTGGTGCTCTTAAAGTTAAAGATGCCATTGTCGACCAGTTCCGTGCCAAGGGTGAATTGCGCCCTAACATCTCAAAACAAGAACCTGATATTCGTATTAACGTTTTTGTTACCAAAGGTCGCGTACGTATTAGCCTTGATTTATCCGGCGAGAGTTTACACAAGCGTGGCTATCGCCGTGAAGGTGGTATGGCGCCACTGAAAGAAAACCTTGCAGCAGCACTATTGATTCGTGCCGGTTGGCCAGCAATGGCGGCCGCGGGTAAACCTTTAATGGACCCTATGTGTGGTTCTGGTACGTTTTTAATTGAAGCTGCGATGATGGCTTCTGATACTGCCCCAGGCTTGTTGCGTTGGCGTTTTGGTCTACAAACGTGGAAGCAGCACAATGTAGAATTGTGGCGTGAAATTTGGGATGCGGCGGAATTACGTAGAGAAGCAGGCGAAGCCGCATCTAGCAGTGAAATCCATGGCTATGATGGTCAGCCTAAAGCGGTGTCTAAGTGCCGTGAAAACTTAAAACAAGCCGGGATGACCGATCGAATTCGTGTCAGTCATCGCGAACTAAAAGATTTAAAACCGCTGACTCACAAGGCGGAGCAGCAGGTTGGTTTGGTGATTACCAATCCACCCTATGGCGAGCGGTTAAGCGAAGTCGCCGATATTCAGTATCTCTATCAACATTTAGGTGAGCGCCTAAGCCAAGATTTTGTGGGCTGGCAATTGGGTGTATTTACCGGCAACTTAGAGCTAGGAAAAGCCGTTGGATTACGCTCTCATAAACAATATGCCTTTTACAACGGTGCTATTAAAAGTTCGTTGTTGATGTATAACCTGGAAATGACTAACCGCTTTGCAGATCGGCGTGAAGCGAGCGGTGAAATTCCATTGCAAGCGCTCAGTGAAGGTGCGCAAATGTTTGCTAACCGCGTGGTCAAAAACCGCAAACAGTTTAGTAAATGGGTTAAACAGCAGAAAATTGAATGTTACCGCTTATATGATGCCGATATGCCAGAGTATGCAGTGGCTATCGATGTGTATGGTGATTGGTTGCATGTACAAGAATATGCCGCGCCTAAGACCGTTGATGCAGACAAAGCGCAGAGACGTTTAGAAGAAGTGATGTTGGCGTTGCCACAGGCGATGCAAGTCCCATCCGAACGCATTGTATTGAAGCAGCGTCGCCAACAAACCGGCAAAGATCAATACCAAACACACGATGAGAAAGGCGAATATATTCAAGTGCAAGAGGGTGGCTGTAAGCTGCTGGTTAACCTTAATGATTATTTAGACACAGGTTTATTTTTAGACCATCGCCCAGTACGACAAAAAATCCAACAACAGTCCCAGGCTAAACGTTTCTTGAATTTGTTTTGTTATACCGGCACAGCAACCATGCATGCGGTACAAGGTGGTGCCCGTAAGTCCTTAAGTGTGGACATGTCTGCGACTTATTTGTCTTGGGGTAAAAAGAACCTTGCCTTGAACGGTTTTAGCGATCAAGTACATCGTTTTGAACAGCATGACTGTATGGAGTTTATTAAGATCCATAAAGGTGAATATGACTTAATTTTCCTTGATCCACCGACCTTTTCAAACTCAAAGAAAATGGTAGGTGTGTTAGATGTGCAGCGAGACCATGCGTGGATGATCCATAAGGTGATGGACTTGTTAGCCGAAGATGGCTTGTTAATCTTCTCTACCAACTACCGTCGTTTCGAACTGGACGAAAAGGTAGAGCAGCATAATCATGTGGTAGATATTAGCGATGAAACCTTAGACAAAGACTTTGGTCGCAATAAGAAAATTCACCGCTGTTGGGAAATTCGTAAGTACAAGCCTGAAGTGGTTGTAGAGTCGGAATTCTACAACGCAGACTATGCAACGTCTCAACCTGCAGCTAAGGCTAGGGAAGCCGCTCAGCTGGCTGATAAACCTGTTGCGCGACCTGGGGTGGTGACTGCTAAACCAGAAGTCGAGCCGCAAGTGAAGCCAGAAACCAAGGACAAAGCGAGCTTTAATCCTTGGTTAGATAAAGGCGAGCGGTGAGTTAGTCAGCCGACGTGGCGCCGATGTTATGAATACTTAAGTCGGCGCCGTTCAACTCTTGTTCTTCGCTTAAACGTAAACCTACCGCCATTTTCACACCACCATACACCAGTATGCCACCGACGACGGCGATGGTTAGGCCTAGTACTGTGCCTATTAGTTGCGACATCAAGCTCACACCGCCTAATCCACCTAAGGCCTCTAAACCAAAGATGCCAGCGGCAATGCCGCCCCATACGCCACACAAACCGTGTAATGGCCACACGCCTAGCACGTCATCGATCTTCCAACGATTTTGAGTGAGGATGAAGGCATATACAAACAACCCGCCAGCAATTAAGCCTACAGCTAAGGCGCCGACGGGGTGCATTAGGTCAGAACCTGCGCATACCGCCACTAAGCCAGCCAGTGGGCCGTTGTGAACGAAGCCAGGGTCATTTTTGCCTACCACCAAGGCTGCGATAGTGCCGCCAGCCATGGCCATTAGGGTGTTCACAGCCACCAAACCACTGATGCCATCTAAGGTTTGTGCAGACATCACGTTGAAGCCAAACCAACCAATGGTAAGGATCCAAGAACCCAGGGCTAAAAACGGGATGCTGGAAGGTGCGAAAGCCACTAACCTACCCTTGCGGTAGCGGCCTTTGCGAGTGCCAAGCAGCACGACAGCCACTAATGCTAACCAACCGCCTACGCCGTGTACAACCACGGAACCAGCAAAGTCGTGAAAACCCACGCCAAATTGAGTTTCGAGCCAGCTCTGGAAACCGTAATTGCCGTTCCAAGCTATGCCTTCGAATATGGGGTACACCAGACCTACCGTTAATGTGGAGGCCACTAACAATGGCCAAAATCGAGCTCGTTCTGCAATACCACCAGAAATAATTGCGGGTATGGCGGCTGCAAAGGTCATTAAAAAGAAGAACTTCACTAGCTCATAGCCATTGTTGGCACTTAGCGCTTGGGCACTAGCAAAGAAGTGTTGATCGTAGGCAATCCAATAACCGACAAAGAAGTATGCCAGGCAAGAAAAACCAAAGTCGGTCATGATCTTTACTAATGCATTGACTTGGTTCTTGTGGCGCACGGTGCCAACTTCCAAAAAGGCAAAGCCTGCATGCATGGCAAGCACCATAATGGCGCCCAGTAAGATGAACAAGGTGTTGGAACTTTGCACCAGGGTGGCGACTGCGTTAGTTGTGGTATCCAAGGTAATTCCTTAATGTGGCAAACTAAATTAATATTGCACTTTAATGGTGCGCTCGGGTTGCCCAACTGATAGTTAATGGTGCGTAAAGGTGCCCATTGCAGGTTGGCAAGCCGTTAAGGCTTAATATTGCAAAGACTGTGCCAGTTACGCTTTTTGCAGGCATAAAAAAACCACCCAAAGGTGGTTTTAAGCGTACCAAGTCATGAAAGTTACTTGGTAGGGTATGGGCGCTGAGGTTCGCCGGTATATAGCTGGCGAGGGCGACCAATGCGGTACGAGCTGTTAAGCATTTCGTGCCAATGGGAAATCCAACCTACCGTACGTGCTAGGGCAAAAATTACCGTAAACATAGACGCTGGGATACCAATTGCCTTGAGGATGATGCCAGAGTAGAAGTCGACGTTAGGGTAGAGTTTACGCTGAATAAAATATTCATCTTCTAAGGCGATTTGCTCTAGACGCTTAGCAATTTGAAGTAATGGATCGTTTTCTACGCCCAGTAGTTCTAATACTTCGTCACAGGTCTCACGCATAACCGTGGCACGTGGGTCAAAGTTCTTGTAAACACGGTGGCCAAAGCCCATAAGGCGGAATGGATCGTTTTTGTTTTTCGCTTTGGCAACAAAGGCATCGATGTTTGATACGTCACCAATTTCTTCGAGCATGTCTAGTACCGCTTCGTTAGCGCCGCCATGAGCGGGGCCCCATAGTGCAGCAATGCCGGAGGCGATACAGGCAAATGGATTGGCGCCGGAAGAGCCTGCCAAACGAACGGTAGAGGTAGAGGCGTTTTGCTCGTGGTCAGCATGCAGCATAAAGATCTTGTCCATGGCGCGAGCCAAGACAGGATCGATGTTGCTTTCTGCTGTAGGCTTGCCAAACATCATGTGTAAGAAGTTTTCGGCATAGTTTAAATCATCGCGTGGATAGATAAACGGCTGGCCTATAGAGTACTTGTAACACATGGCTGCCAAGGTAGGCATTTTCGCAATCAGGCGGTGAATGGCTTTTTCGCGGTGATCAGGGTTCGAGTTGTCTAGTTGGTCATGGTAAAAAGCAGACAAAGCACCCACAACGCCACACATGATGGCCATTGGGTGTGCGTCACGACGGAAGCCATTGAAAAAGTGCATTAATTGTTCATGCACCATGGTGTTGTTGGTGATGTTGGCGGTAAATTCTTCCAGCTGCTCGGCTGATGGCAGTTCGCCGTGTACTAATAAGTAGCAGGTTTCAATGTAGCTCGAGTTAGCAGCTAAGTCTTCTATGGCGTAACCACGGTGTAATAAAATGCCGTTATCGCCGTCAATGTAAGTGATTTTTGATTCACATGAAGCAGTCGACACAAACCCTGGATCGTAGGTAAAAAGGCCTTGGCTTACCAGTTGGCGTACATCGATAACATCGGGGCCGGTGCTGCCAGAATAAATGGGCAGTTCAATGGGGTCCATACCTTCTACGTGAAGAGTGGCTTTTCTGTCGGGCATTTGATGGCTCCTAAAAGGTTGAATTGGAATATTGGCTGAGTTAGCGCCAAATACCGAGGGCTACTATAGCGTTAGTACATAGCTAAAAATAGCGGACGAAAGTCGTACTCATCCAATAACTGGAGCCTATCTTACCTTAGTTGAGGCTTAGGAATGATTCGGCATAGTGATTGTAGTTATAATTACTGGTGATGTAGAGGGTCGCGGCTATAGCGCTAGGATTATATGATCCCCTTATTGAGACGCTTTGTAAAGTGTTGCTGAAGGTAGGGAGGGGGCTGATAATCCCTTGGAGCTTGGTTTTAGGGTTATCTGTAAGCACCATAAAAGATTTCATATACGACTAAAGGTTGCGTTGTTTTCTATGCCTCAAATCACTATACTTGCGCCCTACGTGACGCTGACAGCTAAGTAAGTGTCGAATTAACGTAGTTATTGTATCTTTAGTTAACCCTAATTTCAGCCAAGAGCAGGTAGCCGTGAGCGATAAAAGACCCGTTAATCTTGATTTAGGCACATTCAAACACCCACTTATTTCTGTGGTTTCTATATGCCACCGTATTTCTGGTGTGGTGTTGTTTGTTGGCCTTGTTTTCCTTTTTTGTTTGTTTGATACGTCCTTAAGTGGAGCAGAGGGTTTTGCTTCTGCCCAAGATACCATGCAAACCAGTTTCGTTGCCCAGTTTATTACGTGGGGCCTGTTGAGCGCACTAGGGTTTCACTTTAGTGCCGGTATGAAGCACCTGGTAATGGATGTTGGTGTTGGTGAAGAACTCGATTCTGCCAATAGCGCCGCCAAGATGGTTGTTGGCCTTACCATTGTGTTGGCTGTATTAGCAGGAGTTTGGGTATGGTAACTACAATTACTAATTTGGGTCGTAGCGGTTTGTACGACTGGCTATTGCAACGTATCAGCGCGGTAGTGTTAGCACTTTATTCTGTGTTCATGGTGGCTTATTTGCTGTTTAATCCGCAGTTAGATTATGCCCAGTGGGATGCCTTGTTTGGCATGACCAGCGTGCGCATTTTTAGCTTGATGGCGCTATTGTCTTTAGGTGCCCATTGTTGGATTGGCTTGTGGTCGGTGTCTACCGATTATATCAAGCCGTTTGTATTTCGTTTTGTATTTCAAATGGTGGTTGGCGTATTAATGTTCGTCTATACCGTTTGGGGTGTTCAGTTGTTATGGGGTCTATAAGTCATGTCTAACTCGTTACGTAAAATGTCTTATGAAGCCATTGTAATTGGTGGTGGCGGTGCAGGCATGCGTGCCGCATTGCAGCTTACCGAATCAGGCTTAAAAACAGCCTGTATTACTAAAGTATTTCCTACCCGTTCGCATACGGTATCGGCGCAAGGTGGAATCACTTGCGCTATCGCCAGTAATGATCCCAATGATGATTGGCGCTGGCACATGTACGATACCGTTAAAGGTTCGGACTACATTGGCGACCAAGACGCCATTGAATACATGTGTAGTGTAGGCCCTCAAGCCGTGTTTGAGCTTGATCATATGGGTTTGCCGTTTTCACGCACCGAAGAAGGTCGCATTTACCAGCGCCCATTTGGCGGTCAATCAAAGAATTTTGGTGAAGGTGGACAGGCTGCTCGTACCTGTGCCGCAGCCGATCGTACCGGCCACGCGTTGCTACACGCCTTGTATCAGGGCAACTTGAAAGGCGGAACTACATTTTTAAATGAATGGTTTGCCGTAGATATGGTGCAAAATGATGATGGTGCCATAGTCGGTGTCATTGCTATTTGTATTGAGTCTGGTGAAACTGTTTATATCGAAGCTAAAGCCACGGTGTTAGCTACTGGCGGCGCAGGCCGCATTTTCCAATCGACCACTAACGCCCTGATTAACACAGGCGACGGCGTGGGTATGGGCTTGCGTATGGGTCTACCCGTGCAAGACATGGAAATGTGGCAGTTTCATCCTACCGGTATTGCCGGCGCAGGCGTATTGGTGACCGAAGGTTGCCGCGGTGAGGGTGGTTATCTTATCAATAAGGATGGCGAACGCTTTATGGAGCGTTATGCGCCTAATGCTAAAGACCTCGCTGGTCGTGACGTTGTCGCTCGCTCCATGGTTATGGAGATCCTTGAAGGTCGTGGTTGTGGTGAGAATGGCGATCACGTATTCCTTAAGCTTGATCATTTAGGTGAAGAAGTGTTGGAAAGCCGCCTCCCGGGCATCTGCGAGCTATCGCGCACCTTTGCTCACGCCGATCCAGTATTCGAACCCGTACCTGTAGTACCAACCTGTCACTATATGATGGGTGGTTTACCGACGAACATTGGCGGTCAGGTGTTGTACCCAGAGTCTGAAACAGAAACCCGCGTCATTGATGGCTTATATGCCTGTGGCGAAGTGGCTTGTGTGTCGGTGCATGGTGCCAACCGTTTGGGTGGTAACTCATTGTTAGACTTGGTTGTATTTGGTCGTGCTGCGGGCATTCAAATTGAAAAATCAATGCGCGAAGGCTATAAGGTTGAGTCGGCCACTCAGGCCAACTTAGATGCCGCTATGGCGCGATTGACTGCCTTGAATGCATCTGAATCAGGCGAAAATATCTCTGACGTACGTGAAGAGCTTCAGAAAACGATGCAACTTTATTTTGGTGTGTTCCGCGAAGGCGAGAGCATGCAAAAAGGCTTAGGTCTTTTGCGTGAGCTACGTCTCAAGGTCAATAATTTATACCTGAAAGATAAAACTGGTGCGTTTAACACCGACCGTATTGAAGCTCTTGAGCTGCAAAATTTATTTGAAGTGGCGTTTGCTACGGCGATCGCAGCAGAAGAGCGTAAGGAAAGTCGAGGTGCTCACGCGCGTAATGACTTTACTGAACGTGATGACGAAAACTGGTTGAAACATTCTGTGTACTATCCGACAGAAGAGCGAATTGGTAAGCGCGAGGTGAACTTCTCACCCAAGACCGTTGATGCTTTCCCACCTAAAATTCGTACTTATTAAGGAGTAGTGACATGTTAACAGTAAGTGTATATCGCTATCACCCAGAGCTAGACAAAAAACCTTACATGCAAGACTTTCAAGTTGATACCGGTGGTAAAGACTTGATGGTATTGGATGTGTTGAACATGCTTAAGGTCCAAGACAGTGGTTTGGCCTATCGTCGCTCATGCCGAGAAGGTGTGTGTGGTTCTGACGGTATGAACATCAATGGCGTTAACGGTTTGGCTTGTATTACACCGCTTTCTGCTTGTGTAAAAAACAACAAGCTGATTTTGCGTCCGTTACCCGCATTGCCGGTTATCCGTGACTTGGTTATCGACATGGATCAGTTCTACAAGCAATATGAAAAGGTGAAGCCTTTCTTGTTGAACGATACCCCTGCGCCCGCCATTGAGCGTTTACAGTCCCCTGAAGAGCGCGAAAAGCTTGATGGTCTATACGAGTGTATCTTGTGTGCCTGTTGTTCTACAGCGTGTCCTTCTTTTTGGTGGAACCCAGATAAGTTTATCGGCCCATCTGGCTTGTTACAGGCGTACCGCTTCTTAGCGGACAGCCGTGATACTGCTATGGAAGAGCGTTTGGCCGACTTGGATGATCCGTTTAGTGTGTTCCGTTGCCACGGTATTATGAACTGTGTCACGGTATGCCCTAAAGGCTTAAACCCAACCAAAGCCATTGGTCATATCCGTAATATGTTGTTAGCGCGAGCAACCTAGTTGATACCTGCGCTTGAGTTTGGGCTTCGTTAAAGGGGCTCTAGGTCAGGTATTTGGATATAATTAGTTTTATTGCTTAACCCTGTAACGCGTAGCGGGTTATAATGGACGCGTTTGGTTAAGCTTGACCACAAACAAAGATTATTTGGTGATACCAAAATGCAAGACAGCATGATGGAGCTGCAGAGGCGCGAGTCTCACTTTTCTGATGGAAACTTTGCGTACATGGAAGAAATGTACGAAACCTATTTGCGTGATCCCAATGCTGTACCTGAGCAATGGCGACAAGAGTTTGATCAATTACCCCGAGTGCCTGAAACCATTGTTGGTGACGTGCCTCACTCTATCGTTAAAGAACACTTTCTTCTTTTAGGTAAGAATCAAAGCAAATCTCACCCGATTCAAACAGCGAGTTTAAGTAGCGATCATGAGCGCAAACAAGTGCGAGTGATGCGCTTAATCAACGCCTATCGTGTACATGGTCACCAAGTTGCTAGCTTAGACCCGTTAGAACTTAAACCTAAAGAAGTGGTGCCAACACTCGATTTACATTTCCACGAGCTATCAGCAGCCGACTTAGACACCGTATTTCAAGTGGGTGCATCATACTTAGGCAAAGAAGAAATGCCTTTGTCTGAGATTATTGCGGGCCTTGAAGAAACTTACTGCTCAACGGTAGGCTGTGAATACAGTCACATCGTTAATACCGACGAAAAATTATGGATTCGTCAACGTGTAGAGTCGGTTCGTAGCCACCCTAAACACACGGCTGAAAAGCGTACGCATATTTTTGAACGCCTAATTGCGGCAGAAGGCCTTGAAAAATACCTTGGATCTCGCTTTGCTGGAGCCAAGCGCTTTGGTTTAGAAGGTGGCGAAACGCTCATTCCTATGCTGGATAATATTATCCAACGCTCGGGTAGTAGCAAAGCCAAAGAAATCGTTATCGGCATGGCTCATCGTGGTCGCCTTAATGTATTAATCAATATTTTTGGTAAAAACCCAGTTGACTTGTTTGAGGAATTTGAGGGCAAACGCCCGCTCAATACCTCGGGCGATGTAAAGTACCATCAAGGTTTTTCTACCAACGTAAATACCCCAGGTGGCGAAGTGCACATGGCTTTGGCCTTTAACCCGTCGCACTTAGAAATTGCCAACCCGGTTGCTGAAGGCTCAGTACGAGCGCGTCAAGATCGACGTAAAGATACCGAAGGCGACACAGTGCTACCCATTTGTTTACATGGTGATGCAGCGTTTGCTGGTCAGGGCGTGGTTATGGAGACGTTACAAATGTCTCAAACCCGTGCCTATAAAACCGGCGGTACCATCCACATTGTGATTAACAACCAAGTGGGTTTCACCACCAGTAAAAAAGAAGACGCCCGCTCAACGCCATATTGTACTGACGTGGCTAAATTTGTAGACGCACCTATCTTCCACGTTAACGGGGATGACCCTGACGCGGTGGCCTTTGTGTCTGAATTGGCGCTGGATTACCGCAACGAGTTTAAACGCGACGTTGTCATCGATTTGGTTTGTTATCGCCGCCGTGGTCACAACGAAGCGGACGAGCCTTCGGGCACGCAGCCGCTCATGTATAACGCCATTAAGGCGCGTAACACAGTGGCTACTTTATACGGTCAACAGTTGGTTTCGGAAGGTGTGCTTACCGCTGCCGATATTTCAGCCTTTCAAGACGACTATAGAGACGCGCTCGACAACGGCGAGCACGTTGCTAAGGCCTTGGTTACTGTGCCAGACAAAAGCTCATTTGTAGACTGGAAACCCTATCTAGGCCACCAGTGGACCGCTCCAGGGGACACTCGTGTTGCCAGTGAAGTACTTAAAGATCTTGGTCAGCGCCTTGATCAGGTGCCCGCTGGTTTTGTAGTACAGCGACAAGTTAAAAAGATTCTTGATGATCGTATGAAGATGGCTGCAGGTGCGGCGGAAATTAACTGGGGTTTTGCCGAAGTGATGGCTTATGCTTCACTGGTCGAAGAAGGTTATCCTATCCGTTTAACGGGCCAAGATGTTGGCCGCGGCACCTTCTCTCATCGGCATGCAGTTTTGCATGATCAAAAGGGGAGTGGCGCTTACGTGCCGCTGCGCAATTTGTCTGATCAGCAGCCAGAATTTACTATCTTTGATTCCTTGTTGTCCGAGGAGGCAGTACTAGCCTTTGAATACGGTTATGCCTCCACTGCTCCCGAAGGCCTAGTGGTATGGGAAGCGCAGTTTGGTGATTTTGCCAACGGTGCCCAAGTGGTGATAGATCAGTTTATCACCAGTGGTGAACACAAGTGGGGCCGCATGTGTGGTCTCACCATGTTGCTACCCCACGGCTACGAAGGGCAAGGCCCAGAGCACTCCTCTGCACGCTTAGAGCGCTACTTGCAGTTGTGTGCTGAACATAACATTCAAGTTTGTGTGCCCACCACGCCGTCACAAATATTCCACTTGTTACGCCGTCAAGCCATTCGCCCGATGCGTAAGCCTTTGATTGTCATGACGCCTAAGAGTTTGTTGCGTCATAAAGTGGCTGTGTCTAATTTAGACGATTTGTCCGAAGGTGCATTCCAAACTGTAATTGACGATATAGACAATCCCAATAAAGCCGATGTAAGGCGTCTGGTGTTGACCGCAGGTAAGGTTTATTACGACTTATTGGAGCAGCGCCGTTTAGGCGAACTAGACCATGTTGCCATTGTGCGTATTGAACAACTGTACCCGTTCCCGGAACAGCGTTTGGAAGAAGTCTTGGCGCAATATCCAAATTTGGAGCTGACGGTTTGGTGCCAAGAGGAACCACTTAACCAAGGTGCTTGGTACTGTAGCCAGCATCATATGCGTAAGGTTATTCAGAAGGTGAAACCGCGCTTGGATTTGATAGCTGCATCAAGACCAGCATCGGCAGCACCCGCATGTGGCTATATGTCCGTGCACCTTGAAGAACAGCAGCACTTAGTGGCCCAAGCCTTGGGTTTAGAATCATGAATGGGTTAATTGGTCATACCCACATTATCATTAGAGCGAAGGGATAAACCATGTCTATTGAAATTAAAGCCCCATCTTTTCCTGAATCTGTGGCTGATGGCACTATTGCTACATGGCACAAGCAGCCAGGAGAGGCGTGTACACGCGATGAGCTAATCGTTGATATCGAAACCGACAAGGTGGTGATGGAAGTGGTTGCGCCTGCCGATGGCAGTTTGGAAGAGATTGTTATGCCAGAAGGCAGTACTGTACTAAGCAACCAGTTAATTGCTCGCTTTAGTGCAGGCGCCGCCGGCGCTTCAGCCACTGCGCCAGTAGCTGCACCGCAAGAAGCAGAAGCAGCTGGTCACTCAGATGTGAGTGGCCCGGCAGTTCGTAAATTGCTTCACGAAAATAACCTCAATGCTAGCCAAATTACAGGTACGGGCAAAGATGGTCGGTTATTAAAAGAAGACGTATTAAATCACTTGAAAAACGCAGCCGTGGCAACCCCTGCAGTGTCTGCACCTGCTCCGACTGCCAGTGTGGCGGCCTCAACTGGCCCAGCACATCGCACCTCGCGTCGTGTGCCAATGACTCGTATGCGTTCTACCATCGCTAAGCGTTTGGTGTCGGCGCAAAATGATGCGGCTATGTTGACCACTTACAACGAAGTGGATATGTCACCTATTATGGCCTTGCGTAAGCAGTATAAGGCGCAGTTTGAAAAAGCGCATAACGGCACTCGTTTAGGCTTCATGTCTTTCTTTGTTAAGGCCGCAGCAGAAGCGTTAAAACGTTTTCCAGCGGTCAACGCGTCGCTAGATGGCAATGATATGGTCTATCACGCTTACCAAGACATCAGTGTTGCAGTCTCCACAGAGCGAGGCTTAGTGGTGCCTGTGTTACGTGATGTAGAAGCCATGAGCTTGGCAGACATCGAAAAAGGTATTGTTGGTTTGGCCACCCAGGCCAAAGAAGGCAAGCTAACCATGGAAGAGATGCAGGGCGGCACCTTTACCATTACCAATGGTGGTATTTTCGGCTCTTTGTTGTCAACACCCATCTTGAACCCACCACAAACGGCTATCTTGGGTATGCACACCATTCAAGACCGACCGGTTGCCGAAAATGGCCAAGTGGTGATTCGTCCAATGATGTATTTAGCCTTGTCATATGACCACCGGATGATTGACGGCAAGGAAGCAGTTCAGTTCTTAGTTACCATTAAGGAATTGCTGCAAGACCCAGCGCGTATATTACTTGAAATCTAAACTCGCGTTTAAACTATAGCCTTCGCTGTGATCCAGTGCGCGCTTTCTATTTGAGAAAATATTATGTCCCAAGAATTTGATTTGGTTGTTATCGGCGGTGGCCCTGGTGGTTACGTTGCGGCTATCCGCGGCGCACAGCTGGGCTTAAAAACCGCATGTGTAGAAAAATGGACTAATGACAAAGGCGCACCAGTATTAGGTGGCACCTGTTTGAACGTGGGTTGTATCCCATCCAAAGCGTTGTTGGACTCCACCCACAAGTTTCACGATGCAAAACATGAATTTGAAGTGCATGGTATTAACACCGGTGAAGTGTCCATGGATGTGGCCACTATGTTGGCGCGCAAAAATAGCATCGTTAATAACCTGACTATGGGTGTTGCTGGCCTATTTAAGGCCAATGGCGTAACACTGATCCACGGCACAGGCCAATTGCAAAAAGACTGTTTAGTTAAAGTGACTGCCGCTGACGGCAGTGAAACACAATTAAACGCTGGCAATGTTATTTTGGCTGCGGGTTCAGTGCCAGTAAACATTCCACCAGCGCCATTAACTGATGGTTTGATTGTTGATAACGAAGGTGCGTTGAACATCTCTGAAGTACCCAAGCGCTTATGTATTATCGGCGCCGGTGTTATTGGTTTAGAAATGGGCACCGTATGGCAACGCTTAGGCAGTGAAGTGGTTGTGCTAGAAGCGATGGACAGTTTTTTAGCGATGGCAGACAAAGATGTTGCTAAAGAAGCGGCCAAGTCATTAAAGAAACAAGGTATGGATATTCGCCTTGGTGCGCTATTAACCGGTACTGAAGTGGTTGACAACGAAGTTAAAGTCGCCGTTAAAAAGGCCGATGGCGACACTGAGGCCCTTACATTTGACAAGGTGATTGTTGCTGTTGGTCGCAAACCCTATACTGAAGGCCTGTTATCGGCAGACTCGGGTGTGGGCTTGGATGAACGTGGTTTTGTACATGTAAACCACCGCTGTAAGACCGATGCACCAGGTGTCTATGCGATTGGAGATATTGTACGTGGTCCGATGTTGGCTCACAAAGCCTCCGAAGAAGGCATGATGGTAGCCGATTTAATTGCAGGCCATAAGGCCTTGATTAACTATGACTGCATTCCTTCAGTGATTTACACGCACCCAGAAATGGCTTGGGTAGGAAAGACAGAACAGCAACTTAAAGCTGAAGGTGTAGACGTTAAAGTGGGCAAGTTCCCATTTGCAGCGTCTGGCCGCGCCATGGCCGCAAACGATACGCAAGGTTTTGTAAAACTGATTGCAGATGCTGAAACAGATCGTATTTTGGGTTGCCACATTATTGGTGGTAATGCGTCTGAGCTTATTGCTCAAGCCGTGATCGCCATGGAATTTGGTTCCAGTGCCGAAGATTTGGCACTCACCGTATTTGCTCACCCTTCATTGAGTGAAGCTGTACACGAAGCCGCATTAGCCGTGGATGGTCATGCCATCCACATGGCAAACCGTAAAAAAAGAAAAAAGTAACTATTAACTCAAATTTAAATTTAAATAAACAGGCAGTAGAATGAATCTTCATGAATATCAAGGCAAACAACTGTTTGCCCAATACGGCTTGCCCGTATCTACGGGTATCGCCGTAGATACAGCCGAAGAAGCCATTGCGGCTTTTGATCAAATTCCGGGTGATACCGTGGTGATTAAAGCCCAGGTACACGCAGGTGGTCGCGGTAAGGCAGGCGGTGTTCAGCTCGTTTCTTCCAAGCAGGAAGTGGCTGATTTCGCTAATAAATGGTTAGGCAACCGTATGGTTACCTTCCAAACTGATGCAGACGGTCAACCCGTTTCAAAAGTTTACATTGAGCCTTGTACTGATATCGATCAAGAATTATACCTTGGCGCAGTTGTTGACCGTAGCAGTCAGCGCATTGTATTTATGGCGTCTACCGAAGGTGGCGTAGAAATTGAAAAGGTGGCTGAAGAGACACCCGAAAAAATTCTTAAGGCTGAAATCGACCCGTTAACTGGCGCGCAACCGTACCAGGCTCGTGACTTGGCGTTTAAATTGGGCCTTCAGGGCAACCAAGTTAAACAGTTCACCAAAATCTTTATCGGTTTGGCACAATTGTTCCAAGACAAAGATTTAGCATTGCTAGAGATCAACCCATTAGTAGTAACTAAGCAAGGCGATTTGCACTGTTTGGACGCTAAGGTAGTGATTGACAGCAACGCTGTGTATCGCCACAAAGACATTCAAGCCATGCATGACCCAAGCCAAGACGACCCACGCGAAGCGCATGCGGCATCTTGGGAGCTAAACTATGTTGCTCTAGATGGCACCATTGGTTGTTTGGTGAACGGCGCAGGTCTAGCCATGGGCACCATGGATATTGTTGCTACCCACGGTGGCTTCCCGGCTAACTTCCTGGACGTAGGGGGCGGTGCAACCAAAGAGCGTGTTACCGAAGCGTTTAAGATTATCTTGTCTGATGAGCGTGTTAAAGCAGTATTGGTGAACATTTTTGGTGGTATTGTGCGTTGTGATTTGATTGCAGAAGGCATCATTGGCGCTGTTAAAGAAGTTGGCGTAAGTGTACCTGTAGTTGTGCGTTTGGAAGGTAATAACGCAGAACTAGGTAGTCAGAAATTGGCCGAAAGTGGCCTTGATATTATTGCCGCCACCAGCTTGGCTGGCGCAGCCCAACAAGTGGTTTCTGCAGCTGGAGGTGAAGCATGAGTATCTTAATTAACAAAGACACTAAGGTGATTTGCCAAGGTTTCACTGGTGGTCAAGGTACTTTTCACTCTGAGCAAGCCATTGAATATGGTACTAAAATGGTTGGCGGTGTAACACCGGGCAAAGGTGGCACTACACACCTTGGTTTGCCAGTATTCAACACCGTTGCAGAAGCGGTTGAAGCTACCAGCGCTGAAGCCTCGGTGATTTATGTACCTGCTGCCTTTTGTAAAGATTCTATCCTTGAGGCCGCTAATGCTGGCATTAAGTTTATTGTTGCTATTACCGAAGGTATTCCAACCCTAGATATGTTGCAGTGTAAGGTTGTCTGCGACCAACTTGGCGCTCGCCTAGTTGGACCTAACTGCCCGGGTGTGATTACACCGGGTGAATGTAAGATCGGTATTATGCCTGGTCACATTCACTTACCAGGTAAAGTAGGTATTGTATCTCGTTCTGGTACTTTGACTTACGAAGCCGTTAAGCAGACTACAGATTTTGGTTTTGGTCAGTCTACTTGTGTGGGTATTGGTGGTGATCCAATTCCAGGTACTAACTTTATTGACGTACTTGAATTGTTTGAAAAAGATCCAGCCACTGAAGCTATCGTTATGATTGGTGAAATTGGCGGTACTGCAGAAGAAGAAGCTGCAGCTTACATTAAAGCTAGCGTCACTAAGCCGGTTGTATCTTACATTGCTGGTGTAACTGCACCTGAAGGCAAGCGTATGGGCCACGCTGGCGCGATCATCTCTGGCGGTAAAGGTACTGCAGACGAGAAGTTTGCAGCCTTGAACGATGCCGGTGTTAAAACCGTGCGTTCTTTAGCTGAAATCGGCGCAGCACTTAAAGAAGTGACCGGCTGGAGCTAAGCTTTAGTTAATTACATTCTTTAAACAAAAGGCCACCTTCGGGTGGCCTTTTTGCGTTTGGACACTAACTAACGCGAGTACCGGCCACTGCGCCTTGGTCTGGCTCTAATAAATAAATACCTTCATCGCCACCGGCGGCCAAAATCATACCCTCTGAAACACCAAATTTCATCTTTCTTGGGGCCAGGTTGGCGACTAAAATAGTCATTTTGTCAGTGAGGTCTTCAGGCTTGTAGCTCGACTTAATGCCCGACAAGACTTGGCGGGTTTTGCCACCCAAATCCAACTCTAGACGTAATAGCTTGTCGGCACCTTTAACGGCTTCGGCTTTGATGATACGTACTACTCGCAAATCGACTTTAGCGAAATCGTGGAAATTAATCTCTGCGGAGATTGGGTCTACTTCAAGCGGTGTGGCTTTAGCGATTGGTTTTTGCTTTTCTTTGAGGGCTAACTCTTTGGCCACTTCAACCTTGGAATCGTCTAACATCGCATCTATCTGGCTGGCTTCGATACGCGTCATCAAAGGTTTGAATTTGTTGATGCCGTGATTAGTTAAGGGTGTATTTAGACCAGACCACGCAAGGTCATCGTTGAGGAACTTGGCGGCATTGTCGCTCATCATCGGCAAAACAGGCTTTAAATAGATCATTAACATGCGGAACAGGTTAAGGCCTGTAGAACAAATGTCCTGCACTTGTTGCTCGCTACCTTCTTGTTTGGCCAATACCCACGGCTCTTTGTCAGCAATGTATTGGTTAGCTTGGTCGGCTAATGCCATTATGGCTTTAATGGCTTTGCCAAATTCACGGTTTTCGTAATAGGCAGCAATAGTTTTCTGTTCATTGGCGAAACTTGCGACCAGTTTCGGTTCACTTACAGTGTTGCTGAGTTGACCGTCAAATTTCTTGCTGATAAAACCGGCGCTACGGCTGGCAATATTAACCACTTTGCCCACTAAGTCGGAATTGACTCGCTGCATAAAGTCTTCCAAATTTAGGTCTAGGTCGTCTACCTTGTTATTTAGTTTGGCGGCAAAATAGTAACGTAAGTATTCCGGTTGTAAGTGACGCAGATAGGTGCCAGCTTTAATGAAAGTGCCACGAGACTTAGACATCTTCTGGCCGTTTACTGTAAGGAAACCGTGGGCGTAAACGGCAGTTGGGGTACGAAATTCTGCAGCGTGTAACATCGCTGGCCAAAACAAACCATGGAAGTTGATGATGTCTTTACCAATAAAGTGATACAGCTCGGTATTGGAGTTTTTATTCCAGTAGTGATCAAAATTGAGTTCTACTGTGCGTGCACATAGGTTCTTAAAGCTTGCCATGTAGCCTATAGGGGCGTCTAACCATACGTAAAAGAACTTGTTTTCTTGACCTGGAATTTCAAACCCAAAATAGGGCGCATCACGGCTGATATCCCACTCTTGTAAACCAGAATCCAACCATTCTGCCAGTTTGTTGGCAATTTCGCTTTGTAAGCTGCCACTTCGAGTCCAGTCTTTAAGCATGGCTTCAAAGTCGGGTAGTTTAAAGAACAGGTGTGTGGAGTCTTTCTGAACCGGAGTGGCACCAGAAATGGCCGATTTAGGGCTGATTAAATCAGTAGGCGAATAGGTTGCGCCACACGCCTCGCAGTTATCGCCATACTGGTCTTCGGTTTTACATTTAGGGCAGGTGCCTTTGATAAAGCGGTCGGCTAAAAAAAGCTGTTTTTCTGGGTCAAAGGCTTGGGTAATGGTGCGCGTGGCAATGTGGCCTTTGGCTTCGCAGGCCTTATATATGTATTCCGAAAACTCGCGATTTTCTGGCGAATGAGTTGAGTAGAAATTATCAAACGACACTTTGAAGTTAGCGAAGTCTTGTTCGTGCTCTGCTTGTACATTGGCAATCAATTGTTCGGGCGTGATACCTTCTTGTTCAGCGCGTAACATAATTGCGGTGCCGTGGGCATCGTCGGCACAGACGTAATGACAGGTGTTACCTATATGGCGCTGAAAGCGTACCCAAATGTCGGTCTGAATATACTCCAGCATGTGTCCCAAGTGGATGGAGCCATTGGCATAGGGAAGGGCGCTAGTTACAAGTATTTCGCGTGCTGGAGTGTGTGTCATGTGGTCGCTTCAAGTGGTTTATACAAATCAACCTCTATTGTACAAAACATAGCCTTGCCCTGCTATAATCCTCGCCAATTAAAATGCCTCAAACGGCAAACCTTTAAGGAGTGTGCCTGTGGCCCTTGAGCCCATACAAACGGATCAATACCCAGCCTTACTGGAGGCTAAAACAGCCCGCATCCAAGCGTGTTTTGATGAGCTAGGTGATTTCACCGCAGATATGCCCTTGGAAGTGTATCCGTCTAAGCCGCAGAACTACCGTATGCGGGCAGAGTTTCGTTTGTGGCATGATGATGGCGACTTGTTTTATGCCATGTTTGCTGTGGGTAATAAACGTGAGCCGATTCGTATTGAATCGTTTCCTCAGGCCAGTGAGTCTATTAATGCTCTGATGCAGCCCTTGTTGGACGGCGTTAAAGCGTCCACGATACTGCGACATAAACTGTTTCAGATGGACTTTCTCAGTAGCCAGCGTGGCGAAATACTAGTCAGTCTGCTGTACCACAAACAGTTGGGCGACGATTGGCTTGCCGAAGCAGAACAGCTTAGGCAAAAACTGGGTATTAACATTATCGGTCGTGCGCGCAAACAAAAACACGTGTTAGGGCAAGGTTACATCATGGAAACCTTGCAAGTTGGTGCGCAGCAGTTCCATTATCAGCAGGTAGAGAACGCCTTTACCCAACCCAATGCCAGTGTTAATGAGCAGATGATTGCTTGGGCATGTGAAAGCGTAGAACGCTACCCTCAGTCGATTAAACCCGATTTGTTGGAGCTATATTGTGGCAATGGTAATTTCACGTTGCCTTTGGCGGGCCAATTTCGCAAGGTCATGGCCACCGAAATTGCCAAGTCATCGGTGAATTCAGCACACTTTAACTTAACAGAAAACAACATCGATAATGTCACTATTGTGCGCTTATCAAGCGAAGAAATGACGCAAGCACTAGCCGGTGTTAGGGCCTTTAGGCGTTTGGCTGATGTAGACTTAAATAGTTTTGATTTTGGTACTATTTTAGTAGACCCCCCACGTGCGGGTTTGGATCCTGATACCTTGGCATTAGTACAACAGTTTGATCAGGTCGTCTATATTTCCTGTAACCCCGAAACCTTGTTAGACAATTTGCAGCACCTCAAGCAAACCCACTCGCTCAAGCGTTTAGCTTTGTTTGATCAATTCCCTTATACCCACCATGCCGAATGTGGTGTGGTACTCCATAAACATAACACATAGGCAGCATCATGACTGACTCTAGGCCTGAGGGCTTACAACAAATTAAACACATCGTCGCAGTAGCTTCTGGCAAAGGCGGCGTAGGCAAATCAACGACTACTGTTAACTTGGCATTGGCCACGGCTCAAGCGGGCTATAAAGTAGGCATTTTAGATGCGGATATCTATGGCCCTAGCCAAGGTTTGATGCTGGGCATTGCCGAAGGTACCCACCCAGAGACTATGGAAGAAAAATGGTTTGTGCCCATTGATGCCTATGGGATTAAGGTCATGTCTATGGCGTTTTTGGTGGATGCTAATTCGCCTATGGTGTGGCGTGGGCCTATGGCTGCAGGCGCGCTGCAGCAGATGTTGCTGCAAACTCAATGGGGAAAGTTAGACTATTTGTTTGTTGACATGCCGCCGGGCACTGGTGATATCCAATTAACCTTGTGTCAAAAAGCACAGGTTTCAGGCAGTGTAATTGTCACTACGCCACAAGATCTGGCCTTGCTTGACGCCCGTAAAGGCATTGAGATGTTCAGCAAGGTTAACGTGCCGGTGTTGGGTGTAGTGGAGAACATGAGCACTCATGTTTGTAGCAACTGTAATCACGAAGAGGCCATTTTTGGTTCTGGCGGCGGCGCTGCTTTAGCCCAGCAGTATGGTACTGAGTTACTCGCTAGCTTGCCGTTAAGTATGGCCATTAGGCAGCAAGTGGATAGCGGTAAACCTACGGTAATGGCAAGTCCACAGGCCGCGGCAACTCAAACCTACAAACGTTTGGCTAATACGCTAGTATTAAAGCTAGATGGTATTGCTCAAGTAATGCCTAGTATTTCTATTGACGAAGATTAAAGACTTATGCGACTCAGTGACAAAGATATCATCGCCGCCTTAGACAGCGGCCATCTCGCCATAGAACCACGCCCAGATAATAGCGTCATTACTGGCGTGAGCGTCGACTTACGTTTGGGTAACAGTTTTCGTGTATTTAAAGACCATGCCCGGCCTTTTGTGGACGTAAGCGCCAGTCGCGAGGAAATTAATAATACGCTAGAAGCGATTATGAGTGACGAAATCATTATCGCCGAAGATGAAAGTTTCTTTTTGCATCCAGGCGAACTCGCTCTAGCCGTAACCTTAGAGTCGGTGACTATACCGGATGACCATGTGGGTTGGCTGGACGGCCGTTCTTCCTTGGCCCGTCTTGGGTTGATGGTGCATGTAACCGCCCATCGGATCGATCCGGGTTGGAGCGGCGCCATTGTGTTAGAGTGTTTTAATAGTGGTAAGTTACCGTTGGCGTTGAAACCCAACATGACTATAGGTGCCATTAACTTTGAGACGCTTTCGAGCCCTGCATTACGGCCTTACAACAAACGTGTTGATGCCAAGTACAAAAACCAACACAGTGCTGTTGCTAGCCGTATAGACCAAGACAGTTAACGAGCCGGTTGCCCCTGTGCTGCTCCAGAAGTTGCGTGATTTGCAGGCTTACGGCTATGCTAAGGATTACTTAGTAGGTGGTATGCCCGCATGGCGCTGGTGCTTCAGTGCCGTACAGCGTAGGGCTATTAGTTAAGCCAGTTATCAAGTTGTGCCAAGTCATCGCTGCTTAATACGCCACTAACTTGCTTCAAACGAAGTTGGTTCAGCACTAAGTCTAAGTGGGCATTAGCCAAATTTCTTTGAGCAGCAAACACCAACTTCTCTGCATCTAAAAGGTCGCTAATATCCCTCAAACCGAGTTCATATTCTTTAGTCTTTCCAGACAGTGATGATTGCACCGATGCTAATAGCAGGGTATAGGCCTGAATTTGGTGTCTGTTGGTCTCTAAGGACTGGTGCCAGCGTCTTACTTGCTGCAGGGCTGAACGCTGTATAGCTGCGCCTTGTTGTTGACTTGCATGCCAATTTTCTTGTGCTTCCATGGTTTGGGCTTTATTCAAACCGCCATCGTATAAAGTGCCCGAAACTGCAATACTCAATGTTGTGGTATCTGTATTTAAAGTGGCGCTGCGGCTATAGGCTTGCGTCAAGCTGATGCTGGCTTTGGGGTAGAGCCCAACATCCTTCGCCTGGTAGTTGTGGTACGCCTGCTGAGTGCTAAAACCATTGCTAACAATGTCTAAATTATTGGCGTTAGCCAGTTGAAACCATGCTTGTAAGCTTTCATTAGGGATCAGTTGTGGCCCAAAATCTGCCGATAAGCTATCTAGGTGCTCCGTTAACGGTTGGTTGGTGAGGTTTTCTACGTCTGTGCGAGCTAGGTTTAGGTTTTGCTGTGTCTGCAATAAGGCCACTTGCAGCTGTTGTACGTTAGCCTGCACGTCTTGCAGCTGGATATTGCTGGCTAAACCCACATCCACTAGTTGTTGTGTTTGTTTTAGCCGTTGTTGAATGGCTTTCAGTTCTGCTTGGCTAGAAGCTAGCTGGCGTTGCTGTTTTAACACAGCAAAATAACGTTCTATCACCGAAAAAATAAGGCTTTGCTCGGATTTTTCAAAATTACTACGGGCACTTGCGGCACTTTGTTGGGCAACTTTCATGCCGTAATAGGCGTCTAACCTTAACGGCAGGACAATTTGTACACTATAGTTGTGACTGTCAGCACGGGCATCCAATGGCAAGCTCTGGTTAAAGTTGGCGCTGACCTGAGGCATGACCGCACTTTCTGCTTGAGGAATGATCTGTAGCTTAGCATTGAGGCTATGTTGGGCCGCCAAATAGCTTGCATCATTAGCTTGGGCTTGTTGATACAGGTCTTGCAGTTGGCCGGCTTGGGCGCCGCTGGTGGCAATAAGAGTGACGAAAAAGGCGACAAGACGTGGTGAATAGGCCAAGGGTATTCCTTATGTGTGGGTTTAACACGGTAAGGCCACAGTGTAACCAAACCTTGCGCTCAGGGCTATTGGCTTTACTTAGCTTTGCAGACTAGCTTTCAAGCCAGATCAGTTGCTTTAGATTAAGCTGATAACGTTTGCCGTCGGTTTCTTGTTGTACAATACGTACAATGCTGTAATCCAATGCTGGGGCAAACCATATCCAAGTCTGCCTATCTGAATCGGAGCCTCGATCTCGTTTAATGCGTATGGTGTTATATTGGCCTAACGGTGTCTCAATTTTCTCCTCGCCATCGGCGATGAAACGATATGTTTTCAACAGCCCACCATCGGCCACATCGTAAGCGTAAGCCAGCTCCTTTGGATGGGCTTCAAGGTCTAGCTGAAGACGCAGTTGAACGCTTTGTTTGTCTAAGGTATGGGGCACAATAGCCATCTTCCACGCTTTGCCTTGGGCGGTATTGGTTACTTGTCGGTTGGCCCAGTCGAACGCCACTTGCACATCACGTGTTTTATGCAACAGCTTACGTTGGTACTGGTAGTGGCGTGGGATGATAGCGCCGTCTTGATAGTTGAATAAGCTTGATTCAGACAAAGACGCGACCATGGCAGTGGCTTTGGTGGTCAGGAGTAAACTGCCATCACTGTTGATTATTAAACTACGTTTGGCTTGGCCAGACAAGCTGATACCGACGTCCCATTGGCTGCTATAGATGGCTTCAAAAGGCCTTAGCTGTGCAGCGCTATTGGTGCTCCATACTAATAACAACAGAAAACCTAAACAAAGGTCGGGTAAATTTATCCATGTACGCATAATGTTGGGCATTGCAGTTCCTGGCTGTATCCACATTGTAGTTGTTATTAGTTCAAGACTGGTAGGCTAAACCCCGTGCTGGAAGGGGTTGGCCGTCTACAGTGACCTGGTCGTGACTCAGGTTTAGACGTCCCTCACAAAACCATTTGATGGCAATGGGGTAGATAATGTGTTCTTGCACTAATACTCGAGCAGCCAGCGTGGTTGGCGAATCCCCTCCTAACACCGGCACTAATGATTGTAAGACAATGGGGCCGCCATCAAGTTCACTGGTCACAAAATGAACACTAGCACCATGCTGCTCAACTTCGGCCTCAAGCGCCCGTTCGTGGGTGTTTGTGCCTTTAAAGAGGGGCAGTAGTGACGGGTGAATGTTGAGCATACGGCCGTGGTAGTGATCTGTTAGCTGCGGCGTAAAAATACGCATAAATCCAGCCAATACCACGAGTTCAGGTTGCTTGTCGTCAATAGCGTGTATGAGCTCACGATCAAACGCTGCACGACTACTGTATTCAAGGTGGTTTACCACTTGAGTAGGGATGCCCGCTTTACTGGCACGCAGTAAGCCCTTGGCGTCTGGTGTGTTGCTTATAACCAAATCGATAGTAGCATCGATAACACCCTGAGCTATGGCGTCCATCAAGGCTTGAAGGTTGCTACCACCGCCAGAAATAAGTACCACAATGCGTGGCACTTGGTGCAAAGTTTGTTGATGCATCAGTAAGGTCCGTGGCTGCTGTTAGCGCAATACTACGGCTTCGTCTGCACCGCTGTTTTTTTCTATGTGGCCAATGACCCAAGGTTGCTCTTGGCATGCGGTCAGTGCATCCAGAGTCTTTTGTTGGTCTTCTTTAGCAACCACAATAACCATGCCGACACCGCAGTTAAAGGTGCGGTACATTTCGGTGTCTTCAACGTTGCCGTTAGTTTGTAGCCAATCAAATACGGCTGGTTTCTGCCAAGACTGAGTGTCCAATACGGCCACACTGTCTGCGGGTAAAACACGGGGGATATTTTCTAACAAACCGCCGCCAGTAATGTGCGAAAGGGCGCGAACATCCACTTGCTTGAATAATTCTAATAGGGCTTTAACGTATATACGCGTTGGCTGCATCAGTGCTTCGCCAAGGGTGGTGTCACCAAGGTTTTGGTGTAAGTCGGCGTTTCTGACTTCGATGATCTTGCGAATTAACGAGTAACCGTTGGAGTGGGGGCCCGATGCGGGTAAACCAATTAGTACATCTCCTGCGGCCACTTTGGAGCCGTCAATTATCTTGCTTTTTTCAACAATACCTACACAAAAGCCAGCAAGGTCGTAATCTTCGCCTTCGTACATGCCAGGCATTTCGGCAGTCTCGCCGCCAACTAGAGAAGCGCCTGCTAGCTCGCAACCTTCGCCAATGCCACTCACTACGCGGGTGGCGATGTCAACGTCCAGCTTACCTGTGGCATAGTAGTCGAGGAAAAACAGTGGTTCTGCACCGGCTACAATTAAGTCGTTTACACACATGGCCACTAAGTCGATACCAATGTGGTCGTGTCGATTTAGTTCTAGCGCTAGTTTGAGCTTAGTGCCTACACCGTCTGTGCCAGAAACTAACACCGGTTCATGGTAGCCTTTAGGTAACTCGAACAGTGCACCAAAACCACCTAAGCCCGCCATAACTTCTGGCCGACGGGTACGACGTGCCACACCCTTGATGCGTTCGATCAACGCGTTGCCGGCGTCGATGTCGACACCCGCGTCTTTGTAACTGAGAGGAGTGTTAGCTGCTTGAGTGCTCATAATGAGAATGGCCTAAGATGATTCATAATAGAGCGCGTATTTTATCATCCTCTTGCCTGTTGAGCACCCGCTTAAACACCAAGTTTTGGCATTTATTGAGTTTTTGTTGGTGGATGCTGGGCGACGAATTGACTATAGTGGGGTTTAGATTGGTTTTTCACTCAGACTAAAGCGATTACATGAACTTATTGTTACCTAAACTCTTGTTGTTACGACAACCAATAACCCTACTATCTGTGTTTGCCGTGATGTGGGCAAATTTCGCGCAGGCCCAAACGGTAAATGGCCTATACCAAGCGAGTGTGGTGATTGAAAACCAATCAAACCGTCAGGTGCTGGCCGCAAAAAAGACTGGTTTTGCTAGTGTGTTGGTTAAAGTTACGGGTCAAACCATGAGCCTTAATAATGCCAAATTTAGACAAGCCTTGGTTATCCCAGAGGATTACTTACAGCGCTTTTCATTTGCCACCCAGGTCATTGAAGGACAAGAAAAAGCCGTATTGAAATTAACCTTTGACCCACTTAAGGTGGATCAGCTAATTACCGTAGCGGGCATGACTGTTTGGGGCGCAGAAAGGGCGGCCGTGCTGGTTTGGTTGGTTCAGGAAGACCACGGTGAGCAGCGTATTGTTAATGATGATGGGCACCCTGTGGTGGCGCAAATTAAGGCACAATCTGAGGCTCGCGGGTTACCATTGGTGTGGCCATTACTGGATTTAGATGATCAGTTGGCGATTGATGCGGGTGCGCTGTGGGGGTTGTTTAGAGACCCTATTACGTCTGCTTCTCTGCGCTATCAAGCCGATGCAATTTTGATCGGTCGTGTGTATAAAGGCGATCAGCAACAATGGCAGGTGAAATGGAATTTTTGGTTGGACAATAGCGAGCAACAATGGGCGTCTAAGGGCTCCAACCTGGAGCAGTTAATTATCCCACTACAAGAGCGTTTGGCCACCAGTTTAGTAGCAAAGTTTGCGATGCCTAGTAAAGCTGAAGCAGCGGTTGGGTTAGCTGTGGGTCAACAAGTGTTAGTGGAGGTGGAACAAGTATCCAGTTTAGCCGATTATGCCCAAATACAGGCCTTGCTGGAGGCCGTTTCTGGGGTCAGCCATGTGCAACTGTATGCGGCTAACGTTGAGCAATTGGTGTTCCGTTTATTCACCGATGGCCACTTGTCTCAGGTGAAATCCACACTAGAATTGAAGCGTCGGCTGCTACCCGTAAAAAACGAGGACAGCTCGCAGTTGTCTTTAACGTATCCCTTATGGCGTTACGTGTGGCGTTAGTAGCTACTATTGGTAAATAAAAGGAAATTAGAATGACACAATCCCAGACCTGGCTGCTTATCGTGGTGAGCCTTATTATTGTCATGCTTTTGTACAGCTTGCAGGCGGTGTTAACCCCGTTTTTTGTGGGCATCGGTATCGCTTATATGGCTGACCCGTTTGCCGATCGATTAGAGGCACGCGGATGGTCGCGTACGCTTGCCACTTGTGTGGTATTTTTGGTGTTAACCCTTACTGTGGTGGCAATGTTGGTTGGCTTAGTGCCTTTGGTGGTGAAGCAAATTCAAACCCTAATTTACATGCTGCCGCAGGTTGAAACTTGGTATAACTTGGTGTTGTTACCTTGGTTACAAGACACCCTGGCGATCGATATTAAAAGCCTAAAGCTAGACATTGTTACTGAAGGCCTTGCTGCCGAGTGGAAGCAGGCTGGTGGTATCATTTCACGGTTAGTAAAATACGCTACATCCTCGACTATCAGCCTTATTTCAACCTTAGGTTCCATGGCCATGGTGCCGGTGGTGGCGTTTTACTTGCTGCGCGATTTTGATTTGCTAACCGGCAAAATCAATGCCTTGTTACCACGTAATATTCAACCCAAGGTGAGCGCTTGGGCGAACGAGAGCGACGAGGTATTGGCGGCTTTTGTTCGGGGCCAGTTGCTGGTGATGCTGTGCCTAAGTGTTATTTATGCCTTGGGACTGAGCTTACTGGGCCTCAACTACGCTTTGCTGATTGGTATCTTGGCAGGCTTAGCGAGCATCGTGCCTTATTTGGGTTTTGCTGTGGGGATAGCCGCGGCCATGATCATCGCTTTGTTCCAATTTGACGGTTATGGGCCGTTAATGATGGTGTTTGCAGTGTTTGGCGTGGGCCAACTAATCGAGAGTTTTGTACTGACCCCGTTATTGGTAGGTGATCGTATTGGTTTACATCCTGTGGCCGTTATATTTGCCATATTGTCCGGTGGCCAATTGTTTGGTTTCCTCGGGGTGCTCCTGGCCTTACCCGTTGCGGCTGTGATTATGGTATTGTTACGCCATCTTCACACCGGCTATATTAATAGCCCACTTTATGGCCAACAGGACCCTGAATGATTGCACCTTCTGCAACTGTAACACCGGCTAAACCAACCACCAGTTGCTCACCTCAACTCACATTAGGCGTCACCTTAAATGCCCAACAGCAATTAGGTGACTTTAATTTTAGTGGTGCGCCTGCGTTGTTAAAAACCTTAGAGACGTTGGTGTTTTCTCAGCACGGAGAATGTTTGTACGTGTATGGCCAAGCTGGTGTAGGCAAAAGCCATTTATTGCAGGGTTGTGTGTTAATGGCACAAGAGGCTGGCGCAGACACGGTCTTTATAAGTGGTACAGAATTGCTAAAAATACCTGCTCAGCAAGCAAACGAGTGCCTTGCGGGTTTAGAAGGCGTGTCCTTGTTGTGTATAGATGATTTAGACCAACTGATTGCCAATTTAGACTGGGCCCAAGCATGGTTTCATCTATACAATCAACTCATGCAACGGGGTGGCTGCATAGTCGCGTCTTCTAATAGCAGCCCACGGCAGGTAGACTGTGCTCTTGAAGACTTGCGTTCACGACTGCAGTTAGCCAACGTGTTTCAGTTGCAGCCCTTAGATGACGACGCCTGTGCGCTAATGTTGCAAACCAAGGCGAAACAAAAGGGTTTAGAGTTAAGTGATGAGCTCGTGGCCTTTGTGTTAGCGCGTAGTGCTCGGGGCTTGCCCAATTTGCTGGCCGTGTTAGACCAGCTGGATGCAGCGTCTTGGCATGAAAAAAGGCGCATAACCATTCCTTTTGTAAAACAAATCATGCGCTGGTAGTTTTTATTAAGGCCGGCAGTAACAAGGATTAACAACATGGGATTGATTTATAGTGCTGGGCTGGTGGCCAGTTTGGTATTGTTGTCAGCCTGCAGTAGTACACCGCAGCAAGTTGAACCACAAGTGAGCGATACGCAAGACCCGTGGCAGCAATTGAACCGTAAAACCCATGTTTTTAATACCGTGTTAGACGAAAAATTGCTAGTGCCGGTGGTGAACGTTTATAAAGACGTGGCTCCAGACCCAGTAGAAAAGGGCGTGACTAACTTCTTTTCTAACTTGAGTGATGTGGGCAACATGCTTAATCATGGTTTGCAGTTTAAACCGCTACAAGTCGGTAAAGACCTAAGCCGCTTGGTAATCAATACCACCCTTGGTTTGGGTGGCTTAATTGATGTTGCATCAGACTTAGGCATTTACCAACAACCGGAAGACTTTGGGCAAACCCTGGGTTATTGGGGTGTTAAGCCCGGACCATATTTAGTACTACCATTTTTAGGGCCAAGTACTTTAAGAGACGCTGGGGCCACACTAATCGATGCAGGATCGAGCCCCATCAATCAATATGACCCGGTAGTACACCAGTTTGTGATCTACGGTTTTCTAGTGATTGACCATCGGCGCCAACTGGGTGACCTAGAAACCTTGATTAGCGGCGACCCTTACGTCTTTATACGTGAGGCATACTTACAGCGACGTGAGTACCTGATAAGTGATGGGGTGCCGAGCGAAGATGATGAGTTTGATGATTTTTAAGACTACGACTATAGTTCTACTTGTCAACGGCAAGTAAAGAGCATATTGTTGCGCTATTAGGCTCACGTTACCGAGTCTGGAGTAAGTAGTACTATGGAACCTGACGTCAGTCAGATCCTGATCGTTGCAGACGATCTCGACCTTAAACACCAGTTGACACAACATTATGCGGCCCACGCTTATCATGTGACGTCCACAAATGACCCAATGCACGCCTTGGACTATTTAACCCAAGAAGCGGTGACCTTGGTATTATTTCAATATCATCAAAATCAACCCACCTTAACTGCACTGCTTCAAGATATGCTTGAAAAGTGCGCCGAAATCCCTCTTGTTGTACTCACAGAAATTGACGGTGTAGAAACC
Organism: uncultured Oceanospirillaceae bacterium; assembly: GCA_965366045.1. Classification (GTDB taxonomy): domain Bacteria; phylum Pseudomonadota; class Gammaproteobacteria; order Pseudomonadales; family Balneatricaceae; genus Njordibacter. The sequence goes on from CBDUDU010000001.1 coordinate 57,888, forward strand.
ATCACCAACTTGTTGCGCCTAGGGGTAACGGATGTGTTTGATTTGCCTGTAAGTGCTATGGCTGAGTTAGATGTTAGCGTCAATCGCCATGTCCAGCGCTCGAAATTATTCTACGAAAACGTTCGTTACCGCCAAGAGCTAGAACTGGTTCACCGTCAGGTGAACAAAAATCTAGCGGAATTGCAGCAAGACCAAATAGCAGGGCGCTTGATTCAGCAACGGATGATGCCGCCAGAGTCCTGTAGTATCAATGGTCTTACCATGCAGCGATATATGAAGTCTTCGCTGTATTTAAGTGGTGATTTTATTGACCATATTCGCCTTGATGACGACAGAGTGTTGTTTTATCTAGCGGATGTTTCTGGCCACGGTGCCTCCTCTGCATTTTTAACCGTGTTGCTGAAAAATATTACTAATCGTGTGGCCCGCGATTTGCTTGCGGCTGATGGGCAGGGCGTAATTTCACCCGCTAAGGTAATGACGCAAATTAATGGTGAACTGTTAGATTTTGATATGGATAAACACATGACGATCTTTATGGGCGTAATGGACTGTAACAGCGCCCATCTAACTTACTGTGTGGGCGGCCATATGCCGATGCCTCTGTTGTCACAACAGGGTGAAGTTGAGTATCTGCAAGGCATAGGCAGCGGCCTACCCGTGGGTTTGTTTGAAGACGCGGAATATACCGATTTGGAACAGCAAATGGCACCGGATTTTAACTTGCTGTTGAGTTCTGACGGTATTTTTGAAGTATTGCCCAGCGATCAGTTGGCCGATAAAGAAGACCAGCTACGGAGTATGTTTAAACTCGGTGGCAGTAGTTTAGACGGGTTGGTTGATGCTTTGCAGCTTGACCAGCTCGATGCGGTGCCCGATGACATTGCTTTGCTAAATATGTGTGGTACGCAACATGCTTAAAGGCCGTATCTTAGTAGTAGACCATGACGGTACTCACGTATTGAAATTTTTGGGTGATGTACGGCTCACTTTATGCCCAGCCTTGGATCAGTATTTAGACAACATCTTTAACAGCCGCCACTTTAAAACCATATTAATAGATCTTACCGAAACTCAAGGTATAGATTCGACATCGTTAGGTATGCTGGCAAAAATGTCTATTCGGATGAAAAAACAAATGGGTTTTGTACCCACCTTGGTGTCTGTTAATGACAACATTACCCGCGTATTGCTGAGCATGGGGTTTGAAAAAGTGTTTGTATTGGTAAAGCACTTAGATGAAGACCCAGAGCCCATGCAAGAACTGGCAGAAGGGGACTTTTCTGACCTCAGCGTACAACAAAAAGTACTAGAGGCGCACCGTACTCTGATGGGCATGAACCAAAAAAACCGCCAAGAGTTTAAAAACCTGGTGGATGTTTTAGAATCTCAGTGTGTGATCTAGCCTAACAAGGCTTCCAACTTTTCCTGATCCCGAGTGAAGTTACGAATGCCTTCTGCTAACTTCTCAGTGGCCATAGCATCTTCATTGTGCATCCAGCGAAAATCAGCTTGGTTTAAACTAAGCTTAGCTTGCGCTTCAATCACTTGTTCGCCATTTAGCTGTTGAACAAGCTCGCCTGAGTCGTCTGCTAAATCCTGCATCAGGGCAGGGCTAATGGTCAAACGGTCACAACCAGCAAGTTGTTCAATTTCTTGTGTGTTTCTGAAGCTGGCGCCCATGACGACAGTCTTGTAACCATGTTGTTTGTAGTAATCAAAAATTTTGCTTACCGAAATAACACCAGGATCTTCTGCCGGCTCAAAACCATCCACCTTCATAGACGCTTTGTACCAATCCATAATGCGGCCTACAAAGGGTGATATGAGATAAACCCCCGCTTCGGCGCAGGCAATGGCTTGGGCAAAACTAAACAATAAGGTTAAGTTGCAGTTGATGCCTTGTTGTTCAAGCTGTTTTCCGGCTTGAATGCCTTCCCATGTAGAGGCGATTTTAATCAATACGCGGTCTTTATCGATACCTTGTTGCTGGTATAGATCAATGATTTTTAGCGCCCGAGTTACGGTCGCTTCGGTGTCGAAAGACAAACGAGAATCCACTTCTGTAGAAATTCTGCCAGGTACAGCGCTAAGAATTTCTTTGCCAATAGCGACTGCAAGGTAATCACAAGTATTGTCCATTTGTACTTGGCTGTTACCGCCTTGAGAGGCCGACCATTGCTTAGCCTCAGTTAATAAGTGGGCGTAAGCAGGCATTTGAGCAGCTTTTAATACTAACGATGGGTTAGTGGTGGCGTCTTGTGGTTGGTATTGCTTAATGGCTTCTAATTCGCCCGTGTCGGCTACTACGGTGGTCATGGCTTTAAGCTGTTGTAGTTTATTCATTGTGGGTCATCAATCTCTTTTGTAGGTGTTGGCGCTAGTTCAACTAAGTCTAATGCGTCGTACATCACTTGTATGTTGGCGTTGGTGCCATGGATATTATCACTAATATGGCGGCGTAGGGCACGGGCTCCGGGTATTCCTTGAAATAGACCCATAATATGACCACTCATATGGTGTAGTGAGGTACCTTTTTCGTGTTGTTGCTGCATGTAAGTAAAGTAGGCCAAGGCCGCAGTTTTTCGCTCGGGAACAGCTAGGTGACTTGCAAACAGTTGTTGGTCCACCTCAGTTAGCAAGGCGCTGTTGTGATAAGCGGCACGGCCTAACATGACCCCATCCACATGCTGCAGGTGTTGTTTACAGGCATCGAGGTTATCGATACCACCATTAATGACAATTTCCAAGTCTGGAAAGTCTGCTTTTAGGCGATACACTTTGTCGTATTGCAAGGGCGGTATGTCACGATTTTGTTTAGGTGATAGACCTTTCAATATGGCATTGCGAGCATGCACCATGAAGGTGTCGCAGCCGCTTTGGCTGACGTGATCAACGAAGCTGGCTAACACATCGTAACTGTCTTCATTATCAATACCTATGCGGTGCTTAATGGTAACTGGGATGTCTACCGACTCAATCATGGCCGACATACAGTCGCTCACCAACTGCGGGTGAGCCATAAGGCAGGCGCCTATCATGTTGTTTTGTACTTTATCGCTTGGGCAGCCGACATTAAGGTTTATTTCGTCGTAGCCATAGTCTGCGCCAATGCGGGCACATTGTTCCAACTCCTGGGTATTAGAGCCGCCTAGCTGGAGAACGACTGGGTGCTCTACATCGGCATAACCCAATAAGTATTCTTGATCGCCGTTAAGAATAGCGCCAGTGGTGATCATTTCGGTGAACAACAACGCATTTTGGCTGAGTTGTCGTGCCAAAAAACGGTAGTGCCGGTCTGTGACATCGATCATTGGCGCCACAGAAAACCGACGATTCAGGCGTTGATTGCTACTTGTCATGGTTTAGTAGCCTGTATTGCGGTTGATTAAACCGGTAATAGGTTGATTTGATAATATGGCCTTAAGCTTGCTACCAATTTGTTGCACACAGACGTGATGTTCAGACTGAGCGGCACAATGAGGTGTTAATAGTATTTTTGAGTGCTGCCAAAATGCATGTTGCGGATCTAACGGTTCTTGTTCAAACACGTCCAACACGGCACCACGTAAATGGCCTGAATCCAATAAATTGATAAGGTCTGCGGCAACTATGTGCCCGCCGCGGGCACCATTAATTACCACTGCGCCCATTGGTAGTTGGCTTAAATGCTGATGGTTGAGAATGCCCCGAGTTGCAGGGGTTAGGGGCAGTAAACAGCATAGGGCATCGGTACGTTGGAGGAACTCCTGCAACTGATCATCGCCGGAATAGGTGGTCAGACCCTCGAGGTGTTTTTTACTTCGGCTCCAGCCGGCAACGTCAAAACCATAAGCTTTTAAATGGTCTGCCAGGTGGCTACCAAGCTGGCCTAAGCCTAATATGCCTACTCTAAATTGTTGAGGCGATTTAACGGCATTAACCTGCCAATGGTGTTGCTTTTGTTGTTGCTGGTACAGGTCCATGTCTCGGTAGTAATGCAGCAAAAAGTAACTAAAATACTCGTTCATCTGCTGCGCCATGCCGCCGTCTTCTATACGTATAATTTGCACCTGTTCAGGCACTGCAGGGTTACTTAGTATGGCATCTACGCCGGCACCTAAATTAAACACCGCCTTTAGGTTAGGGAAGCGCTGGAAATAAGCCGAGCTAGGTTGCCAAACAATACCGTATTCAACCGCTTGAGTATCAACAACGCTGTGCCAATCTTGGATGTTAAGTTGTGGAAATTGACGTTCGAATTCAGTGAGCCAAAGGTGGTTTGATTCACTGTCAGTAAATAATGCACAGGGGTTCATTAGATCATCATCCATTTAAAAATAACAAAGCTGAGCATACCCACCACAATAGTTGTGAGCAAATGCTGGCGCCAAAACCCAACGACACCAGCGACTAAGGCTGCCCAAAAGTAGGGGTTGGCAAAACTTACATCAAGCTGGCCATTAGGCATTAATATTAACGGCGCAATAATAGCGGTTAATACCACTGGCGGCACAAAGGTGAGTGATTGATTGAGCCATAGAGGGAAGCGAATGCGGCCCGCCATAGCAAACATAATATAGCGCACGGGAAAGGTGACCAGCGCCATGCCAGTAATCATTAAGGTTTCGTTCATAACTTGCGCTCCTCGGTGGCGGCCGCCGTTGCCTTTGCGAGTCGAATGCGGATGTCGATCTGTTGGCTGGCGTAGCCGATACAAATGCCAGATAAGGCGGCGATGACTAAACCTAACTGGTGTGGTAAGTCACGTAGCACTAATGCAAAAGCCGCCGCGCTGATCACCGATAACCACATGGGTTTATTACGCAAGTAAGGGATTACCAGGCCTAAAAAGGTCACCGACATGGCAAAATCTAAGCCCCACTGAGTCATATCAGGGAACAGCTCCCCTAAACCAATACCCAGCCAAGTACACACTTGCCAGTTGCTATACATAGCCACTATCGAGCCTAAAAAGAACCAGTGGGCGTGCTTCGTGTCTGAACGGCCTAAATACCGACTGTTAACGGCTGCAAAAGACTCATCGGTTAATCCAAAGGCTAATACGGCGCGCCAAGCCTGAGATAAATGACTCACCTTGTCCACCAGCGATGTGGCATAGAGCAAGTGGCGTAAATTCACTACAAAGGTGGTGGCCACGATAAGAACCGGGCCCACGCCCGCTGCTAATAACCCCACCGCAATAAACTGAGATGAACCTGCAAATACAAATAACGACATGGCCATAGCAGCCAAGATGGACAGGCCGCTGGGTTCTGCCAAAGTGCCAAAAATAATGCCAAAAGGAATAGCTCCAATGATTAACGGAATAGTGGCTTTAGCGCCGTTGATAAATTCTGTGGACTTGCTTAAGAACATGGCTAAGGTCGAGTGGAGAAACTAAACAGCCATTATACTAGCACTGATAAAAGGAGCAATTGTTTCGCAATCGTTTGCTATGATAAAAGTGCCGTTCGTCATAGGCCATTGGTCGCTTACAATGGACGGTCAGGCGGTTACAGGTACATCATGAATAAATGTGAATGCTTATGCCATACAGCACCCAGGTTCAGATGATCGCCAAAGTATCCAGTCGGTTGGCGTGCATTTGATAAGACTCTGTTTATTTTTAGAACACGGACTTACACCAGAAAATGCAAATGACGCCATGCTCGCCGCCGGTAAAAATAAGAGTTCGTTCTATGTTCTCGAACCACCAAAAACATTAGGGTCAATCACTGCAGCAGATATAGTGAAGGAACAAACAGTGGATGGGCATAAAGCCGCTGTACGAAAGAGGGCTCAAGAGGCTTGGAACACATGGTCACAGCATCATGAGACTATTAGGATGTGATGACCAAAAAGATAAATCACCCAGATTGAACCGAGTATGGTGTAAACGTCAGTTATGGCCTTCAAAACTAGAGACTTGCTCTGGTGTTGTTACCCTCAATAATGCGATTTTTCTGGGTAGATTGGGCTGTCTTTTTGGCGCCACAGGGTTTGTTTTATGAGGCTCCAGTAGCTCCTGTAATAATAACCGCCATTACGCTGCAGGATTGATTGGCGATGGCATTGCCAGTGTCCATACACCATAAACCATGGCATCTGAGGGAACTCGTGGTGCACCTGATGTATGTTTACATTCATAAACAATACGCGGGTAAACCAAGAGCCCTCCACAATGGCGCAACGCTCATGGTTATTGTCGCCGGGCCTGTGCTCGGCATAAGATCTGGCTAAGGTGAGACTTAAACCTGGCCATACGCAAAACACCAGGTATTGCCACCACAGAATCCCTTGGCTGTGGAGCCACATCATCATTGCGCTCACTAAAAAAAGGTGTAGCCCCCAGTTGTTCCAGTCGTAAAGCTTGCCCTTGACTAACTGTTTTACTTCACTGTGTAAAAAAAGCCCCATTACCAGCCACGGCCCAATGATCATGCGGCCCATAAACGTGTGGTTAACCCGCCACAATTTCCGCATTAAACGCCCCATGGAGTGCCATTTTCTGGGCCAGTGATAGTAGCTTTCTGGGTCTAACCCAGGTTGGGTTAGAACAGTCGTTTGGTGGTGTAAGAGATGGTGGTCGCGGTATTGGTAATAGGGTATCCACATGCTTAACGGTGGCCAGCCTAAGGCATCGTTAAGGCGCTTCCATGGGCTTGGGTGGCCGTGTATGAGTTCGTGTTGGATGCTGCCATGTAGGCACAACAGAAGCGCGCAAAGGGGCGAAACCAACCACCAAGATAGTAAACTGGCGTAATTCATTAACATGACCCAAGCCCCATAAACGCCTACCATCAATGCCCAAGTGGGCCAGTGATGACGCTGCCATAGTGGACTCAGTTTGGTTTCTGACGTGTGCTGCATGGCTATTAGGCTTAGGCTTGATTGTTGAAGGGTTGCAAGATAGCCTAGCGGTTACATTGTGACAATAGACACTTATTGCGCATTCTCAATATTTTGGTGTGTTGGTACAACATATGTTGTTTAGGTACAAATGTTACTGGCGATTGAGGTAAATGATGAACAGCCAAGAAAGGGTATTCCGTGTGCAGATATTTCGCAGCAGGCTTTTACAAGCCATGACTAACAGAAATATCAAACGCTCAGGCCTAGCTCAAGCCATTGGTGTGGACCGGTCAACCTTATCTCAATTGTTAGCCACAGATAATGACCGCTTACCTAGAGTAGATACTCTCATGGCGATTGCATCTAAACTGCAGATTAGTGTGGATTGGTTGCTTGGTTTAACCAGTGAAGCGCGCTCTGGCGCAGAAATATTAAGCCAATCGTTGCAATTGACGCCAAGTTTGCCGCTGCCTTCCGATGGCAGTTTAAGGCTTTGGCACAAAGAGGCGGTGGGTAGCAAAGTTCGTTATGTGCCGGCTAATTTACCAGACTTGGTTAAAACCCAAGCTGTATTGGCCTGTGAATATGGCCAGTTTGAAAACGTGAGCCTAGAGCAAGTGATGGAAACCACCAAAGAACGTTATCAAGCGACCCTACAGCCGGGTAGTGATCTGGAAATTTGTATGTCGGTACAGCGCTTGGAAGGCTTTGCTAACGGTGAAGGCATGTGGCAAACCCTGAGTGTTACAGATCGACGTGATCAATTAGAGTGGTTTGCTCAAGTGGCCGATGAGCTTTATCCAAAATTGCGGCTATATTTATTTAATGAAAGTCGCAACTACGCCTCACCTTACACAATTTTTGGTACTAAGCGCTGCGCTGTATACCTTGGGCATATGTATTTTGTATTTAATACCACGGACCATGTGCAAACGTTAACGGGCCATTTTGATGGGCTAATACGGGCGGCTGAGGTTCAGTCTCATGAGTTGAAAGATTGGATACATAAGTTGCTTAAAGAGATGGGAGAATAGGTCTTGGCGCTAATTTGTGCATACCCGATGTATCAGATGCCTGAGTTGGAGGCGGTGGTTAGTGCTTGGTGGCAGTCTCTGCGCCAACACCTCTTGGCTCAAGGCTTGAGTGCTGGGGACCTACCTAATCTGTTGGTTGAACCAGAGAACTACTATGCCCATTGGCGTAAACCTAACCTGTTGTTGAGCCAAACCTGTGGTTACCCGTTGACTCACGAGTTACAAAATCAGGTCCAATATGTCGCTACTCAAAGCTACCAAACGGCCTACACCAAAGGGCCCAACTACTGCAGCCTAGTATTGGTTCATAAAAAAAATAGCGCAAACCATATCAGCCAACTTAAATACACACGGCTAGCAGTAAATAGCGAGGATTCGCAATCTGGTTATCACGCTTTAAGACGGTTTATTGCACCTCTCGCAGGCGGTGAACGGTTTTTTTCTGAGGTGGTTCACTCAGGAGCACACCGGCAGAGCATGGTCCTAGTGGCAAACGGCGAGGCCGATGTTTGCGCTGTTGATTGTGTCACTTATGGCTTATTGCAAACCCATGCACCAGCCACGATAGCCAACTTACGTGTTTTAACTCACACACAAAGTACGCTAGGGTTGCCTTACGTTACCAGTTTGGCTACGTCACCAGCGACACTGAGCAAGCTTAGAAGCGGTCTTGCGGCAGCCGCATTAGACCCGGCGCTAAAATCAATACGGCAGCAGTTGTTGATGGGGCCAGTTGAGGTGATAACGGGGCTATATCCGTACCAAGAAATAATCAATCAAGCCCAGCAGGCCAATGAATTAGGTTACAAGCAGTTAGTTTAAGAGAGAGAAAATTTATATGGCATACAGCGATATATTGCAGTTTTGGTACACAGAAATAGCACCACGTAATTGGTTTATTAAAGACTTAGAGTTCGACAAAATGCTCAAACGCCGGTTTGGCTACCTTCATCAGTGCGCAAGTGCAGGAGAGTTGGAAAGCTGGCGCCAAAAACCATTAGGGCGGTTAGCCGAAGTCATTGTGCTGGACCAATTTTCGCGCAACTTATTTAGAAATTCTGCCCAGGCCTTCGCATACGATGCCCAAGCGCTTACCTTGGCCCAAGCTGCTATAACTGCAGGGCATGATTCAGATATGTTGCCGCAACAAAAGTCTTTTTTGTACATGCCGTTTATGCACAGTGAATCGGCAAAAATACATCAACAAGCCGAACAATTGTTTAATCAACCAGGGTTAGAAAATAACTACGAATTTGAGCTTAAGCACAAAATTATCATTGATCAATTTGGCCGATACCCACACCGTAATAAACTGTTAGGTAGAACTTCAACCCCTGAAGAACTGCAGTTTTTGAGTGGGCCTAGGTCTTCGTTTTAAGGGTGGTGGCAAGTAACTTATATAGATTCACAGCATAGCCCACTATTAGAACTAAAGAGCGGCAGGCACTCTTTTTTGTAACCGAGATGGAAATTCCAAAATAAACGCCTATACTTTTCAAAGCGTTGGGAGTGGAAGGTTTAGTTAAGAATAATTAGTAGTGCCGCGCTCTAATAATTATTTGCTGTTTTTGTTGTGGCTACAATGATAATTTTAAGTCCAGGCTCTGGTGTTATTCTTACACTTACGAATTAAGTTCGTTATGGTATGTCTGGCGCTGTTGGAAGTATTGTAGGTATTGCTGTAGGCACATTTAGCTAGGCACAAGAAATGTCCAGCAGGTACTTGTAGAATGGACATGCAGACTGCTTAGGACAGGCATGGACGTAGATAAGTTAAATTAAAAGATCGATCTATATATTCGATTTCTGTATAAGGTTGCCCCCTCGCCAAACGTATAAAGCCAGCAGTGGCTCACCTGATGTGCGCATTGAGTGTTTGATGTTACTGGCATGATAAATTAGTGGACAAGGGGCAACATGTTGCCAGCCTTTTTCTTCGTGATACCACTCAGCGGTTCCACTGAGTGGAAAGTATAATTCCTCCGCCACGTGCCAATGCTCAGGGTAGGTAACATTATCACCAAAAAGAACTAGTCCACTTGATAACACATCGCTATGCCAATATGCATCGGGGCCTAGAAACTTTATCCACCCATATTGCTGTAAAAATTCTTCACCAAAATCTTCTTCGGAGTACGTCTGATTGAAATGTAAATTAGATTTACTATCGATCATACGTTCGATTAAAGGCTGGTTTTCTTCAGGGGCCTGTTTTGCCATTTGTGACAAATAACATAATACTGGTAGACTTTTTGGCGCTAACATTCGGTCAGGCTTTTTCAAATCCAACGCCGGTATTAAGCTGCACCAATCGGGCGGGCACCTTTGCCTTAGCTGAGCCAACCATAGGTCAGCCAGAGCCGACAAGCCAAGTGTGATTTTAGAATTATTTGTAGTATCAGATTTCATACAACACATTCTACCCAGATAGTATCTTGTGCCGATAGCCTAATTTATGTGGTTAAGCCTCACAGTTCCGAAATAACTATTCACTCAGTTTTTAAACTAGTCGCCACAATATACACCAGCTTGATTTATGTTTAGTACAGCAACTGAACTAGACTTTAAATGGGTGGATGGGCACTGTTAACTCAGGCCATGAATAGCATCGAGCTGATTAGGCAGATTAATACTGGTCGCTGAAGAACTGCCCCAGTAATTTATAAGGAACATAATAATGAAAAGTATAAATTTCCAACTACTTAGATCCAAAACATAATTACAGCTAGATTACACGCTGACAAGAAGGTTAAGTGCCTTTTGGTCGCAGCTAACCCCAAATATGTTTGTTCTGTCGCGTTGCTGGCCCATTGTTTGCGTTTCTGTCTGGTGCATCGCTTGTGGGTTTGCTTTTAGTCCGGTGCGTGGTTTTGGGCTGAGGCGGCTTACTCTTGCGTATGTAATTCAAAATTGAAACGGGCACTACCTTTCTAACAACAAAACCTTCAATCTCTTTGCGCTTGATAATATGGTTTAAGCGGCTTTCTATGGCGCACAGGTTTTTAAAGTCGCCCCATGCCACAAACGAGATAGCTTCGCCCGAGGCTCCAGCACGGCCTGTGCGACCAATACGGTGAATGTATTCTTCTGGCTTAAACGGTAAGTCATAATTTACCACCCGGCTAAGCTCACCAATATCGATACCGCGGGCAGCAACGCCTGTGGCGACTAGGTATTTTAGTTTGCCAGATTTAAAATCAGCTAAAATCTTTTCTCGACTGGCTTGGCTTTTGTCACCATGAATAGCGTCTGCTGCTATATCGCGTTTTGCTAGTTGGTCTACCAGCTTGGCCGCACCGTGCTTCTTCTCGATAAAAATGAGCGCCTGGTCCCATTTTTGATCGTTGATAAGATGGCTAAGTAGAGCAGATTTTCTGTCTTTATCTACCGTGATTAGCCACTGGTCGATATTCGGTGCTGTGGTGGTTTTTGGTGAGACGGTTATTTCAATAGCCGGTTGGCTCATGTCGTTGTCTGAAAAACCATCAGCAAGGTGGCGCACTTCGTCGCTCATGGTGGCGGAAAATAGCAGGTTTTGACGACTTTGGGGCAGGCGGTCAATAATCTTATTCACTTCGTTACCAAAACCCATGTCGACTATTCTGTCGGCTTCGTCTAATACCAGAACTTCTAATTCGTCAAAATGTAATGCCCGCTGGTGGGCCAAGTCCAGTAGTCGGCCTGGTGTGGCTACCAATATGTCAATGCCTTCGATCAGGCGTTGTTTTTGTGGTTCGGTATCAACGCCACCATATACGGCCATAGAGCTTAGATTTAAGTGTTTGCCATAGTCTGCAATATTGGCAGCCACCTGCACGGCTAACTCACGGGTGGGGGTGAGAATAAGCGCGCGTATACGTTTGCCACGTAGTTTACGATCTTGGTTAAACTTCTCCAATATCGGAAGAACAAAAGCAGCGGTTTTACCAGTACCCGTTTGAGCGGTCGCAATGAGGTCTTTACCCGCAATAACGGTGGGTATAGCTTGTTTTTGAATAGGTGTAGGAGACGTATAGCCCAAACCTTCGATTGCTTGTAGAAGGGGTTCGCATAATCCAAGGTTTGAAAATGACATAGTTGCTCAGGTAAATGTTGGTAAAGAGTATGTACGGCATTATATCAGTATGGTGGTGGGTTTTGTTCTCTAGTGCTGTATTGGTGGCATTCTGTCTCGGTTTCACTTATATTGTATACAATATTATGTACAATGTAGAAAAAGGTACCATGACCGAAACATATCCCAGAAATTTGATTGGCTATAATGGCCAGCCTCCTAAAGTAGAATGGCCCAACAAAGCCCGTGTGGCCTTGTCTTTTGTGCTTAATTACGAAGAAGGCGGCGAGCGTTGTGTTTTACATGGCGACAGCGAGTCAGAAGCATTTTTATCTGAAATTATTGGGGTGCAACCTTATCAGGGTGTGCGCCACCCAAGCATGGAATCTATTTACGAATACGGCAGCCGCGCTGGTGTTTGGCGTATTTTGGAGCTGTTCAAAAAAAACGACATTCCGCTTACCGTCTTTGCTATTGCCATGGCGGCTCAACGCCATCCAGAAGTAGTGCAAGAAATGCACGCACATGGCCACGAAATCTGTAGCCATGGTTTACGTTGGATCGACTACCAATACATGGATCCACAGCTTGAGCGTGAGCACATGTGTGAAGCTATTGAGATCCTGACTCAAGTCACCGGCGAACGCCCTTTAGGTTGGTATACAGGGCGTAATAGCCCCAATACCCGTGATTTGGTAATGGAAGAGGGTGGCTTTGTTTACGATTCAGACGACTATAGTGATGACCTGCCATTTTGGAGCCGTGGTTTAAATGGCAAGGGCGAGCCTCATCTTGTGATTCCTTATACCTTGGACACTAACGACATGCGTTTTGCTACGCCACAGGGGTTCCACACCAGCGAACAGTTTTTTCAATATTTAAAAGACGCTTTTGATGTGCTTTACGAAGAAGGCGCCTCAGCTCCTAAGATGTTATCTGTTGGTATGCATTGCCGTTTGTTGGGTCGACCAGCTCGGCTTAAAGGCATTCAACGCTTCTTAGAGTACATAGGCCAGTTTGACGACGTTTGGTGTGCTCGCCGCATTGATATTGCTCGCCATTGGCAGCAGCACCATCCTTATGGAGGCGAATAAAATGGCAGACTTAGCTAGCTGTACGCCAAGCCAGTTGTCACGCAGTGCGTTTGTTGAACACTTTAAAGACCTGTACGAGCACTCGCCTTGGGTTGCCGAAGGGGTGTTTGATGGCGGTGTTTCCGTTGACTTGGATCAGTCTTCAGCACTGTTGATCGCGTTTAAAAACGTGATGTTGGGTGCACTTAAGGAGCAACAGCTAGCTCTTATTTGTTCTCACCCAGATTTAGCCGGTAAGGCTGCTATTCGGGGTGAACTTACTGCAGCGTCTACGTCTGAACAGGCTGGCGCAGGCATTAGTGAGTGTTCAGCAGCTGAGTTTGAGCGCTTTACCCAATTGAATGATGCTTATAAAGCCAGGTTTGGTTTTCCCTTTATTAAAGCCGTGAAAGGCAGTAACCGGCATCAAATATTAGCCGCATTTGAAAGCCGTATTGATAACAGTGCTGAAGCTGAGTTTGCCCAAGCCCTCACAGAAATTAACAAAATCGCCAGCTTTCGTTTGGCCGATATGTAGTCGCATTATTTAGGATTTTTTATGACCCAAACCACAGAACAACGCCCACATAACCCATACGCACGCATGACCAATTTGGCCGATGCGCGTTTAGGTGCCGAAGCCATTCACTGCACAGACGACTTTTTTGCCGACATGAACCGCATGTTACAAAACCATGACCCTGTGTGGAAAGAAGGCGTGTATGACGACAACGGTAAGTGGATGGACGGCTGGGAATCGCGCCGCAAGCGTCAACAAGGGCATGACCATTGCACCGTGCGTTTAGGTTTGCCGGGCCGTATTCGTGGCCTTAACATTGATACCAGCTTTTTCACTGGTAACTACGCGCCCAGTGTGTCATTAGAAGCTTGTTACCTTGCAGATGGCGACCCAACAGAGGACACTCAGTGGCGCGAAGTGCAAGCAGCGTTAAACTTGCGAGGCGACAGCCATCATATTCAAGCTATTAACTGCAACGATGTATTTACCCATGTGCGTTTCCACATGTACCCAGACGGGGGTGTTGCACGTTTACGTATCTATGGCGAAGTGGTTAAAGATTGGGCTGGGCAGGCCAACGATTTAGTTGACCTTGCCGCCATGGGCAACGGCGGCCGTGCCTTGTTATGTAGTGATGAACATTTTGGCACCATGGACAATATTTTAGCTCCAGGCCGTGGCATTAACATGGGAGACGGCTGGGAAACCGCCCGCCGCCGTATTCCGGGTTTTGACTGGGTGATTATTGCCTTGGGCCATGCCGGTACCGTGAGTGAAATTGAAGTGGACACAGCTCACTTTAAAGGTAATTTCCCCGATTCATGCTCTATTCAAGCGGCCTTTGTAGAAGGCGGCAGTGATGAACAAATGGCTGCCCAAAGTTTGTACTGGTCAGAACTCTTACCGTCGCAAAAGCTAAGCAAGGATCATATCCACGGTTACAGCAATGAAGTGGTTGACCTTGGGCCTGTGACCCATGTGCGGTTAAATATTTTCCCCGATGGTGGTGTGTCACGTTTACGTATTAAGGGGCGGCTCTCAGGTCACGTTGTGGCCCAAGGTGAAGCCTCCTAATGGCTCAGTCACTTGTTATAGAAGCCTTAACCGCTCAAGCATTTGCAGGTTTTGGCGACGTTATCGAAGCCCACGCCGGTGATGGGTTTGGGATTAACCAAGGGTTTACCTGGCGCCACCACAAGCTAGCAACGGTGAGTACAGATCAGGCTAACGATGATGCTATTATCAGCATATTCAGTAGCAAAAACAGGCCCATGCCTATTGCTATTAATATGATGGAGCGCCACCCGTTAGGCAGCCAAGCGTTTATGCCCTTGAGCGATACGCCATTTTTGGTGGTGGTTGCTAAGGCTGGGCCAGAGCCTCAACTAGCCGATCTGAAGGCCTTTGTCACTAACGGCAAGCAGGGTGTGAATTACGGCACTGGCGTATGGCATCATCCGTTGTTGATCTTGGCGCCACAACAAGACTTTTTGGTGGTCGACCGCGCTGGAGAAGGCAATAACCTTAATGAAGTGATGTTTAGTGAAGACCAATGCGCGCAGCTAGACGTGACCGAACTCATTAATAATATAACCACGAATAGAGAGTAATTATGGAAGCTCATTTATTAGAATGGCTGAACCTAATCATCCGCTGGGTGCATGTCATTGTTGGTATCGCCTGGATTGGTGCCTCCTTCTATTTTGTATGGTTAGAAAACAACCTAGATCGCCAAGTAAAAAATCAAGATTTGGCTGGTGAGTTATGGGCTATACATGGCGGTGGTATTTATCACCTACAAAAATACAAGTTAGCGCCAGCCACTATGCCAAAACATTTGCACTGGTTTAAGTGGGAGGCCTACAGTTCGTGGATTTCTGGTGTGCTGTTGCTCAGTGTGGTGTATTACCTTAACGCCGCAACCTATTTGATTTTGCCCGGTTCACCTGTTTCGCCTGCTGCAGGCGTGGTCATTGGCTTGGGTAGTTTGATAATGGGTTGGTGCGTTTACGACCTCTTATGTAAGAGTGCGTTACGTCATCAGCCTTTGCTGTTGGGCGTTGCCTTAATGGTATTCTTGGTATTAGTGGCATGGGGGTTTAGCCAGTTTATGACAGGCCGAGCAGCATACCTACACGTAGGGGCGGTGATCGGTACGATGATGGTGGGCAACGTGTTCTATATCATCATGCCTGCTCAGAGAAACTTAGTAGGCGCCATAGAGGCTGGCACAGCACCGGATCCAGCATTACCTAAAAATGGTTTGTTACGTTCGCGCCATAACAATTACCTTACTTTACCAGTGATCTTTATCATGGTGAGTAGCCATTTCCCAAGCACTTACGGGCATGAGTGGAACTGGGTGATTTTACTAGGGCTGTCGCTTGTGAGCGTGGTGGTACGCCATTATTTTAACACCCGTCACAATAGCCAGCAGTTTTTGTGGGCCTTGCCCGCGGCCGTGTTAGCTTTATTGGTGATGGCCTATGTCACCGTGCCACAAGTTCCGGGGTCTAGTACCGCCAAGTCTACTCAACAAGCCGAAGTGGTGGCGCCTGTAACCGCGCAACAAGCCCATTACATTGTGGCCACACACTGTGCGACTTGTCATTCGGCTACGCCTTCCCATGCGGCGTTCTCTACAGCGCCTGCAGGGTTAATATTCGATTCCATCGACGAGATCAAGCGTTATAAAGATCGTATTTATTTACAATCGGTAGCGAGCCGCATTATGCCCTTAGGCAATAGTACGGGCATGACTCAAGACGAGCGTGACCAGTTAGGTCGTTGGATTTCCGACGGCGCAAACACTCAATAAACGCAAATTGGGCTAAAAAAGGAGCAGTATTATGGGATTTTTAACAACACATGTACTCGACACCGCCCAAGGTGTGCCGGGCAGCAATATGTCTGTAACGCTTTACCGTATAGTGGAGGGTCAGCGACAGTTATTAAGCCAACAAATAACCAATAGCGACGGCCGCTGCGATGGGCCCTTGTTGCAAGATGAGTCGTTCTGCGTAGGCGTATACGAGCTTGAGTTTGGTGTAGACGCCTATTTCACCCAAGCTAACGTAGCCCAGCCTAAACCGGCGTTTTTAAGTGATGTAACCCTACGTTTTGGTATTGCTGAAGCAGAGGAGCACTACCACGTGCCGTTATTGGTGTCGCCCTACAGCTACTCCACCTACCGCGGTAGTTAAAGCTTATGTCTGAATTGTTGATGAAACAAGATGCGCCAATGGATGCCTACCGGCAGTTGTTCGACGGCATCCTGTCACAGCGCCTTGCTCCGGGTACCAAGCTTAATGAAGTCGAGCTTACGTTGTTGTTTGGGGTAAGCCGAACACTGATTAGGCAGGCACTTCAGCGCTTGCAGCTTGAACAAGTGGTGGAAATTCATAAAAATCGAGGGGCTTTTGTGGCAGCGCCAAGCCCTGATTTGGCACAACAGATTTTATTGGCTCGCCACACCATCGAACTGGCCGTGGTGAACTTGGCCTGCGAGCGGTGCACGGCAGGCGATGTTGAGCAGTTGCAGCATATGATAGACCTAGAGCAACGCGCTATAGATCAAGGCGATATGGCTACGGCTTTACGCCGGTCTGGTGAGTTCCACTTACAGCTGGCAATAGTGGCGGGTAACCAGCCGTTTGTGCATGCGTTGCGGGGGTTAATCTCTCAAACCTCCCTCATTATCACTATGTATAGCCATGGCGGCGGTAATGCCTGCGCCAGAGATGAACATAGCCTTTTGCTAGTAGCGGTAAGTGCGGGGGATCAACAGCGGGCGCGGCAACAAATGGCCCATCACCTCGGCCATATTGCCGCCGGTTGTGATTTCAACCAGAGTCCGCAAGTGGCTAACCTCAAGGGCGCGTTTGCTCACCTTAGCTGAATATTTAGGTTGCTACGTAGGATCTACCTTTAATGTTACTTAGAGCGTTCCAGCTCTAACACATGGCCATAGCGAGTAAGGGTTTGTTGGTTAATAGCGTAGAGCGAATCCAGTAGGTTCATGTGCATGCTGCCTGGACCTAAGCTCTTGTTGGCGGCTAGTTCTGCCGCTACACCCATAGTGAGTAGCGCTTGTACCGCAGCGTCAAACGCATCGTGGTCTACGGCCATAAAACACGCCATAAACGCCGTAGTGGCACAACCCATGGCGGAGATGCGGGTTTGCATTTCGTGGCCATTGGCGATCATGATGGTTTTAACACCGTTAGTGACGATATCCGTTTCGCCTGTTTGCGCAACCACACAACCTTGCTGTAGAGCCAGCTCTTGAGCTGCCATAGGGCTAGATGATCCAGCCAGTGCTTTGATTTCCATGGCATTGGCGCGGATAACCTGAGGCCTGAATTGTAATAGCTCTACGGCGTAAGCACAGCGCTTCTTAGACGCATGCACCGAAACGGGGTCCAAAATCCAAGGCTTGGAATAGTCGTTGGCGGCCTGAATCGCTGGGCGTATAGCCGCTTTGCGGTTGTTGTCCAAGGTGCCAATGTTGATCACGAGGGAGTTAGTTACTGCAACTAACTCGGTAATTTCTTCTATACCTAGGGTAAAGCATGAGCCTGCACCTACCGCTAAAATCACGTCTGAAGAAATATCCTGAGCCACGGTGCTGGTAATGCAGTGCACGCGTGAACGTTTGCGGCTTAGGGCTGCTAATGCTTCGGCTGCACCCTTAGCGTAGTGAGCGGTGAGTTCGTTTTGGTGAGCACTAATCGACAAGCTATCTGACATGGGTATTCCTTGAGTAAGGTCTGGTGTAGAAAAACTACAAGCTGTGGTTATTCTCTCACAGGCGCCTAACTCAGGAAACAGTGAGCCAAACAAATCAGGTGGGATAATTCATGCTTTTTTGCCAAACTAGCGCTATGCTTAACCTTTCACATTTATCCACAAGGATTTGTTTATGACAATCGCTGACTTAGGCCAAAGTTTAACGGCCCTGTTTTTCACCATGGCCGCCATATTGGTTATCTTTAAAGGTATTCGTATGGTGCCCCAAGGCCATAACTGGACTGTTGAACGGTTTGGTAAATATACCCGTACCTTAACTCCAGGTTTACACTTATTGGTGCCTTTCATCGATGCTATTGGCCAAAAGTTAAATATGATGGAGCAGGTGTTGGATGTGGATCCACAAGAAATTATTTCGTCAGACAACGCCCAAGTCATGACCGATGCGGTGTGTTTCTTTCAAATACAAGATGCTGCTAAAGCTGCATACGAAATTAACGACTTGCACAAAGCTATGCAAACTTTGGTGATGACCAATATTCGTGCGGTGTTGGGTTCTATGGAGTTGGACGAAATGTTGTCTAACCGCGAACGCATTAATGGCAGCTTGTTGGCTAAGGTTGATGACGCTACCGACCCATGGGGTGTTAAGGTGACGCGTATCGAGATTAAGGACATTGCACCTCCGCAAGATTTGGTGACGGCTATGGCCCGCCAAATGAAAGCCGAGCGTGAAAAACGTGCTCAAATATTAGAAGCCGAAGGCGAAAAAGAAGCAGCTATAAAAGTGGCTGAGGGCCAAAAGCAGTCTGAAATTCTTAAAGCGGAAGGGCAGTTAGAAGCCGCCAAGCGTGAAGCTGAAGCCCGTGAGCGCTTAGCCGAAGCAGAAGGTAAAGCCACCCAAGTGGTGTCGGAAGCGATTCAAAATGGTGATTCACGCGCGATTAATTATTTTATAGCCCAGAAATATGTAGATGCTTTAGGTAAACTAGCAGCATCCGATAACAACAAGGTAATGATGATTCCTCTGGAAGCTAGTAGTGTGATTGGCTCTGTGGCAGGTATCAGTGAACTCGTTAAAGACATGGGTAGTAAAACGTCATGATTGAATTTTTTGAAGCCATGCAGTTCTGGCATTGGATAATTTTAGCAATTGTACTGATTGCTGGTGAAGCATTAGGCGCTTCTGGGTTTCTATTGGGGGCCGTCATGGCCGCCTTGGAAGTGGCTCTGATTACTTACATTTGGCCAGATCTTTCGTGGCAGAAACAAATTTCTTTGTTTGCGGTATTAGCCTTGCTTTGCTCGGTATGGTTTTGGTACCGCTTTAAGAGCTTTAATCAAACCACAGATCAACCCGAGCTTAATGACCGAGCGGCACAGTTAATAGGCCGCGAGTTTCCCTTAACTCACGAAATGACCGGTGGTCAGGGTAAAATGCAAGTGGGAGACACCCTGTGGCGCGTCGAGTCAGAAAATAACCTATCTGCTGGCACCCAAGTTAAAGTGGTGGGCAGCCGTGACATGGTTTTGCTCATCGTTAAATCGGGTAGTTAAGCGCTATTGTTTGTCCCTAATTAGCTGGTCTACGGACCAGCGACCGGCACCATAAATCAGAATCACTAACATCATTAATCCCCACAACTGGCGGTCCCAATAACCAGCGTCCCAAATGGCTGGGTTTGGTCCACTCGACTAATCATATGGTCAAGTGATTCTTGTGTGTATGGTAGTGGTAGTAGGTCGTTAAAATAACGGCCGTCGGCGGAAATCCAACTCAAATGTTCAGAAATAAGCACGGCTCTATGTCTTCAAATAGCGCTTTTAAGGACTTTATGTGATCTAAGTTTAGCGGGTCGGCAGAGCCTAACGACAGGCCAATACCATGACAACTAATGGCGTAGTTATGCCGTATTTTGCGGAGCTGATAGTGCCTCTTGCTGTCTTCTTGAAGGTAGTTTTCGTTGTGTGCTTCTAACCAATTTATACTTGTTGTTGAGTCCATAAAATGGGCGACATGGGGCTGCCGCAAGCCGATGCCCGTGCCTAATAAGGGTAGGCTTGAATAGGCCATGTCGAACACTCCGAGGTATGAAGAAAAAATAGGCAAAAGCAAAATTCCCGTTTAGATAATTTACGGCCTAGACAGGCACATCGGTTTAACTACATTGATGCTAAAGAACCGCCAGTTAAACGCTCACATACGCCACCAGGAAGTACGATGAATGCATCGCTCTGACCATCTTCAGTTGAATGGCCTACACAGGATGATGTGTTGGTTGCGCAGTGATTGTGGCCGGCCTTGGCAACGCCGTAACATTTCTCTTTTTCTGCCGCTACAGTCGCAGTTGAAGATAAGGCTACGCCAAGCGCGAGTACACTTGAAAGAGCGGCTGCTGCAACGATTTTTTGAGAGTTTTCCATGGGTCTCCCTTTAGTTTTGGGTAACGCTAACGACAAGATTTTCTTGCCTTACAAATAACTACGACGACAGTTGAAATATAGATTCAACAAATAACAAATATAATGTAGATCTCCCCCATTAGACGTGAGCTTTGCTACAATCGAACTATTAGAAAGTGGAGAATTCGCTGCCACACAACCCAGTGTCGTATCAAACTAAGTTGCCTTAGCCATAGCCGCTATCATGCATGATTGAAAATATTTTCAGTTTGGCCATTATCCATTGGTCGTAGAGATTTTTAAGTATTGTCGTTATATGTCCCCGTTGTTGTGGGGTTTATTTTTTGGGAGTAAGTAATGTTTAACAAGTCAGACCGTATTAGTGACTTTGACCCGGAGATTTGGTCAGGTATTCAAGAAGAAGAGCAGCGCCAAGAAGATCACGTTGAGTTGATCGCTTCAGAGAACTACACCAGCACCCGCGTAATGCAGGCTCAAGGTTCTGGCTTAACTAACAAATACGCAGAAGGCTACCCGCATAAGCGTTACTACGGTGGTTGTGAGTACGTAGACAAGGTTGAAGTGTTGGCTATGGAACGCGCTATGAAGTTGTTTGGCGCAGACTACGTTAACGTACAGCCTCACTCTGGTTCACAAGCAAACGCCGCTGTATACCAAGCCTTAGTTTCTCCTGGTGATACTATTATGGGTATGAGCTTGGCACATGGTGGTCACTTAACTCACGGTTCCCACGTCAACTTTTCTGGTAAGAACTACAACGCTATCGGTTACGGCTTGAACGATGCTGGCACCTTGGATTACGATGAAATTCAGCGTTTAGCTACTGAGCATCAACCGAAGATGATCGTGGCTGGTTTTTCTGCATACTCACAAGTAATGGACTGGGCTCGATTCCGCGTAATCGCAGACAGCGTTGGCGCCTACCTATTTGTAGACATGGCTCACGTTGCTGGTTTGATCGCTACAGGTCATTACCCTAACCCAATGCAATATGCAGACGTTGTCACTACAACTACTCACAAGACACTACGTGGCCCACGTGGCGGTTTGATCCTTGCTAAAGCTAACGAAGCGATTGAGAAGAAGTTGAACTCAGCCGTGTTCCCAGGCCAGCAGGGTGGTCCTTTGATGCACGTTATTGCTGCTAAAGCCGTAGCCTTCAAAGAAGCGCTAGAGCCTTCTTTCACTGAATACCAAGGCCAAGTCTGTGCCAACGCTAAAGTGATGGCAGAAGTATTCCAGTCTCGCGGTTACAAGATAGTTTCTGGCGGTACTGAGAACCACTTGATGTTGGTAGACCTTATTGCCAAAGGCATTACTGGTAAGGCCGCTGATGCGGCGTTAGGTAAAGCATTCATCACTGTAAACAAGAACTCTGTTCCTAACGATCCTCAGTCCCCGTTTGTGACTTCTGGTATTCGTGTCGGTACACCAGCTATTACTACTCGTGGCTTTGGTGTTGAAGAAGTTCGCAACCTTACTGGTTGGATGTGTGACGTGATGGACAACATCGATGACGAAGCCCTAAACACGGAAGTACGTGGTAAGGTTTCTGAGCTTTGCGCACGTTTCCCTGTTTATAAATAAACTCGGAAAAGAGACAAGTAAACTGCGTTTAGCATGTTAAAAAGGCCTCTTCTGAGGCCTTTTTTGTGTGTGAGTGCTGGGCGTTATCCTGAACTAAGCCTAAGCTCATCATCCTGAACTTGATTCAAGATCTCAGTAGGCTAGCAGAGATTCCGGCCTACGCCGGAAAGACTGGAGAGCCTTTGACGATTCAAAGAGACTATGATTATGCCAAAATTCGAACCGATTCTCGATCAAGCGTTAGCGCGAAAAAAACGGTGAATAAGGACTTGATGCTTTAATCTCTGAGCCTTTGTCTGCGCCACGTTTCCTTGAGCAAACGGATGACCGATTTTTTGTCCATGATGACTAAGGTTGTGTTTCAGGCCGGCTTTGTGTGGCGTGTTATTGACCATAAATGGTCGGATTTTGAAACGGTATTTTTTGGTTTTGATCCCGGAAAAATTATTTTACTAAGTCCAGAGCAGTTAGAAGGATTTGCTAAGGATGCACGCATCGTCCGTAACTTACAAAAGATAATGACGGTGCCTCATGTAGTCAACTACATTGTCGAGCTGAGTCGTTTACACGGCAGCTATGCGGCGTTTTTACAGCAGTGGCCTAAGCACGATCTTGCGGGGTTTTATCGGCACTTGAAGCAGGCCGGTAGCCGGCTTGACGGTATGAGTGGGCCACGGATATTGCCAATCAGCCTTCCAATAAAAGTGATGTTGCTAAGGTGTCGGATTGTTTTAACCAGTGGCAGGATGAAATGGGTTATTCCTACAATCGGTTAAGCCGTATGTGCGCGTGTTCTGTGGGAGAGAATTACACGCCTAAATAGAAGTGACACCAACGTGTACAAAAAAGGCCTCCATTGAAGCCTTTTTTGACGATGAGGTGCGGTAATTAAGCAGTAGGTAACTCAACGTTGTTATGACGACATGTAGCCACCATTGTGTTGTATAACAAACATGCAATGGTCATGGGGCCAACACCACCAGGAACTGGAGTGATTGCGCCAGCTACTTTTTCGGCACTTTCAAAATGAACGTCGCCAACTAGCTTGGTTTTGCCTTCTGGTGTTTCGATGCGGTTGATACCTACGTCGATTACAGTGGCGCCTGGCTTAATCCAAGAACCTTTAACAAGTTCAGGAACACCTACGGCGGCTACTACGATGTCAGCTTCACGAACTACGGCTTCAATGTCCTTAGTGCGCGAGTGAGCCACCGTTACAGTACAGCTTTGCTGTAGCAACAAGTTGAACATTGGCTTGCCAACGATGTTAGAACGGCCAACAACAACAGCGTTCATGCCCGTAAGGTCACCATGGTAGTCTTGTAGCATCATTAGGCTACCTAATGGAGTACAAGGAATCATGCCTTCGCCGCCAGTAGATAACATGCCTACGTTAATTGGGTGGAAGCCGTCTA
This sequence comes from uncultured Oceanospirillaceae bacterium, assembly GCA_965366045.1. Lineage (GTDB taxonomy): Bacteria > Pseudomonadota > Gammaproteobacteria > Pseudomonadales > Balneatricaceae > Njordibacter. Next base: position 81,578 of record CBDUDU010000001.1, read on the forward strand.
CGTCTTTTGCTGGGTCAATGGCTTCTAGTACCTTGGCAGAATTGATGTGCTTAGGTAATGGCAGTTGAACCAAAATGCCGTTGATGGCAGGGTCGTTGTTCATGTCATTAATTAAGTTAAGCAAAAACTTTTCTGATGTGGTGTCTTCTAGCTTGTGCTCAATAGATGTAATGCCACATTCTTTGGCTTGTTTGCCTTTGCTGCGCACGTACACTTGGCTGGCTGGGTCTTCGCCCACTAGCACAACCGCTAGGCCGGGAACGATGTTGTGGTCTGCTTTTATAGAAGCGATTTGACCGGTCATTTTTTCACGTAATTTAGCAGCAAACTGCTTGCCGTCAATAAGGTGTGCCATGATGGGATAGCTCATGTTGGTGGGTAAAACAGCCGTTTTGAAACCTGTTCAAATACCGACTGACAAATTCGACGTGTATTTTAGCCTAATTTTTATACGCTTGTTAGCGGGTATGCGCCAAATTAGTGGTCTGAAGGGCTGCTTTGGTAAATTATTTACCTGAATTTGATTCAGGCACCATGGGTAATACTCAAGTAACACAAGGGTTTGGTCGTGCTATGATGCCGTCTTCCCAAGCGGGTCGCAGATTCGACATGGGTCGCGTTTCGATAATGCTTTGTCGTAGTCGAGTTAGCTCAAAAAGGTCATCCTAGATAATCTAGCGGCCATTACATCGCCATGTGTTGAATCGTCAATACTAGGCAGTTATTTTCCTGCAGGAGTGGTACCTAATGTCCGATGATCAGTACGAAGAAGACCTCGACCTCAATAGCCTTAATGATGAAGAGCTTAGTGAGCAGATGCACGACGATCTTTATGATGGTATGGAAGAAGAGATTGCCGAAGGTACTAACATACTACTCAGTCGTGGTTGGTCACCTAGCCGAGTGCTAAACGACGCTTTGGTAGCGGGCATGACCATTGTAGGCGTTGACTTCCGAGACGGCATTTTGTTTGTGCCAGAGGTGTTGATGGCCGCTAACGCAATGAAAGCGGGCATGGCTATCTTACGTCCGTTGTTGGCCGAAACAGGTGCAGAACCTGTGGGCAAGGCGATTATCGGTACTGTTAAGGGCGACATTCACGACATCGGCAAAAACCTAGTGGCCATGATGTGGGAAGGCGCTGGTTTTGAAGTGATCGATCTAGGCATCAACTGCCCGGTAGAAAAGTACCTTGAAGCGCTTGAAGAACACAAACCCGATATTTTGGGTATGTCTGCGTTATTGACCACCACCATGCCTTACATGAAGGTGGTTATAGACACCCTTAAAGAGCAAGGTATTCGTGACGACTTCTTAGTATTAGTTGGCGGTGCGCCACTTAACGAAGAGTTTGGTGAAGCCGTAGGCGCAGACGCCTATTGCCGCGATGCTGCCGTAGCCGTAGAAACAGCGAAGAAGTTAATCGCTGAAAAACGCGCAGCCTAAGGCCTTGGTGGGGTAACCCATGCAGCCAGCTAGCCTGCTTATTATTACATGCGGCGCCATCGCTCGAGAAGTAATGGCTGTTGCTAAGAGTAACGGCTGGCAACATTTAAAAGTCACCCAAATCCCAGCCGAGTTACATAATCGGCCGGATCAGATTCCTGCGGCCGTTGAAAAACGCTTGCAGGCGTATGCCGCAGATTACGATCATGTATTTGCTGCGTTTGGGGATTGTGGTACCGGTGGGCGATTGGACAAAGTGCTGGATAAGTACGGTATTCAACGCTTGTCTGGTGCGCACTGTTACGAATTTTTTAGTGGTAGCGACAATTTCGCCGCCATGGCGGAGCAGGAGTTAGGTACGTTTTACCTAACTGATTACCTGGCTAAGCATTTTGAACAGCTCATCATGGAAGGTATGGGCTTGAACAAACATCCAAAACTCATTGAGTTGATGTTTGCGCACTATAAAAAGCTGGTATACCTAGTGCAAGACCCCGACCGACAGTTAGATCATTTTGCTGAGGCGGCGGCTGATAAGCTAGGTTTGGAATATGAACGTGTTGAAACAGGGTACGGCCAAATGGCCCAAGAACTGAGCACGCATTATAGCAATTACACAGAGCAGGTAATTAAATGGCCAACCTAATCATCGTCATGTGGCGTGACATTCCCGCCCAAGTTATCGTTAAGCAAGGCCGAAAAAGCGCCAAGCGCCCCCTTGAAGAACGTTTTGAAAAAGCCGTAGATAAAGCCGCAATGAGAGCGGGCCTTTACGGTAGTGATGGGTATTTGTCGGAATGGCGTCGTGATACCACGAGCTGTGGAGATGACTTGGAAGCGGTGCTAGAAGCCACGGTCACGCAAATACAAACAGACTACACAGATGAACGCCTAGCCGTGCTAGTTGCAGCTGGCGGCGTTGCTGAAAAATAGCCGATAATTAGCTGAATCATTGGTTGCAAAACCAGTGTTATTTTCTTTTTTGGAGAAGTACCTATGGCACTAAATGCCGTCGCAGAAAAACAAGCCATAATTGACTTGATGCAAAAAACCACTGTAGAAGTGACTCCGGGCGGTGCTGCCAAAGTTGCCGACTTTAGCCAGCTTTTACGCCCAGGTTGTACTGTGTATGTTACCTTTTTACCTGGTTCTGACTTTGCCGACACAGTAGCCACTGTGCGTCGCCTTAAAGACGAAGGGTTTAATCCGGTACCACACTTTGCTGCACGTTCCATACCGTCTGCCAAGTTCTTAGAAGAAAACCTAGCGTCCCTACAAGGCGAAACGGGCGTAACTGAAGGTTTGTTAATTGGTGGTGGTGTAACCACGCCGGTGGGCGATTTTGGGTCTTCCATGAAAGTGCTACAAACAGGCTTGTTTGAAAAGTACGGGATTTTAAAAATGGGTTTAGCGGGGCACCCAGAAGGCAGCCCAGACATCAGCCCGGCTGACTGTGCTTTAGCTATTAAAGAGAAGAACGACTTCGCTAAACAAACTGACATGAGCTTGTACTTAGCCACTCAGTTTGTGTTTGAAGCAGAACCTATTTTTGCGTGGGAGCGCGCCATTCGTGCTGCTGGCAACGAGCTGCCGATTCATATTGGTGTGCCAGGCCTAGCCACCATTAAAACGCTGATGCGCCATGCGGCCCATTGTGGTGTGGGTGCATCGGTACGCTTCTTAACGCGTAGTCCTATGAATATGGTAAAATTAGGCCTTAAAGACTCATTTTTAGGCAAATATGTTAACGCCCCGTCGTCGGAGCCGAACCAGCTTATGCGCGACTTAGTAACCGGTATGCATAACGATCCCGACTGTTTGATTCATCAGTGTCACCTGTATCCATTAGGCGGCTTAAAGAAGTCTGCAGCGTGGATGTATCAAGTGCAAGATGGCCAATTTGAGTTAAGCGGTAAAAGTTTTACCGTTAAGCCGTAAGTACACCCACATTTTATGTTTTGGGCTAGGCAACTAGCCTTTATTAGACCTTAAAGCAGGAAACACCCATGACTGATACTATCATCAGCTCCGCTACCCAAGAAGTTGTCATTGGCTTTGATCGCCCGTTTGCCGTAATCGGCGAACGCATTAACCCTACCGGCCGTAAATTACTCGCCGAAGAAATGAAAAATGGCGACTTTAGCCGCGTAGAGGCCGATGCTTTAGCACAGGTTGCAGCTGGCGCCACTATCCTGGACATCAACGCCGGTATACCGCTCGCCGATGAACCCGCCATTTTAGCCAAAACCATTCAGCTGGTACAAAAACTAGTTGATGTGCCTTTATGTATCGATTCATCCATTATTGAAGCACTAGAAGCAGGCCTTGCTGTGTACAAAGGTAAAGCGCTTTTGAACTCGGTCACCGGCGAAGACGAGTCGTTGGATCGTGTATTGCCATTGGTTAAGAAGTACGGCGCTGCCGTGGTTGCCATCTCTAACGATGAAACTGGTATCTCGCAAGACATTAACGTGCGTTTTGAAGTGGCCAAAAAGATTGTTGAGCGGGCTGCTGATTACGGTATTCCAGCGTCAGACGTAGTGGTAGATCCTTTAGTGATGCCTGTTGGCGCAATCAACACCTCTGGCCGCCAAGTGATGGAATTTGTACATCGCCTACGCACAGAGCTTAAAGTTAATACCACGTGTGGTGCATCCAATTTTAGCTTCGGTTTACCCAATCGTAACGGCGTAAACTGTGCGTTTATAGCCTGTGCTATTGCCTCTGGTATGACCTCTGCTATCATCAACCCGATGCACGAAGAAGTGATGCTAGGTGTGCGCGGCGGTAACTTGATGATGGGCTATGACCCAGAATGTAAAAACTGGATTAAAGCTTACCGTGACCCAGCTGCCGCCACTGGACGTGGTGGCCGTACTGGCGGCCGTCGTCGTAGCGCATAAGCTGCGCTGACGATAGCAGAATTATCTAAAAGGGGCCTCATGGCTCCTTTTTTATCTAACCCAACCACCACACAACATTGAGATGGCCCTATGAGTCCAACACATACTGATGATGCTTTAGTCGTTTTTACACCCTCCGGCAAGCGCGGTCGTTTCCCTGTGGGGACGCCGTTGTTACAAGCGGCACGTTATCTCAATGTGGATATCGATTCGGTGTGTGGCGCCCGTGGTATTTGTGGTCGCTGTCAAATATTGGTTAGCGAAGGTGAATTTGCCAAGTTTGGTATTACCTCTGGCAAGGACAGCTTAGAACCCATTACCGCACCGGAGCTTAAGTTTGCCGAACGCCGAGAGCTGAAACCGGGACGCCGACTAAGTTGCCATACCAAGGTATTGAACGACATCGTTGTGGATGTGCCCGCAGAGAGCCAAGTGCATCATCAAATGGTGCGTAAGGATGCCGAACACCATGATATCGACATCAATCCTTTGGTTCGCTTGTACTACGTGGAAGTGCAAGAGCCTGACATGCACGATCCGTCAGGCGATCTGCGCCGGTTGTTAAATGCCCTAGAAGCCGATTGGCAATTGCTTGATCTCAGTTACGATGTGGCACTGTTGGCGACTATTCAATCCATATTACGAGAAGGAAAGTGGGCGCTAACGGTGGCTGTGCGTCAGGGCGAGCAAATTGTAGCCATTTGGCCGGGTCTCAAAGAAAACGTGTTTGGTATTGCCGTAGACGTTGGCTCTACCACCATTGCCGCACATTTGTGTAATTTGTCTAGTGGTGAAGTGGTGGCCAGTGCTGGCGTCATGAACCCACAAATTCGTTTTGGCGAAGACCTCATGAGTCGCGTGTCTTACGTGATGATGAATCCGGGTGGTGAAGTCGACATGACCCATGCGGTGCGTGAAGCACTCAACGGCCTGGTTAAAGACTTAGTTAAACAAGTGCAGTGTGAAACCACCGATATATTAGAAATCACCTTTGTGGCTAACCCTATTATGCATCACTTGTTATTGGGTATTAACCCGGTAGAACTTGGTGGGGCACCATTTGCTTTGGCTACAGATATGGCCGTTAATACCTTAGCCCGCGACCTAGATGTTGCGCTAAACCCCCAGGCGAGGGCCTATTTGTTGCCCTGTATTGCTGGCCATGTAGGCGCCGATACGGCGGGCATGATATTAGCCGAACAACCTTATAACCATGATGAAATGACCTTGTTGGTAGACGTAGGTACCAATGCTGAGATCGTGTTAGGCAATCGCCATCGTTTAGTGGCGTGCTCTAGCCCCACAGGCCCAGCCTTTGAGGGCGCACAAATTAGCTCTGGCCAGCGTGCTGCAGCCGGCGCGATAGAACGTATTCGTATAGATCCGGTCACCTTAGAGCCACGCTTTCAGGTCATTGGCTGCGAGTTGTGGTCGGATCAAGCCGGGTTTGATGAAGCGACGGAAAAATCAGGTATTACTGGCATTTGTGGTTCTGGCATCATCGAAGTTGTGGCCGAAATGTACTTGTCTGGCGTCATTAACCAGGACGGTGTAGTGGATGGTGCGATGGCCGACATTAACCCGCGTATTCAAGCCGACGGACGTACCTATTCTTACGAAATTATGCCCGCCACAGAAACTCGTGGTGCGGTGAAGATTATGCAAAATGACATTCGTGCTATTCAGCTGGCTAAAGCCGCTTTGTACGCGGGTGTGAAGCTGCTAATGCAATACCAGCAAGTTGACAAAGTAGATCGTATTCGATTTGCCGGTGCCTTTGGTAGTCACATCGATGTAAAATATGCCATGGTATTAGGCTTAATTCCAGACTGTGCTTTAGGTGAGGTGTCTTCGGCCGGTAACGCGGCGGGCACTGGTGCGCGTATCGCCTTACTTAACGAAGAGTCGCGGGCAGAAATTGAGCAAGTGGTACGTAGTGTAGAGAAAATCGAAACCGCAGTAGAACCTGATTTCCAACAGCTGTTTATTGATGCCATGGCATTTCCAAATAAGGTTGATGCCTTTCCAGAACTAGAAAAAGTGGTGACTTTGCCAGCCATCAAAGAAGTTAAAGCAGACACGGAAAGTGGCGAAAAGAAACGCCGCCGCCGTCGCGGTTAAGCCTTCAAGGATAAATAACATGCAACAACAAATGCCAGCACCCAAAGGTAGGGCCCGTTTAGCCATTATGATGGGCATTGGCCTCAAGCTATTCAAAAGCATTAAAGTGGTTAAGGTAGCCTTGATCGGGATGGCCCTGTCGGGGTGGACTATTCTGCTGAGTTTTGAATTTGCTGCGACCTTGCTGGCCGTGTTGATGTTCCATGAATATGGCCACATTCGGGCCATGAAACATTTTGGTATTCCCACTAAAGGTATTTATATTATTCCTTTTGTGGGTGGTATTGCCGTAGGTGAACAGCCTAAAACCCATTGGCAGGACCTATATATTGCCATGATGGGGCCGGTGTTTGGTTTAGTGATGACACTGGTGTTTTTTGTGACTTATAGCCTGACCGAAAGCCACTTTGTGGGGTTGGTAGCCTCTGTGAGTGCGTTGCTCAACTTGGTTAACTTGCTGCCAGTGTTGCCTCTAGATGGCGGCCGTGTGGTTAAAGCCTTAGTCTACTCGGGTCGCAGCCGCTTTATCTACGTCGGTTTAGTGGTCATATCCGCGTTGCTTATCCTCTACTGCTTTACTCATGGCTTTGCGCTAATAGGCTTTTTTGGCATTATGGGGTTGGTTGATTTGTTATCTGATTGGCGCAGTTTTGATTACGACCCCAAGCACAAACTTGATACCTACGGCATTGTATTTAGCTTGGTTTGGTATTTGCTTACGGCAGCGGCGTTGATTGGTATGATCGTTTGGCTTGCTACTCTAGAAATTCCTGGTAGCGAGTTAGCCATGGCGATTCTAGGAGCCTAGAATGGTGCTGGTTCAACATGATAACTTAGTGTGACACGCCAGGTTCGGGCTCCACGATCGCAGATTCTTCTGCAGCCTTAACGCTTTGGCTTGGTGAGAAGCGGCGACGCTCTTCCCGTGGTGGAATGCCAAAAAAGTCGCGATAACACTTAGAAAAATGCGGGGCTGATACAAAACCACAGGCCAGTGATACGTCGATGATGGACAAGTTGGTTTGTAACAGCAGTTGGCGCGCACGGTTTAGGCGTAGTTCTAAGTAATAGCGAGACGGCACACACTTTAGGTGCTTCTGGAATAACCGTTCTAGCTGGCGGCGAGACACGCCCACATACTGCGCTAAATCATCCAAGCTAATAGTTTCTTCAAGGTTAGCTTCCATCAAGGCTACGGCTTCAATAAGCTTGGGTTGGCTGTTGCCTAAGTGTAAGCGTAATGGAATGCGCTGGGTGTCGTGATGGTCGCGGATACGTTCCATAATAAACATTTCAGACACCGCAGCTGCCAGCTCTGGGCCATGATGACTACTTACAAACTGCAACATCATGTCTAACGACGAGTTGCCACCGGAGCAGGTGAAGCGGTCACGGTCTATGGCAAACAAGTTAGACGACATTAATACGTTAGGAAACTCCTCACGCATGCTGGCAAGGTTTTCCCAGTGGATAGTGGCTTTATATCCGTCCAGTAGGCCTGCGGAGGCTAATAAATAGCTGCCGGTGCAGGTTGAACCTATGGCAATTTTGGCGTTGGCAACTTTACGAAGAAATGCGAGGGTGCTTTTATCATAAGCACGGTCGATGTAGGTGCCACCACAGACGATTAATGCCTCTAGGCCGTTAAGGTTGAGGTCGTTTACGTGCAAGGTGGGTGTCACTTCAAAACCAACACTGGCTGTTACCGGCGTGCCGTTCATTGAAACCACTTCCCATTCGTACAACTCTTTTTTGCTAATGTAGTTAGCACCACGAAGGCTGGCCACAGCGGATGAAAAGGTCACCATGGAGTAGTTAGGAATTTGCAAAAATGCGTAGCGAATAGGTTTTTTATCGGACATATCTGTCTCTTTATTTAACTCAAATAACATTGTAAATAACTACGACCAAAAGACTATTGGAGCCAATAGAGTTAGGTCGCATTCTAAACCAGCTTGGCCCCATAGGGAACAAAATAATGATCGTTTAGCCATCATATGTCGCTGTTAAGCCATTAGGAGGCGGGTATGGAAACGGGCTAATAAGCCCAAGGCGTCCGTATTGGAGCCATTTGTGCTTTGGCCGTGGTGATTACCTTAATGGCACTGATTTAACCGGCCTTTTTTTATGCCTGTATTTTGGAGTTGCAAAACCCAGGCCCAAAAAAAGCCGCCGATCAAGGCAAGATGGACAATAAAAAGGCTGAAATCGAGGGCCGCAATAACGCTATCCAGGCGAAGTTAAAACAGGCCTCAACGTGGGACGAAATCCACGCAAAGAACAGCGGTGAAAGCTTGAAAGACGAATGGTTTACCTTGTTGTTTAGCATCCCATTGGTGCTGGCACTTGTGCCACCAGCGGTGCCGTTTGTTGAAGAAGGGTTCAGGGTATTGGACACGATGCCCGATTGGTACAAGCAGGGCTTGGCCGTGCTGGTTGCTGCCTCAGTTGGTTATCAAAAGCTAACACAGTTGTTTACCAAAAAAGCGGCCTCGAAATAAATATATTATTTTTCCCGTTGGTTGCTTTAGTGTATCCAGCATATGTACAGACACCTACGCGCGTTGCAAAACTAACTCGTAAGTCATTGATTATATACGTCAATATATGTCTATATTTGCACGCCTTTAATTATATAAATATTTATATAAAACAATACCTTACGGATTATTGGCTCCCTACTAAACCAGCTTAGGCCGATTGGGAATAACAAAATGACTCAAATAGTCATTTAACGAGGCAAATACAATACGCCTGACCTAAGCTGTTATCTGGTTCTAAACTTACCCTGCTTGTAATATTTCCATCAATGCTTTGGCGGCGTTGGACAAACTGCGCTGTTGATGCCAAACACAACCCAACTGCCTAATAATGGGTTTCGATTGGCTGGCAAGCACTTTAAGGTCGTTGTTGATTAAGGTTTGCGGCAGTATGCTCCAGCCCATACCGATACTCACCATCATACGAATAGTATCAAGGTTGTTGGTAGACATGGCCACCTTAAGGGCGAGTCTCTGCTCGCCAAAGTCCTGCTCTACAATGCCCCTGGTAAAGGTATTACTCTTGCTAAGCAAGGCAGGGTAGCTACTCAACTCGGAAAGATTAACGCTGCTTTGTTGGCTTAACGGGTGATCTGGGGCGGCTACAAACTGCATTTGATCTAGCCATATGACTTGTTGTTGCAGCTGCGGGTGAGGTTCGGGGTTAAGGGTGATAATGCCCAATTGCCAACGCCCTTGCAGCAAACCGTCGTAAATGACCTCGGATTCAGCAAATTGGATGTCCAATTCTACCTGGGGATAGCGGGCAATAAACAGGCGTAATGGCTTGGGTAAACGGTGCAAACTAATATGGTGGCTTGTGGCGATACGTAGTTGTCCACCGACATGGCCCGACAAATTAGTCAGTTCGTCTGCTGTATCGTCCATGGCTTGTATGATGGCTTTAGCTTTGGGCAGTAGGTGTTGACCGGTGATCGTTAAAGAGACATTGCGACCCATACGGTCAAACAGGCGCGTGTGTAACTGGCCTTCTAACTTAACAATACGTTTGCTCACAGCAGGTTGAGTAAGATGTAGTTGTTCCGCAGCGCGAGAGAACGAACCGTGTTGTGCTACAGCCATAAAGGCTTTTAATGCGAGACTATCCATGTGAGTTAGTTTAACTCTAGTAATAACTAAATGGAATGTAATTCCAAATAAATTGGAATTAGAGTTATCGTATAGGTGTTGGTATAATGGCGACACATTAACCTGAGCTTAGGACATCACATGGCCGGTAAAACTCTCTATGACAAGTTATGGGACAGCCATCTTGTAAAACAGCAAGACGACGGCAGTTGCCTGATTTATATTGATCGCCATCTTCTACATGAAGTGACATCTCCTCAAGCCTTTGAAGGCTTGCGCATTGCGGGGCGTCAACCCTGGCGTATCGACACTAACCTAGCGACTCCTGATCACAACGTGCCCACCACTGCCGATGAGCGTGCTATTGGTGTAGACGGTATTGCCGACCCGGTGTCTAAAATTCAAGTGGTTACCTTAGATGACAACTGCGATGAATTTGGTATTACCGAATTCAAAATGCAGGATGAACGCCAAGGTATAGTGCACGTTGTTGGACCAGAGCAGGGCGCTACGCTGCCGGGCATGACGGTGGTGTGTGGCGACTCCCATACCGCAACACACGGGGCTATGGGTGCATTAGCCCACGGTATTGGTACCTCAGAAGTGGAGCACGTGTTAGCCACTCAATGCCTAATCCAAAAGAAATCCCAAAACATGTTAGTGCGGGTAGATGGTGTGTTAGGCGCAGGGGTCACCTCTAAAGACGTTGTATTGGCGATCATTGGCGTTATCGGTACCGCAGGCGGTACGGGTTATGCTATTGAGTTTGGTGGTACGGTGTTTGAAGACATGACCATGGAAGGCCGTATGACGGTATGCAACATGGCCATTGAAGCCGGTGCCCGTGTGGGTATGGTGGCGGTAGATCAAACCACCATTGATTATGTTGAAGGGCGTCCATTTTCGCCTAAGGGTGAGAATTGGAAGCTCGCTGTGGCAGCATGGCAAGATTTACACTCAGATGACGATGCTGAGTTTGATCACGTAGTGGTGCTCGATGGCGCTTCCATTGCGCCACAGGTGACCTGGGGTACTTCGCCAGAGATGGTGTTGCCTGTGTTTGCGCAAGTGCCTAACCCTGCCAAAGAAAAAGACGATGTAAAAGCTGCGGGCATTACCCGTGCGCTTGAATACATGGGTTTAACCGCCGAACAAGCCATTACTGACATTCGCTTAGATCGCGTATTTATTGGTTCCTGTACCAATAGTCGCATTGAAGACTTACGCGCGGCTGCTGCCGTAGTGAAAGGTAAGATAGTGGCGGCTAGCCTCAAGCAAGCGTTGGTTGTGCCTGGTTCTGGATTAGTTAAGGCTCAAGCCGAAGCTGAAGGCCTGCATACAGTGTTTACCGATGCAGGATTGGAGTGGCGCGAGCCTGGTTGCTCTATGTGTTTGGCTATGAATGCCGATAAATTAGGCTCGGGCGAGCATTGCGCATCAACTTCAAATCGTAACTTTGAAGGGCGCCAAGGTTTTGGCGGTCGCACTCATTTGGTGAGTCCAGCGATGGCGGCTGCGGCTGCCATAGCGGGTCATTTTGTTGATGTACGTACGTTCGCTTAAGGCATAGGAGACACTCATGCAAGCATTTACCCAGTTGACCGGCCTCGCGGTTCCTTTGGACCGAGCCAATGTCGACACTGATATGATTATCCCGAAACAGTTTTTGAAGTCCATTAAGCGTTCAGGCTTTGGTCCCAACCTGTTTGATGAATTGCGCTACCTCGATGAAGGGCAGCCAGATCAAGACTCTGGCCAAAGGCCTGTAAACCCTGATTTTGTGTTGAATTTGCCGCGCTATAAAGGTGCTAAGATACTCTTAGCTCGAGATAACTTTGGCTGTGGATCAAGTCGTGAGCATGCGCCATGGGCTCTGTTGGATTTTGGTATTTCCTGCCTAATCGCACCCAGCTTTGCCGATATTTTTTACAACAATTGTTTCAAAAATGGCATTTTGCCTATCAATCTTATGGATGAGCAAGTCGACCAGCTGTTTGACGATACCCACTCTAAAGAAGGCTTTGAGCTGACGGTAGATCTAGAGGCTGGTGTCATTCGTGGTTCAAGTGCGGGCGACATCGAGTTTAATATTGATAGTTTTAGGCGTCATTGTTTGTTAAATGGGTTGGACGATATTGGTTTAACCTTAGAGCAATCTAGCAGCATCAAAAAATACGAACAAAAACGTCAACAACAAGCTCCTTGGTTGTTTACATAACAAATTAGCGTCAAAGTAGAGATGAAGAGCATGGTACATAATGTATTAGTTTTACCCGGTGACGGCATTGGTCCAGAAATCGTTGCCGAGGCCGAAAAAGTATTACACGCAGTAGACGCCAAATTTGGTTTAGGTTTAAACATCAGTACCGCATTGGTGGGTGGTAGCGCTATTGATGCCACCGGCGGACCATTGCCAGAAGCAACGTTGGACGCCGCAAAAGCCGCTGATGCTATCTTGCTCGGTGCCGTAGGCGGCCCTAAGTGGGATGCGTTAGATATGGCTAAACGCCCAGAAAAAGGTTTGTTGGGTTTGCGCTCAAATTTAAACCTATTTGGCAACTTGCGCCCAGCCATTTTGTACCCACAACTGGCCGATGCGTCTAGCCTAAAGCCAGAAATCGTATCGGGCTTAGATATTCTTATCGTTCGTGAGCTTACCGGTGGCATCTATTTTGGTCAGCCCCGTGGTATTCGAGTATTGGATAATGGCGAACGCCAAGGTTACAACACCTATGTGTACGCCGAGTCTGAAATTCGCCGTATCGGAAAAGTGGCCTTTGAAGCAGCCCGCGCTCGTGGCGGTCGATTGTGTTCGGTGGACAAAGCCAACGTACTGGAAGTCACTGTGTTGTGGCGTGAAATCATGGACGACATGGCCAGCGACTACCCAGATGTAGAGCTCAGTCATATGTACGTAGACAATGCAGCGATGCAACTTGTACGCGCACCCAAGCAGTTTGACGTTATGGTGACTGGTAACATGTTTGGCGATATTCTATCTGACGCCGCTGCAATGCTTACGGGTTCCATTGGTATGCTGCCTTCGGCGTCTTTAGATGCAGATGGCAAGGGTATGTATGAACCTTGTCATGGCTCGGCACCAGACATCGCCGGCCAAGGCAAAGCCAACCCGTTAGCCACTATCCTTTCTGCTGCCATGATGTTGCGCTACACCTTGAACCAGGGCATTGCTGCAGACGCCATAGAAGCGGCTGTAAGCGTGGTACTAGATCAAGGTTTACGAACTGCGGATATCGCCTCTGAAGGCTGCCAAACTGTGGATACAAAAACCATGGGTGATACAGTAGTTTCTGCGCTCAATAACGGTTAAAATCAGTTAATTATTTAGTTTGTATCCTTGGGTACTGTTGAACATCTCAAAGTAAAAAGGTTTAAAGATGAAGCGTGTAGGACTGGTAGGTTGGCGTGGCATGGTTGGTTCTGTGTTGATGCAGCGAATGCAAGAAGAGAATGATTTGCAGCTGATTGAGCCCGTCTTTTTCACCACCTCTCAAGCCGGCCAAGCGGCACCCGATTTTGGTGTTGATGCCCCGGTGTTGCAAGATGCCCATGATATCGATGTGCTTAAGACCATGGATATTATTATTTCTTGTCAAGGTGGTGATTATACCGATCGTGTATTTGCGCCTTTACGCAGCGCCGGTTGGAAGGGCTATTGGATAGATGCTGCGTCTAGCTTGCGTATGCAAGACGATAGCGTAATTATTCTTGACCCCGTCAATCGTGGGGTTATTGATCAAGCATTAGCCCAGGGCAAAACCGACTTTATTGGTGGTAATTGCACGGTTAGCTTAATGATGCTGGCTTTGGGTGGTTTGTTTGCTGCCGATCAGATCGAATGGATGTCAGCCATGACCTACCAATCAGCCTCGGGTGGTGGTGCTCGCCACATGCGTGAACTGCTCAACCAAATGGGATACATCAATCAAAGTGTGTCTAGTGAGTTAGCAAACCCTGCCTCTGCAATATTAGAAATTGACCGTAAAGTGTCGCTGGCCATCAATGCCAACGATAACGACGCGAGTCAGTTTGGCGCCCCTTTGGCTGGCAGCTTGATTCCTTGGATTGACTCTCAACTACCTAACGGTCAAAGCCGTGAAGAGTGGAAAGCCCAGGCAGAAACTAACAAAATTTTAGGCCGTACTAACGACATCATTCCGGTTGACGGGTTATGTGTTCGGGTAGGCGCTATGCGTTGTCATAGCCAAGCGTTAACCATAAAGATGAAGCAAAACGTGCCCATGGACGAGATAGAAGACATGTTGGCTAAAGCCAATGACTGGGTCAAGGTCATTCCTAACGACCGCGACCTAACCATGTCGGAACTTACACCCGCCAAGATAACCGGTACTATGACTGTGCCTGTGGGTCGCTTACGTAAGCTGAATATGGGCCCTGAATATTTGTCTGCCTTTACCGTAGGCGACCAATTGTTGTGGGGAGCGGCTGAGCCGTTGCGACGTATGTTGCGAATTTTGCTAGAGGCGTAACTGAGCTAGAGTAGTAGGGTAGATGAAAGCGATGAACTGGCAGCATGCATTGAGCGTCTTAGGCTTTATTGGCCTCATCTTGAGCAGTAATGCGCAGGCCATTGTTTTGGGCAACATCAAGGTCAATTCAACTCAATTGCAGCCATTACAGCTGCAGGTTGAGTTGGTAGAGCTGCAAGGAGTGCTACCTAACTCGATGACAGCAAAAGTAGCGGGTCCCGCTCAGTATGCAGCGGCGGGCCTTGTTTATCTCCCTTGGTTCTCATCCTTGGCCGTTAACCTTGTTAGTGTTGGTGCCGAGATTGTGTTGCAGGTTGATGGGTCTCAACCCGTTCAGCAGCCTGAGCTAGATTTAATCTTTGAAGTTGATTACTTAGGTGATCGATTGTTGGCTGAGTACTCGGTAATCTTGCCAGAGTTTGTGGCTGAGGCGCCGATAACTAAAGTTACGGTAGCGACTATAACGCCGGTAGTGCAGCCGGTAGAGGAAGTAGCAGAACCTACGCTGCAACCATCAAAGCCAGTGCTAGAAGCACCAGAACCTGCAACAGAGCCAACAAAACCTGAATTTATAACGGTGCGTCCAGGCCAGACCTTGTGGCGTATTGCTGTCAATAACACCCCGACTAACCGCAGTCCTTGGCAATCTTTGTTGGCATTTTATAACCTGAACCCCACCGCTTTTAAAGATGGCGATATCCATTATGTGATGGCGGGTCGTCAGCTCAAGCTGCCTACCCCTGAACAGGTTGAGGCACTCTCTGCGCGCCAGGCAAAAGCCCAATACGACGTGTTAGTCCCACCCAAAAAAAAGCCTGCGCCTCAACTTGTAGCTAAAGTCAGCACTGCGCTCTTGGACGAGGTTCAACAGAAAGTTGCATCTCAGCAACAACAGGTCACACAGCTCACCTCGCAATCTCAACAGTTAGCAGCGCAACTTGCCGAATTACAAAACGACAAGCAATCGGCGGTGCAAGCACAGCAGGTATTGCAGCAAGAAAATCAGAATTTAGCTCAAGGCCTTGCAGCCCAACAACAAGACTTGATTGGCCTGAACCAACAACGCGCTAGCTTAGAAAATAATTTGCTCAGCTTGGACCAAAAGTTTGAAGCTACACAAGTGAGCCTCAATCAGGCCGAAGCTGAATTGCTACGGGTGCAGCAGTCTTTGTTACAATCTCAACAAGCGACTGGGTCGGTTGAGGCCGACAAGACCAGTGGCTTTGATCAGCAAAGCATCTACTCGATGATGGCTGTGTTGTTGATCCCTGTGCTGATGGTTTTAGGTCTCGTTTGGTGGCTTGTTAGCCGTGGCCGTGGATCAACTAAGCCCCATCCCATAGAGCCCACCGTGGTTGAAAAAGCGCCCCTGTCTCTAGGCCCGCTAGCCGAATATGATAACAAGCCGAGCACCAAAGTAGCCGATTTGAAAACCAGCGCCTTACAAAAGCAGAGCATGCCCGAGCGCAGCTTTATTGAACAATTGTTACAAGAGCAGGATCTGGCCGAGCTTGATTCCGCGTCAAGGGAACGTGCTCAGCCAGCCGCCTTGGCGGATGATCAGGTGCATCTATCCAGAGACATAGAGGCGATGCTGAATCAGCGTCATCAACCTCAAGAAGCAGCTGATGAACCCGTGGATTACTTGTCGTCAGAAGAAGACATGAATACTAAGTTAGACTTGGCACGTAGTTATCGCGACATGGGCCAAATTAGCGACGCCCAAGCGGTATTGGATCAGGTGCTTAAGTTCGGTAATACAGATCAACAAGCCCAAGCGACCTTGCTCTTGTCACGCCTAAAATGAGTGCCAACTTTAGCCCTGATCCTTCAGAAATGTTGCCAGAGGGTCATCATCGTGTGGCGTTAGGGGTGGCGTACAACGGTCGCCACTATCACGGCTGGCAACGCCAGCCTCATGGCCACATAAGTGTGCAGGAAAAGCTTGAAGATGCCCTCACTAAGGTTGCCGATCAGCCTATTAAAGTGATGTGCGCTGGCCGTACTGACTCTGGTGTACATGCGAGTGCCCAAGTGGTGCATTTTGATACCTCCGCAATTAGGCCGTTGCGAGCATGGACCCATGGCGGCAATATGAATTTGCCAGACGATATTGCCATCCAGTGGGCGCATCCTGTGTCTGTGGATTTTCATGCCCGCTTTAGCGCTACCGCTCGTCGCTACCGTTATGTGATTTATAATCACCCCATGCGCCCGGCTTTGATGGACAAAGAAGTGAGTTGGAATTATCGCCCATTAGACGTAGAGGCCATGCAGCAAGCGGCAAACCATCTAGTGGGCAAACATGATTTTAGTTCGTTTAGGGCGGCGGCTTGTCAGGCGAATACGCCAGTGCGTACCATACACCATCTGGAGGTGATCAAGGCCGGTGACTATATCGTCTTGGATGTGCGAGCCAACGCCTTTTTGCATCATATGATTCGTAATTTGGCAGGTTTGTTGATGAAGGTCGGGGCGGGTGATGCACCTTCAGGCTGGGCCCTAGAAGTGCTAACTGCAAAAGACCGTAGGGCTAGTGCAGCTACGGCACCACCTTATGGGTTGTACTTCGTCAATGCCGAATACGATACCGTGTTTGGACTACCTGAGCAGCTAATGGGGCCGCATTTTTTATCGCCTTGGATGAATCCTTAATGAGTCGCAAAATTGGCGCACAACTCGTCACTTATCTGCTACCATTAGCCCCGTAAACTCAACTATTTATAGTCAGTGACTTACTGTGATTCAACCTAGAGTAAAAATTTGTGGTCTACGCAATGCAGAAGACGCAGTTCATGCTGCTCGTTGTGGTGCCGATGCAATTGGGTTAGTGTTTTATCAGCCTAGCCCCCGTTCTGTTACGCCCGAAGAAGCCGTTCAAATCACCTCAAAGTTACCGCCGTTTATTACTAGCGTTGGTTTATTCGTCAATGCCAGTGTTGCCGATATCGACCAAATATTGTCCGTAGTGCCGTTAACGTTATTACAGTTTCATGGCCACGAGTCGCCTGAGTTTTGTAATCAATTCCAATTGCCATGGATTAAAGCAGTGCGTATGCGTGATGACGTCGACCTGCACCAACAAAGAGCACTGTATAGTGGCGCCCAAGGCCTATTGTTAGACGCCTATAAAAAAGGTGTTCCTGGTGGCACCGGTGATCAATTCGATTGGTATCGTATCCCTGCTGATTTGTCCAGCGAGGTGGTCTTAGCTGGTGGTATTGACGCGACCAACGTACAGCGCGCTATCAATCAAGTTAATCCATGGGCAATTGATGTCAGCGGTGGTGTCGAAAGCCACAAAGGTGTTAAAGATCGTGCTAGAATCAGCGCCTTTATGCAACACGCTAAACCCTATTTGACCCATAACCAATAATAAGGAACCTCTAGTGACTGAACCAGCAGCATTGCCAGACGCCGAAGGCCATTTTGGCCCGTACGGTGGCCGTTTTGTATCCGAAACTCTGTTCGCCGCCCTTGACGAACTGCGTGATACCTACGAGCAACTATGGCAAAGTCCTGAGTTTCAAGCTGAGTTTGATTTGGATATGGCGCACTATGTAGGCCGTCCTTCGCCTTTGTACCATGCCAAACGCCTGTCAGAAACGTACGGCGGGGCACAAATTTACTTAAAGCGTGAAGACTTAAACCACACCGGTGCGCACAAAATAAACAACACCATTGGTCAAGCCTTGTTAGCTAAACACATGGGTAAGCCACGTATCATTGCCGAAACGGGCGCCGGTCAGCATGGTGTTGCCAGTGCCACGGTGGCCGCACGTTTAGGCTTGGAATGTGTGGTTTACATGGGTGTGAAAGATATTCGTCGACAAGCACTTAACGTTTATCGTATGAAATTGCTCGGCGCAACCGTCATTGGTGTTGATTCAGGCACTAAAACCCTAAAAGACGCGATGAACGAAGCTATGCGTGATTGGGTTACTAACGTAGATAATACCTATTACATTATCGGCACAGCAGCCGGACCACACCCGTACCCTAAGTTAGTGCGAGACTTCCAAAGCATTATAGGCCGTGAAGCACGCCGCCAAAGCTTGGAGCAAGCTGGTAAGTTACCAGACGTAGTAGTGGCTTGTGTAGGCGGCGGTTCTAACGCCATTGGTATTTTCCACCCGTTTCTTGACGACAAAGACGTTCGCTTAATCGGCGTAGAAGCAGGAGGGCACGGGGTCGATTCAGGCCAGCATGCTGCTCCCTTGTCAGTGGGTACACCTGGTGTATTGCACGGCAACCGTACCTATCTTATGAGTGATGAAAACGGCCAAATCCAAGATCCATATTCTATCTCCGCTGGCCTAGATTACCCCGGTGTGGGTCCAGAACATTCCTATTTGAAGGACATTGGTCGTGCCGAATATACAGCCGCAACCGATGAAGAAGCACTGCACTCGTTCCGCGAGCTCACCCTACTAGAAGGCATTATGCCAGCCCTAGAGTCAAGCCATGCTGTAGCTCATGGCTGCAAGTTGGCTGCTACTATGGCTAAAGACCAGATGGTGGTGATTAACCTCTCGGGTCGTGGCGATAAAGACATCCATACCGTCGCTGATATCGACGGCATCGAATTTTAAGGAAATAGATCATGAGTCGTATTGCAGCTTGCTTTGCAGCACTTAAGACCCAAGGTCGTCAGGCCTTGATCCCGTATGTCACCGCAGGTGACCCTAACCCAAACGTTACCGTTGGTCTGATGCATCAAATGGTCATCGCTGGCGCCGATGTGATTGAGCTGGGCATTCCATTCTCTGACCCCATGGCAGACGGCCCGGTAATCCAACTGGCCTGTGAGCGAGCTTTGGCTCACAACACGTCTTTGACCATGATCTTAGCCATGGTGGCGGAGTTTAGACAGCAAAACAACACTACCCCGGTAGTCCTTATGGGCTATCTGAATACGGTTGAACGTATGGGCTATGAGGTGTTTGTAGCTAAGGCTCAAGCGGCCGGTCTAGATGGTGTGCTGATGGTAGACCTGCCGCCAGAAGAAGGGCATGACTTTACTCAATCACTGGCTCAAGCAGGTCTAGACGCGATATTTCTTATTGCCCCAACCACGACTGAGGAGCGGATAAAGAAAATCTGCGCAGTAGGTAGTGGTTACCTGTATTATGTGTCTTTAAAGGGCGTGACGGGTTCGGCCAAGATTGATATCGATGCGGTAGCGCAAAAGTTGGCGCTAGTGAAACAACATACCCAGCTGCCGTTAGGCGTTGGTTTTGGTATACGTGATGCTGAGTCGGCAGCACGGGTAGCAAAAGTAGCCGACGGGGTCGTGGTTGGTAGTGTTTTGGTTAATGCCATGGGCGATAACCAAGATGTACCAGCAAACGGCTGCGCTCAGGTGGTAGCAACATTAACGGCAATGCGTCAGGCCATGGACGCATAGACCTAACAAAACATTGATCGTGACAGAACCACGGTGGGAGAAACCATGAGTAGCTGGTTAGACAAAATTGTACCTGCAGGTATTTTAACCAATTTAGGCACTAAAGATCGGCGTAGTAATGTACCCGAAGGCGTTTGGAAAAAATGCCCTAAGTGTGCTGCGGCGTTATATAAGCCTGAATTGGAAAAGAACTTGGAAGTGTGCACTAAGTGTGAACACCACATGCGTGTACCCGCTCGTGACCGGTTAACCATGTTCCTTGATGCCAATAGCCAGACCGAAATTGCGGCAGAAGTAGAACCCGTTGACAAGCTTAAGTTTAAAGACATTAAGAAGTACAAAGACCGACTCGCTGCTGCGCAAAAAGCCACAGAAGAAAAAGACGCCCTAGTTGCCATGAAAGGCGAACTAATGGGGTTAGATGTGGTTGCCGTGGCTTTTGAGTTTAACTTTTTAGGTGGTTCTATGGGCGCCGTGGTGGGAGAACGTTTTGTACGTGCGGCCAAAGTCAGTATGGAACACGGGTTACCATTTGTATGTTTCTCTGCTTCCGGTGGTGCACGTATGCAAGAAGCCTTGACCTCATTATTTCAAATGGCCAAAACCAGTGCCGCATTGGAAAAGCTTAAGCAGCAAGGTGTGCCTTATATTTCGGTGCTAACTGATCCAGTCTATGGTGGCGTGTCTGCCAGTTTGGCAATGTTGGGTGATGTGAATATTGCAGAACCTGGTGCGCGTATGGGTTTTGCTGGCCCTCGTGTTATTGAGCAAACGGTGCGTGAAACCTTACCTGAAGGCTTCCAAAAAAGTGAGTTTTTACTCGACCATGGGGCCATTGATATGATTGTAAATCGCCATCAAATGCGGGCTACAGTGTGCCGCATATTGAGTGCAATGACACAGCAGCCTGCACCCGTTTCAGAAGCCTAAATTAGCATAAGCGAAGCCTACTTTCGATGTCATACAAGTTAGCCTTTAACCAAGCCAGTGAATGGCTAGCTTGGTTAGAACAACAACATCCCAGTCATGAAATTGATATGGGGTTGGCGCGTATTGGCGTTGTTGCCAAACGATTGCTAGCCGACGTACCCATTGCTAAACAAGTGATCACGGTTGCTGGTACCAACGGCAAAGGCTCCAGTGTGGCCTTTTTAGCATCAATCATGCAGCAGGCTGGGTTAACATACGCAACCCTTACATCACCTCATTTTGTGCGTTTTAATGAACGTATTCAACTCCATGGCGAGGCCGTTTCTGATGACGCTTTATGTGGCAGTTTTGAGCGCGTCAACCAAGCTCGCTATGATGCCGAAGGGGTTGCTACGGCACTTACTTATTTTGAATTTAATGCCTTACTCGCATTTGATTTAATGCAGCGCGCCAACCTTGACGTTGCTATTTTGGAAATTGGTTTGGGTGGCCGTTTAGATGCTGTCAACCTCATTGATGCGGATGTTGCCGTTGTTACCAGCATATCCGTAGACCATGTAGATTGGTTGGGTAATAACATTGACCTTATTGGCCGCGAAAAGGCCGGTGTGTATAGGGCTGGCAAGCCTGCCATCGTTGGCGCTGTAGACTGTCCCAGTTCAGTGGCCGATTACGCCCATGAAATCGGTGCACAGTGTTTACAAAATGGCGTAGATTTTAAGCTTGAAGCCAACCAATGGAGTAATACTGCTGGTTTAACTATGATCTTGCCTAAGGTCAGCCTGCCACCCATGAACGTGGCAGCCGCGGTGCAAGCTGTGGTGAGCCTGAGTTTCGAAATAGAGGCCGCAGACATTGCGAAAGGTTTGGCTGACGCACGGCTCATGGGCCGGTTTCAGCGCCTAGAGTGGCAGGGTAAGCAAGTTATTTTAGACGTAGCCCATAACCCACAGGCAGCACAAAACTTGGCTCTCGAGCTGGCTGATGAACACTGCGACGGACAAACCATTGCGGTATTGGCCATGTTAGGTGACAAAGACTACCCACAAGTGATCAATGCCTTAAGTGGTAGCTTTGACCGGTGGATGTTGGCCACCAGTGAGGGTCCACGAGGGTTGTTGAGCAGTGAATTGGGCCAGCAGTTAAGCCTTAATGCTGTGACTGACGCTCAGTTCGATACCTTTAACACCCCAACCGAAGCCTTTGTTGCGGCTATTGCTGAGGCTGCCCCTGCGGACCGGGTTATTGTTTTTGGTTCGTTTGTAACGGTTGGTGAAGTGTTAGCATTGGTCGAAGGTTAATCAAGGACGCTCAAAATGGAGGCTCAAGTGAAACATCGTATTGTGGGCAGTTTAGTGTTAATTAGTTTGGCTGTTATTATCTTGCCGTTTTGGTTGGATGGCGAAGGCTTGCAAGAATACCAAAACCAAAATACTGTCACGCCAGAGCCGCAAGTGATTGAACTGGCCGTGATCGAAACGGTGGACCCGAGTGACACCAGCGTGATTGAGTTAAGCCCCATTGAATCGGTGGTTGAACCAATCGACACGCCCCAAGTTGAAGCCGTTGCTAAGCCTAGCAACACGAGCTTGCTTAATGCCCAGGGCCTGCCGAATGGTTGGTTAGTGCAGCTAGGTAGTTTTGGTAATGAGGGTAACGCGACCAGGCTGACGGAAAAATTAATAAAAGCTGGCTTCAATACCCATATGGTGCCTAAGGCCAACGTGTTTAAAGTATTGGTTGGGCCCGAATTGGATCGCAGTGAAGCACAAGCCTTACAAGTGAAGCTCAAGAGCCAGTTTAAAATGACAGGCATAGTAATTCGTTATGAAATTAATAAACCCTAACTTGATTGCCGTGTAATCTAGGTTGTATATGGAAAGTCTTAATGTATTTGACTGGATCTTAGTGGCTATTATAGCCATTTCCAGTGTCTTTGGCCTGTTACGGGGGTTCGTTAAAGAACTCCTGTCTTTGGCCAGCTGGGTGGCTGCATTTTTTGTTGCACGTTTATTTTCTTTCAAATTGAGCAACCTTATGGTCGATTGGATCGACCAGCCCCAGTTTCGAATCATAGCGGCCTTTGCCGTGTTATTTGCCGTCACCTTAGTGGTGGGCGCGTTAGTTAATAACGTCTTCTCTCGGTTGGTGTCTGCCACCGGTTTGTCGGGTACTGACCGTTTGTTCGGTATGGTGTTTGGCATTGTTCGAGGAGGCTTATTAGCTATCGTGATTGTCTCACTGTTATCGTTAACTCCAGTCAGTAACGATCAGTGGTGGCAAAATTCCCTTATTATTCCTCACTTTATCTTAGTTGATGAGTGGTCTTATAAAGTATCCAGCAGTGCAACCGACGTGCTGGATATGTTACAACCGACACTGTTTTAGTGTTGCATTGAGGAGCTAGGCATGTGTGGTATTGTTGGCATTGTAGCCAAGTCTTACGTTAATCAGGAAATCTATGATGCCCTGACATTTTTACAACACCGTGGCCAGGACGCCGCAGGTATGGTGACTTGCCATGATGGACGCTTTTTTCTACGCAAGGATAACGGTTTAGTACGCGATGTCTTTCGCACTCGCCATATGCGCCGTTTGGTGGGCAATATGGGTATTGGCCATGTACGTTATCCCACTGCCGGTAGCTCGAGTGCTGCCGAAGCACAGCCATTTTATGTTAACTCGCCTTATGGTATTGCCTTAGCCCACAACGGCAATCTAACCAATGCAGCAGCAATTGCTGAGAGCATATTTAAAGCTGACTTACG
Source organism: uncultured Oceanospirillaceae bacterium (assembly GCA_965366045.1). Classification (GTDB taxonomy): domain Bacteria; phylum Pseudomonadota; class Gammaproteobacteria; order Pseudomonadales; family Balneatricaceae; genus Njordibacter. The sequence continues at coordinate 105,293 of CBDUDU010000001.1, forward strand.
TCACATCAATACCAACTCAGATTCAGAAGTATTGCTCAACGTGTTTGCACACGAACTGCAGCGTTTAGGTCAATTGGTGCCTAGCGAAGAAGATATTTTCTATGCTGTGAGGCAAGTTCATCGCCGTTGCGTAGGCGGTTACGCGGTAATCGCTATGATTACCGGTAATGGTATCGTTGGCATGCGCGACCCGTTTGGTATTCGTCCACTTTGTTATGGTAAGCGTGATTCTGAGCACGGTACCGAATACATGGTCGCTTCCGAAAGCGTTGCCTTAGACTCGGCGGGTTACACGTTAGTGCGCGATTTAGCACCTGGCGAGTGTATCTACATTACCGAACAAGGACAGGTTTTCACCCGTCAATGCTCAGATAACCCAAGTTATTCACCGTGTATTTTTGAATACGTGTATCTAGCTCGTCCAGACTCAGTGATGGATGGCATTTCCGTGTATAAGGCGCGTTTGAAAATGGGCGAATACCTCGCCGATAAGATTTTGCGCGAATGGCCCGATCATGACATTGATGTAGTGATCCCTATTCCGGACACCAGTCGTACCTCTGCCGTAGAGTTGGCCAGCAAGTTGGGGGTTAAGTTACGCGAGGGTTATATTAAGAATCGTTATATTGGCCGTACGTTTATTATGCCGGGTCAAGCCCAGCGTCAAAAATCAGTGCGCCAAAAACTAAACCCTATTGAACTCGAGTTTCGGGGCAAAAATGTGCTATTAATGGATGACTCCATCGTTCGAGGCACCACTTCCATGCAGATCATCGAAATGGCTCGCGAAATGGGCGCTAAGAAAGTGTATTTCGCTTCGGCCGCACCAGCCGTGCGTTTCCCTAACGTGTATGGCATTGATATGCCGTCGGTAGAGGAACTGGTTGCTAACGAGCGTACCGATGAACAAGTGGGTGAGGTGATTGGTGCCGACCGTATGATATACCAAGACCTTGAGGACTTGGTTCGTTCAACCCAAGGTGGCGGTAGTAACATCACCCATTTTGACTGTTCTGTATTTGACGGTAATTACATTACTGGCGACGTGGACGCAGCCTACTTAGAGGCTTTAGAAGCGTCACGAAATGATGGTAATATGAATAAAATTAACGTTATTGATGATGACGTTTCCTCTGCCACCAATATGCAAAGTAAGTTGTAATATGAACGACCTTCCGACCAGACAGAAGCGCCAGCGCCAGCATTTAGCGACTACCGACATTGCCACTCAGGCGATAAGGGCGGGCACTATGTCTGGGGTAGAGCAAGAACACAATGATGCGATATATGCTAGCTCAAGCTTTGTATATGGCAGTGCGGAGGAAGCTGCAGCTTGCTTTGGCGGACAGAAAGAGGGCAATATTTATTCGCGCTTCACCAATCCAACGGTTAGGGCGTTTGAACAACGTATGGCCGCCATGGAAGGTGGCGAGCGCGCCGTTGCTGCAAGTTCGGGCATGGGCGCCTTAACCAGTATCTTTTTGGGGCACCTAAAGCAGGGCGATCACATCGTTTCCTCGTGCAGTATTTTTGGCTCTATAATTGGCTTATTTGACAATGTGTTGGCCAAATTAGGTATTAGTACAACCTATGTTAGCCCCGCAGATATTCATGCCTGGAAAGACGCGGTTCAGGACAATACCAAAATGTTGTTTTTAGAGTCACCATCAAACCCATTGGGTGAAGTGGGCGACATTAAAAAACTAGCATTACTCGCACACTCCTGTGATGCCTTATTAGTCGTGGACAATTGTTTTTGTACGCCGATATTACAAAACCCATTGTCAATGGGCGCTGATATTGTGATGCATTCGGCCACTAAATACATCGATGGTCAGGGTCGCTGTGTCGGGGGTGTAGCAATCGGTAGTCAGACGTTGATGGAGCCTGTATTTGCCTTTCTACGAACCGCCGGTACGACTATGAGCCCGTTTAACGCCTGGGTGTTTTTAAACGGCTTAGAAACCCTTAGCCTACGCATGCAGGCCCATTGCCAGAGTGCCCTGCGATTGGCCACTTGGCTTGAAGCCCAGCCTCAGGTGGCGCGGGTTTACTACACCGGCTTGCCCAGCCATGCCCAGCATGCCTTGGCTCAGCAACAGCAGCGTTGGTTTGGTGGTGTAGTGTCGTTTGAAGTGGTGGGTGATAAAACCATGGCGTGGCGCTGTATTGATAGTACGCAACTGATGTCCATTACGGGTAATTTTGGTGATGCAAAATCCACCATTACTCATCCTGCGACCACCACCCATGGGAAAATGACGTCAGAGGCTCGACGCTTAGCCGGTATTCACGATAACTTAATTCGTGTGTCTGTTGGCCTAGAAGCCTATGACGATATTGAAGCGGACTTGGCTCAGGCCTTGGCTCGGATATAAGTAGGCCTGGTTTGGGTCGTTACAGTGGCTGCATTGTGATTCGATTGTGGCTATTTTTTTTGGATCGATATAAACCCCGGTCTGCAGCATCAAGTAAGGCAACAAAACTGCTATTGGCCTGGGCCGGGTAGTAGCTAGAATCACCGATGCTCATCGACACGATATTGCTCGCATTAGAGTAGTCGTGCGGTATTGCTAAGGCATCATCACCAGCAACGTGAGCATAGTTGTCGTTAAACGCTTTAAAGTGGTCAATATCGCACAGGATTAAGGATAAGGGTTCTTGTGTACGTTCGGCGCTGGACCATTCTAGCTCCAACACTTCATTAAAGTGGCGGCGGTTGCAAAGCTGAGTTAAACCATCAATAGAAGACAGCAGCTTTAATCGCGCGCTGGCGGCTTCGAGTTCATTACGCATGTTTGCAATGCGCGACATCCCACGAAGTTTTGCGCTCAACACCCGTTGCGTCACTGGTGTAGGCAGATAATCATCACCGCCAGAATTGATGCCTTTAACGATGGCATCTTCGGTGATTTTGGCTCTCAAAAAAATGATGGGGATCCACAGATTACCTTGCTGGCCATTTTCTCGGATACGCTGCGCACATTGGTAGCCATCCATATTCGGCATGTTAACGTCTAGCAACACTAGGTCTGGGTTGTGGGTCAAGAATTGCTGGATACCTTGTTCACCATCACGCGCGGTGATCACTGTGTGGCCTGCATCTTCAACAAACGTTTGTGTTACTTGTAATCAAGCAATAGAGTCTTCGACCAACAACACCTTTATAAATTCATCCAAAATTACACGCCAGCCTATAGTCCAGCTCAAACAGTTTAAAAGTGCCTAAAATAAGCTCCTAGTTAGTGATAGCTAGGAGCTTTTTTGTGAGCGCAGAGGACTGGGTTTAAGCCACTTCTACTGTCGGGATTACTTTGTCGGCGGCAGATGTATAATCAGCCAGTTGGTCAAAGTTTAAGTAGCGATATACTTCGCCGGCCATGGTGTCTAGCGTACTGGCATATTCAAAATACTCAGCAGGCGTAGGTAATTTACCATTAACGCCAGCAACCGCGGCTAGTTCGGCGGAAGCCAAGAACACGTTAGCGCCGGTGCCTAAACGATTAGGGAAGTTACGTGTTGAGGTTGAAACCACAGTTGACTCATCGGCCACTCGTGCTTGGTTACCCATGCACAATGAGCAACCTGGCATCTCAATGCGTGCACCGGCTTTACCAAAGATGTTGTAGTAACCTTCTTCGGTAAGCTGTGCAGCATCCATCTTAGTCGGTGGTGCAATCCACATACGGGTCGGGATAGCGCCACCGGCTGCTTCAAGCAACTTGCCTGCGGCACGGAAGTGGCCAATGTTGGTCATACAAGAACCGATAAATACTTCGTCGATTTGTTGACCAGCAACAGTCGACAATAAACGTGCGTCGTCTGGATCGTTTGGCGCACATAGAATGGGTTCTTTAATATCAGCCAGATCAATTTCGATCACTTCTGCGTATTCGGCATCATCATCGGCACGCATTAGGTGTGGGTTGGCTAACCAAGCTTCCATGGCGATAATACGACGAGCAATAGTGCGCTTGTCGCCATAACCTTCGGCGATCATCCACTTCAACATAACCACGTTTGAGCGCAAGTATTCGGCTACTGAGTCTTCGCTTAAGGTAATGCTACAGCCCGCTGCAGAACGCTCTGCAGACGCATCCGACAGCTCAAAGGCTTGTTCAACAGAAAGGTCTTCAAGGCCTTCGATTTCCAGAACACGACCAGAGAAAGCGTTAATTTTGCCAGCTTTTTCAACTGTAAGTAGGCCTTGCTTGATGCCGTAATAAGGAATGGCGTGTACTAAGTCGCGCAAGGTGATGCCTGGGTTGCGTGTGCCCTTAAAGCGCACTAATACTGATTCAGGCATATCCAATGGCATGACGCCAGTGGCGGCAGCAAATGCGACCAAACCCGAACCTGCAGGAAAAGAAATACCCAATGGGAAGCGTGTGTGGGAGTCGCCGCCTGTGCCTACAGTGTCTGGCAACAACATACGGTTGAGCCAAGAGTGAATAACGCCGTCACCAGGACGCAAAGAAATGCCACCACGGTTCATAATAAAGTCTGGCAGTGTATGGTGTGTTTTAACGTCTACGGGCTTAGGGTAGGCCGCAGTATGACAGAACGACTGCATTGTTAGGTCGGCTGAGAAACCAAGACAGGCTAAATCTTTTAGCTCATCTCGCGTCATTGGGCCAGTGGTGTCCTGAGAGCCTACGGTGGTCATCTTAGGTTCACAATAAGTGCCTGGGCGGATACCTGTAGTACCACACGCCTTGCCGACCATCTTTTGGGCTAAGGTAAAACCTTTACCGGTGTCTTTTGGTTGTACAGGAACTTCGAATAAGGTTGAACTAGCTAAACCTAAGGCTGTGCGTGCACGGTCCGTAAGGCCGCGGCCAATGATTAGAGGAATACGGCCGCCGGCGCGCACTTCATCTAAAATGACATTGGTTTTAAGTTCAAAGCGACTGAGTTCGGCACCGGAATCATGGCTACGAACCACACCTTCATAGGGGTAGATGTCAATCACATCGCCCATGTGCATACCGGATACGTCGAGTTCAACGGGTAGGGCGCCAGCATCTTCCATAGTGTTAAAGAAGATTGGAGCAATTTTAGAACCAAAGCAAAAACCACCAGCACGTTTGTTAGGTACCGATGGAATATCGTCACCGAAGAACCAAAGTACAGAGTTAGTGGCTGATTTGCGAGAAGAACCCGTGCCAACAACGTCGCCAACATAAACCACAGGGTGGCCTTTGGCTTTAATGGCTGCAATCTGCTTTAACGGGCCAGTAGTGCCGTGTTCATCAGGCTCAATACCGTCACGTTCCATCTTTAACATGGCGTTCGCGTGTAGCGGGATGTCTGGGCGAGTAAAGGCATCAGGTGCAGGAGACAGGTCATCGGTATTGGTTTCGCCGGTGACTTTAAATACTGTAAGGGTGATTTTGTCTGCTAATTTTGGACGCGAAGTAAACCATTCGCCGTCGGCCCATGATTGCATGACTTGTTGGGCGTGCTTGTTGCCGGCTTTGGCCTTTTCGTCAACATCATGAAAAGCGTCAAACATTAACAAGGTGTGAGACAGCGCAGTCACTGCGGTCGCAGCAAGGGCTTCATTGTCTAGGCAGGCAATTAATGCCTCAATGTTGTATCCGCCTAGCATTGTGCCTAGGATCTCAGTGGCTTCCACTGGGCTAACTAAAGGCGATGTCGTATCACCTGTGGTCACTGCTGATAGGAAACAGGCTTTTACATAAGCGGCTTGGTCTACGCCAGCGGGTACGCGGTTACGTAACAAGTCAACTAAGGTGGCCTCCTCACCGGCAGGTGGGTTTTTTAACAACTCAACCAAAGCAGCAGTTTGCTTGGTATCTAAAGGCTCAGGTGGAATGCCTTGGGTGGCACGCTCGGCAATATGGGTACGGTAAGCTTCTAACACGGTATAGCCTCATAATCGTTTATTACTGCGGTTTGCAGACAAAAACTAGTTCGATAAGTGGCGCCAGAATAGCACAAATGGCTCATAATCTCTAGTTGAATAGCTAGTCGGTTAGTCTAAGGGGGGTGTCTAACTACTTGATTTTATAGATAATAAATTATATAGATACAGTGTATTAATTGGCTCTAGACGCCTCAGTATAGGCTGGGTACAATGCGCCTTGCTTTTAATTATTAAAACCCTTGGGAATCCCTGTGTCATTATCGTCACTAAAACAGTTTTTGGGTTCCAGTACACCTCAGACTTGGGTCAATGAAGCCTTAAGACAGCAAGATATCTTGCTTATTGATCATGCCCACTGTGAAAAAAAAGCCGCGCAAACAGCCATGCAGCTGATGTTTCGCCACCCTACACGGTCAGATTTACTCACTAAAATGTCGCGTTTAGCGAAAGAAGAATTGATTCATTTTGAGCAAGTTTGTCGTATTATGCGTAAGCGCGGTATCGTTTACGATCATTTAGACGCCTCGCGTTATGTGTCAGGTTTGCGTAAATTGGTGCGCACCCATGAACCGGCTAAGCTCATGGACACACTGATCATTGGTGCCTTTGTAGAAGCGAGGTCTTGCGAGCGTTTCGACGCCTTGGTACCATTTTTAGATGATGAATTAGCCAAGTTTTATAGTTCGTTGCTTAAGTCTGAAGCAAGGCATTATCAAGATTACTTGAACTTAGCCAAAGATGTTGCGCAAGAAACGGGCGCCAAGGGCTTAGCCGACTTTGAACAACGCATTGTTTTGGTCCGCGAACTAGAAACACAATTAATTACCAGTGAAGATGCTCAATTCTGTTTTCATAGCGGAGTGCCTGTTGTAGAAGCGGAGATTGGTCTAGAAAGTCGTCAGGCTGCCGCCACTAACAAGGATGTTCATAATGCAAAATAAAGCCATTCAGGCCAACTTATTAATGCTGCTCGCCGCCTCCATTTGGGGTTTTGCTTTTGTTGCGCAACGGGTGGGAATGGAAACCATGGGGCCCCATTGGTTTAATAGTTTACGTTTCTTTATTGGTGGCCTGGTATTGATCCCCGTGGTGATGTGGATCAGTAATAACCGCTCAAAGCGTGGCGAAAAGGTGCCCCAAGCTTCGACTAAGACCTTATTGTTGGGTGGTTTTGCTGCGGGTGTGCTGCTTTTTTTTGGCGCGACCTTCCAGCAAGTAGGGTTGCAATATACAACCGCGGGTAAAGCCGGCTTTATTACCGGTATGTACATCTTTTTTGTACCACTAATTGGCTTGTGCTTTCGCATGAGAACCGGCTTGGGAACTTGGCTAGGCGCTATAGTTGCTTTGTGGGGTTTGTACTTATTGAGCATTAACGAAGACTTTACCATAAGCAAGGGCGACACCTTGCAGCTGATTTGCGCAGTTGGCTTCGCTGGCCACGTTTTGATGATTGGTTACCTTGCATCGCGTATGGATACGGTCAAACTGTCTTTGATTCAGTTTTTTGTGGCTGGCTTTTTAGCCATGCTTCTGGCCCTGTACTTTGAGCAACTGACTTGGGCTATGATTGTATCGACAGCAGTACCATTATTGTTTGCGGGTGTCATGTCTACGGGCATTGCCTATACCTTGCAAACGGTTGCTCAGAAACATGCTCATGCATCACACGCGGCCATTATTTTAAGTTCTGAAGGCGTGTTTGCGGTGATTGGTGGATTTTTGCTCCTTAACGAAGTACTACCTGCCAAGGGTGTGTTGGGTTGTGGGTTAATACTCGCAGGTATGCTGATGTCTCAGTTAATGCCACGCTTACGCTGGCCCAAACGTTCTTTACCTAACTAACATAAGGATTCTCCCGTGCTCAGTCAATTAACACCCGAGTGCCCCACATATTTGTTGCACAAAGCCCAAGCATTGCCGGCCATGACGACTGCTGTCGTTAATGCAGGTTCTGTGCTTGCACTTGAAAGTGCTCAACTGGCGCATAAGGCGGGGATTATCGTACCAGTGTTAGTGGGTGATCCGTTGTTAATCAATAAGTCAGCACATGCCTTAGGTTGGGATATAGCCGAGTTTGAACTGGTACCTGCCGCTGACGAAGCCGATGCGGCGGCGAAAGCTGTTGCGTGTGTGCACCAAGGCACAGCACAGTTGCTAATGAAGGGTGACCTGCATACGGATGTGCTTATCAGGGCCTTATTGAACCGCGATACTGGGTTGCGTACCGGAGAGCGTTTAAGCCACTTGTTTCACATGACGGTGCCTAACAGTGACCGAGTTTTATGTATCACCGATGCTGTAGTCAACGTTCAACCAGATACCAAAACACAGCTCAGTATCCTACGTGGTGCGACCTCGGTTATGCACGCCTTAGGTAATGACAACCCCCGAATAGCCTTGCTTTCAGCTACGGAAGTCCCTAGCGAGGCGATGCCCTCTAGTCTGTGCGCTAAGGATATCTTAGCGGCAATGTCACCTCAAGACCATGCCGCTGCACGGGTGTTTGGTCCGTTAGCCTTTGACGGTGCAGTGTCACCAGAAGCAGCAAAAATTAAAGGTATTGAAAACCCAGTGGCTGGCCACGCCGACGTGTTGTTGGTGCCCAATATTGAAACTGGGAATGCCATTTTTAAACAGCTGGTTTATTTTAACGCGGCGACGGCTGCGGGGGTTTTGTTGGGTGCTAAGGTGCCCGTGATGCTCACGTCTCGCGCAGATCCTCCGGCAGCAAGGCTTGCTTCAGCGGCCTTGGCGGTGGTGTACGCCCACCATCTCCATGCCGGTTGAGGTCTTTTTTGCTGTTCTTCTTGCTGCGGCCTTGCATGCAGGGTGGAACGCGTTAGTAAAAATTAATGCTGAGCCTATCATTGCCATGGGCCTCATCATGGCCTGCACTAGCCTAGTATCGCTATTTTTTCTGCCCTTTGTACCCTTTCCTCCAACGGCAATGTGGCTGTGGCTAACGCTCACCTTGGTGTTGCATTTTGGCTATAAGGTATTTTTAGTTAAGGCCTATGCTCAAGGGGATTTTGGCCAAGTGTATCCTATTGCTCGGGGTAGTGCCCCAGTGTGGGTGTTGCTGTTGAGTGTGTTATTTTTTGCTGCAGCCTTTAGCCAAATACAAATTTTGGCGGTGTTGTTAATTGCTGGTGGTGTGGCAGCCTTGTCACGCTTTAAACGCGGCCACCCATTAGGTGCAGGGTTTTATTACGCGCTCATTACCGGCCTGTGGATCGCAAGCTATACCATGGTCGATGGTTACACCGTCAGTCGTATGGGGCATGTCCATAGCTTTGTGGTGTGGTTGTTTTTATTGGACGGCATTATTGCAGCCGTGTGGGCGTATCGCTACAACCCTAAAGTATTTGTTGCTAGCTTAACCCAGCATTGGCGGGTGGCTGTAGGTGGCGGGGCCATGTCCATGGCAGCCTATTGGATCTGTTTATGGGCCATGACCCAGATACCTGTGGCTATGGTTGCCGCATTACGAGAGACATCGGTGTTGTTTGGTGCCTTGTTAAGCAGCTATATGTTTAAAGAAAGCCTTGGCCGCAGCCGTTTTCTCGCGGCAGGGCTTATTTTCTCTGGCTTAATAGTGATTAAACTGGCGTAGTTGTAAGCTGGTACATAAGCTGAGCAAGCTTAGCAATACCCGGTTCGATGAGTTTGGGATTAATGGAGGAGTAGCCTAGGCGAAAATAGTTGAGCGGTGCGTCTTCGGCCAAAAAGTGGATGTCACCGGCTTCAATCAATATGCCTTGTGCTGCAGCCTGAGTTTTTAACTCTCTAGCATCAAGGCCCTCTGGTCCTTTCACCCAATAGCAAGAACCACCAAAAGTAGGTTGTTCGGCTAACCCTGGCATGTGTTGTTGTAACGCTGCAGCCATGATTTTATGGCGCTGTTGGTAAGCTTTCACCAAAGTCGCCGCCAAGGCGTCGTAATAACCTCGAGCGATAAATAAGCCAATGCTCCGTTGGTTGTTGGCAGGTGGGTGGCGCAACATCAAGCGGCGCAGGGAGCGTGCTTCAGCAATCAGTTCTTTACTCGCGACAAGATAACCAATACGTAAGCCTGGGGCCAAGGTCTTGGAAAAACTGCCGATATAAATAACCCGGCCGTGTTTGTCTAGACTCTTGAGTGCCGGAGACGGCGCTTGATGGAAGTTGGCCTCGCACTCGTAATCGTCCTCTATAATCAAAAAGTCTTCTTGGCTCGCCATTTCGAGTAGCTTACGCCGCCGATCAAGGGGCATGGTGACTGTAGTAGGGTATTGATGACTGGGTGTGACATACACACAATCACATTCAGCTAAACCTTGATCTACTATCAGGCCTTCTTCGTCCACAGGTAAGGCTTTGAGCTTGGATGGGTTAATGCTGGCAATGTTACGCATGTCCACAAAGCCTGGGTCTTCAAGGCCCATTACGGTGTTCTTATCGAGCAACAGCTGCGCCAGCATATAGAGGCCTTGTTGGCAGCCAATGGTAATGAGGATTTCTTCTGGATCAGCCCAGACCCCTCGACGCGGCAGAATGCGAGTATGAATCTGCTCAATCAGCATAGGGTCATCGGCCACAAAGTGATCGGCAGCCCAGCTGCGTATAGCGGGAACGCTGACATTGTCGCGACAGCATTCACGCCAATGGTTAGTGGGGAACAGGTCGGGGTCAAACTGGCCGTAAATAAACGGGTATTGGTAGTTTTGCCAATCCGTAGGTTTGGTAATGTTGGTTTGTTGCGTAGGATTGAGCTTAAAACGATCCTGCCAATCTGGCGTTGTGCCGGATGTGTGGCGTTCGTCTGAAATAACTTCCAATTTAACGCTATTTTCTAAAATGTTGGGGTTAACAAAATAACCGCTGCGCTCTTTAGCGATCAGGTACCCATCATCAAGCAGGTGCTCGTAGGCAAGTACCACGGTATTGCGTGCTACGTTAAGCTGTTTTGCCAGCTTACGGCTAGACGGTAAGGGCGCATCTAAGGGGATGTGATGGTCTAAGATAGCTTTGGCAATCTGCTGGCGCAATTGTTGTTGCAGGCTGGCATTTAATCCAGCATCCAATATAAATAAAGGATGGCTCATGGCAGATAACTCAAAGTTTTTAGTTTTAATTATCCTTCTATTCTAAAGTGTGTGGTGTGTAAATGCCTAGGCTTTTCTTATCCTTGTGATGCTGAGGCACCAAATTAGCGCTTTGGTATCAAGGGCAGGTTTTATCTGGATCTAGAGACCAGTGGGATATTACACGTAAGCTGTGGTTAATCTTGGGCCGTAGCTCGTAACCGTCAGTATGTCGATTTTTGGGGATAAGAATAATGAATTATGATGTTAATGCATACGATGCTAGTGAAGCATTGAGTGATGACCGTAACCACGTATGGCACCACATAACACAGCATAAACCCCTAGAAGATAATGATCCATTAATGATTGTTGAAGGTAAAGGCATGCGGGTGATTGATGCCAAAGGTAAGGAATACCTTGATGGTGTATCCGGCGCTGTTTGGACCGTTAACGTGGGCTACGGCCGCGAATCCATCGCCAATGCGGTACGTGACCAGCTGGTTAAGTTGAACTACTTTGCAAACAGTGCAGGCACCTTGCCTGGTGCCTTGTTTGCCAAGCACTTAATCGACAAGATGCCCGGTATGAGCCGCGTCTATTACTCTAACTCCGGTTCCGAAGCCAATGAAAAGGCGTATAAGATTGTGCGCCAGATCGCCGCTAAAAAGTATGGCGGCAAGAAACATAAAATCCTTTACCGTGATCGTGACTACCACGGCACGACCATTACCGCATTGAGTTCAACGGGTCAGCACGAGCGTAAAAACCAATACGGGCCGTTTACCCCAGGTTTTGTTGAGTTCCCTCATTGTTCGGCTTACCATGCCGAAAACGGTGGCCATGCAGATTATGGCATACAAGCTGCTCGCGCTATGGAAGACGTCATTTTACGTGAAGGTGCCGACACGGTGGGCGCGGTAGTGGTAGAGCCTATTACTGCAGGCGGTGGTGTAATTGTTCCACCACAAGGCTACTTTGAAGAAATTCGTCGTATTTGTGACAAGTACGATATATTGCTTCACGTTGATGAAGTGGTCTGTGGTTTAGGTCGTACCGGCACTTGGTTTGGTTATCAGCACTTCAATATTGTGCCAGACATTGTGACCATGGCTAAAGGCGTAGCCAGTGGTTATGCCGCCATTTCTTGTACCGTTACCACCGAAGCCGTGTTTGACCTATTTAAAGGCGATGCGTCTGACCCGATGGATTACTTCCGTGATATCTCTACCTTTGGTGGCTGTACTGCGGGCCCTGCGGCAGCGTTGGAAAACATGCGCATCATTGAAGAAGAAAACCTGCTCGACAATGTTGTGGCCATGGGCGATTACTTAAACCAACGTTTGCTGGAGTTAATGGACAAACATCCTATTATTGGTGATGTGCGTGGCAAAGGTTTGTTTCAAGGTGTTGAGTTAGTCACAGACCGTGAGACCCGTGAGCCAGTGCATGAGAGCGTAGCTATTCGTATCGCCGGTGATTGTATGGCCAACGGGGTGATCATTGGTCGCACCAACCGTAGCTTCACCAGCCACAACAACACCCTATGCTTAAGCCCAGCTTTAATTTGTACTCGTAGCGAGCTAGACGAAATTGTTGATGCTATAGATGCTGCTATTACCCGGGTTACTGCCGGTTAAGGTAGCCACGTAGGAAAAAAAGGCCCCTTGGTGTGTCCACCAAGGGGCCTTTTTTATGGGCGGTGATCGGTCATCTGACGTGTTATTGTTGGTTGTATAACGGTCGCGCTAATGGCTGTACTTTTATCTACATTAGATTATAATTATGTACATACAGATTCAATCTCCATCTCCATCTCCATCTATCTAGGGATACACAAGTATGAACATCATTAAAGTGAGCGATACCTTTGCGGTTTCTCCACAAATTACGGAAGCGGACTTGCCCGCGATCAAAGCCCAAGGTATTACCACGGTGATTAATAATCGCCCTGATGGTGAGCAAGGCCACCTCACGACCAATGCCAGCTTACAGGCAGCAGCCCAAGCCTTAGGCTTGAATTATCATTTTATTCCGGTGATTGGCATGAACTTTCCGCCCAATACGGTGGCGCAAATGGTAAGTGCCTTGAATGGAGCAAGCGGTAAGGTGTTGGCATTTTGCCGTACCGGCAATCGTTCAATTAATGCCTGGGCTAAGGCCAATTCAAATACCGACGTCGATGTGGTGGGGTTGGCTGCTCAAACCAGCTTTAAGTTGGTTTGAGCAGCCATTATATAACTATTAGTTATAAAAATATCGTTTTATATTTCATTACAACTGAGTGAGCGGGTGCTATAGTGAATTCGTTGGGGCCAAAAGAGAAATGAACTTAGGGCCAGCCACCGAAACAAGTCGCTATGGGAGGTCGTTATGGCCATTGCACAAGCTCAATCTCAATCAATGACAAGTCACTTGTCTGCACTCCACGTAGCATCTGTGGCCGCAAAAGCCTGTAGTGGCGCCCTTAAGCCGAAGCCATCACGCGCGGTGCCTAAACCCACTGCCCCTGCTCGTGTAGAGATTACGCCAGTTTTCGTAGGTATTGCCGGCTAATTATCAACCCTGTTTAGTAGTACAAGTAATCCCTTTAAAGGCCGCGATTAGTGGTCTTTTTTTGGCGCTTTTTTTGGACCAATGGCTAAATTAAGGTTGGCTGTTGGCCAAATGTGTTTCATCCTTTATGCTTCATAGAACTATTTCTATAAGCATTTGTTCCTATGACTCAACGCCAAGACCTGCCTCAGTTTGAAGATCACTCGAAACAAGAGCATCGTTA
>CBDUDU010000002.1:0-98319 GCA_965366045.1 uncultured Oceanospirillaceae bacterium
AATGCAAGATTACGTAATTCAATCAAGTCTGCGCTTATGCGGTAGTTACTATAAAATTCGTTGATTTCACTGAGTAGCAATTCAACTCGATGCTGAGCTCGCGTGAGGCGTTTATCGGTGCGCACAATACCTACATAATCCCACATAAAGCGCCGTAATTCGTCCCAGTTGTGGGAAATAATCACATCTTCATCGGAGTCTGTGACTTGGCTTTCGTCCCAATCTGGGATGTGAACGTCAATCTCAGTCTCTTGCCAATGGCTCTCAATATGGTGCGCCGCAGCGTGACCATACACAAAACACTCAAGCAGTGAATTACTGGCCAAACGGTTAGCGCCGTGTAAACCGGTAAAGGCCGTTTCACCAATGGCGTACAAGCCGTCGATGTCGGTCATGCCGTTTTGATCGGTAATAACACCACCACAGGTATAGTGTGCGGCGGGCACCACTGGGATGGGATCTGTGGCCATGTCGATGCCCAAGTCTAGGCAGCGTTGGTAAATAGTAGGGAAATGAGATTGTACAAACTCGCGGCCACGGTGGCTGATGTCTAAATACACACAATCGTCACCTAAACGTTTCATTTCGTGATCGATGGCGCGGGCCACAATGTCTCTTGGGGCCAATTCTAAACGCTCATCAAAGCGCTGCATAAAGGCTTCGCCATTAGCCAGTATTAGCTTACCGCCTTCGCCACGTATGGCTTCGGAGATCAAAAATGACTTGGCTTGAGGGTGATATAAGCAAGTGGGGTGGAATTGGTTGAATTCCATGTTGGCCACCCGGCAACCCGCGCGCCAAGCCATGGCGATGCCATCACCAGAAGAGCCATCTGGGTTGCTGGTATAAAGGTATACTTTACTGGCGCCGCCGGTGGCTAGAATAACCGCCTTGGCTTGGTAAGCATTAACGTGGCCGGTGGTTTGGTCCAGCACGTAGGCCCCTAAACAACGGCTGCCTGGTAAACCTAGTTTGGTATCTGTAATCAGGTCTATGGCCACCTGGTGGCTCAGTAAATCGAGATTCTTCGCTTCCTTTGCGCGTTCAAGTAAGGTGCTTGTTACGGCCAAGCCAGTTTGGTCGGCAGCATGGATAATACGCCGATGACTGTGACCACCTTCTTTGGTTAAGTGATAACCCGTGGCGTCGTTGGGGTCTTGGGTAAAGGGCACGCGTTGCTCTATGAGCCAATTTACGCTCTTCTTGGCTTGTTCAACGGTAAACTGAATCGCCTCTGGATTGCCTAGGTTCGCACCGGCGGTGAGGGTGTCTTGGATATGGTTTTCTAACTGATCTTTGTGATCCAGCACAGCGGCAATGCCACCTTGGGCCTTGGCGGAGGCGCCGGCATTAAGCTCGTCTTTACTCAGGATCGCGACTCGCCGGTTGGTGGCTAACCGCAAACCTAAACTGAGGCCAGCGGCACCCGAACCAATGATAAGAACGTCGTATGTAAAATCTTGTTGCATGTTATGGGAACTCGCTGCACCACACTGAGTCAGTATTTGCAGAGTATGAATAAGAGCAAAGAAAAAGGTATTATAACTTGAGCGCGAAATTGGTGCGAGTAGGTCTAATCTGTTGTACTCTAATAGAGTAAATCACTCACTCAAATAGTATGGCGTACAGTAATCGTCTCGATAAGGACACTTAAGTGCCCAACCCCCTTTTACAACCCAAGACGGAAGAATCAGATCAACAACTGGTTGAACGTGTGCAAGCAGGGGATAAGCGCGCTTTCGATTTATTGGTGCTTAAATATCAACATAAAATAATTAGTTTGGTGGGGCGTTATGTTAACGACCACCACGAAGCTATGGATGTGAGCCAAGAAGCTTTTATCAAGGCGTATCGCGCGTTAGCCAACTTTAGAGGTGACAGTCAGTTTTATACCTGGCTCTATCGCATTGCCATTAACACCGCCAAAAATTATTTGGTGGCGCGCAAGCGCAGGCCGCCAGACGTTGATGTAGAGGCCAATGAGCAAGGCGATTATGGCAGTGCCGATATTATGGCCGATGTTGAGACACCAGAAAACCTCATGGCCCGCGATCAATTACAAGACAAAGTTTTTGCCACCTTAGAAAAATTACCCGATGACCTCAGGACCGCGCTTACACTAAGGGAATTTGAAGGTATGAGTTACGAACAAATTGCCGAAGTGATGGCCTGTCCGGTGGGCACCGTGCGCTCACGAATATTTAGAGCGCGCGATGCCATCGACAAAGAAGTGGTTAAACTCATGGGTTAGCTCTGTGGCTAGAAAAAAATTGAACCAAATTGAATATTAGTCGTCCAATGTAGTAACTTTGAAGCTTGTGATTTTTAAAATTTTCCCCCATGAGCCCATTTTAGGAATAGATATTTTGCAACCAACACAAACCACAGCAGACTCAGTACGCGAATCATTATCGGCGCTTATGGATGATGCTGCACAGCCCTTGGAATTGCAACGGGTGTTAAAAGCGAGCCACGATGACAGTCAGGTGCGTGAGCAATGGGCGCGTTATCAGCTGGCTAGTGCGGCGTTAAAGCGCCAAGCCACCAGTACTAGTTCTCCCCTGAGTTTGGCCGACAGTGTACGCACTGCGCTGGAGTTTGAAGCCACCATACAGATGTCTAAGTCTAGTGCTGTAGCGCACAAGTTAAGTCAGTTTTGGCAGCCTGTAGCGGGTTTGGCCGTGGCAGCTAGTGTAACTGTGGTGATGGTAATGGGCGCCCAGCGTATGGGTGTAGCATCGCAACCCAGTATTATTCCAGCCCAACAGGGCGTGGTTTTGTTAGAGCCTAGAAACAGTAATCGTGGTATTGAGCTGGCGAGTACGAATGCGGCTAACACCACGGCATCGGTTACCAACACCAATCAAATCATTCGCCTACCTGCGCCTACACAGGCTGTTAATGCCTCCGACGGCCAATGGCTAGCCCAGTATGCACCTGCCGGTTTTGTACTTACTCAGCGTAGCTTAGATGAGGCTAATAACCCCCCCCGCGAAGTGCTGACCTATAGCGACGGTGACGCCAGCTTTACACTTTATGTTGAAGAGCTCAATGGCCGTGACATTGCAGAAGGCCATGCTTATGCCGGTTCTAATCTAGTCTTGGGTCAGTCGTTGAGCAATAATGGCGATTCAGTATTTGTGACCCTCGTAGGGCAACTCAGTTTGGCGCAAGCTGAGCAAGTGGCCAACTCTGTGGTATCCTTAAAAGCTCAATAAAGCTTTTCCACGAGCACTGTTATGCACGACGCCGAATCCATGATCGAGCAGGTGGCACAAGTCCACGCGATTGATCCAGCCTCTGTCTGGTTAGACACTGTTCGCTTGAGAACGTGCAACTCCTGCAGTATGAAAAGCGGCTGTGGCCAACGGCTCATGAATCAAGCCACAGACTGCAAGCGCTCTCGCATTCAATTACCCCTACCTGCCAATATGTCACTCCAAGTGGGTGACGAAGTGGTATTGGGCGTACCCCAAAAGGCCTTTATTAAGGCCAGTTTAATGACCTTTGCTATGCCACTTGTGGTGATGTTAGTAACAGCCATCATTGCTCAGGCCTTATCAGCTTCAGAACCAGTTATCGCACTAACGGCGCTACTAGGCCTAGGACTGGGGCTCGCCATAGTGAGTTTGTACAGTCGCAGTTTAAGCGCTTCTAACAGTCCAGCGACAAGCAATCAATGGCAGCCCGTCATTTTGCGTCAGCAGCAGGCTGAAGGTGTACAGGCGTTGCACTTTAGCGAATAGGCAGCTGTGCAATATTGTGTAAAGGACGTAATTTATTGGCTCTAGTGGCCTCAATTCGTCGTATATTAAACCATGCCATTTATCACATAGAGGAATACGCTATGCGTATAATGCCTTTTTTCAAACGGCCATTAATCCACGTCGTGTGGGCCGCCTTATTGTTGTCAGCGGTATCCCCGCGCACTCTTGCAGCTGCGCTACCCGATTTCACTCAGCTCGTTGAACAGGCCGCACCGGCGGTGGTGAATATTAGTACCACCCATACTGTTGATCAAAAAGCGGCAGGCAAGCAGTTCAGTTTGCCTAATCAAGATCAGCTGCCAGATATTTTTAAACGTTTTTTTGAGCGCCAGTTCCCGCAGCAAAAGCCCCGTCAGCAAGGCTCAAATCCGAAGCCTCAGTCACTCGGCTCTGGTTTTATAATCAGCGACGATGGCTACGTGTTAACCAATCATCACGTTATTGAAGGCGCAGATAAAATTATCGTTGCCCTGAGTGACCGCCGAGAGATGGCAGCTGAATTGGTAGGTAGTGACCCGCGTTCCGATCTGGCCTTATTAAAAATAGACGCTGATAAGCTGCCCTATTTAATCCTTGCCGACTCCGATCAACTGAAAGTGGGTGAGTGGGTATTAGCTATTGGTTCACCCTTTGGTTTTGACCATTCGGTAACCGCGGGTATCGTTAGTGCTAAAGGCCGCAGCTTACGTACTGAAACCTACGTGCCGTTTATTCAAACCGACGTGGCCATTAATCCAGGTAATTCTGGCGGGCCGCTGTTTAATCTCGACGGTGAGGTGGTGGGTATTAACTCGCAAATCTACACCCGTTCGGGTGGTTTTATGGGCCTTAGTTTTGCTATACCAAGTAACTCTGCAACCTCTGTGGTGGCCCAGTTACGCGACCATGGTGCGGTGTCTAGAGGTTGGCTAGGTGTGCAAATTCAAGAGGTGAGTCAGGACTTGGCCGAATCCTTTGGTTTAGAGAAAGCCGCTGGTGCTTTAATCGCACAAGTGATAGAGGGTAGCCCTGCTCTGGATGCCGGTTTGCAGGCAGGTGATGTCATCACCTCGGTAAACGGCCACGAAATTATTTTATCGGCACAAGTTGCCCACTTTATCGGCGCCCTAGTGCCAGAAGAAGTTGCAGACATTGGTTTGGTTAGGAATGGAGAAAATCTATACATAGAAGTGGTTATCGGCACCTTGCCCGATCAAGTTGCGGCCGCCCTTGGCGAACCAGAACAAGGCCAATACCTTGCGCGGATTGGCCTGCGGGTGGCAAGTGTACCGGCCGAAAAAGCCAAAGCTTGGCGCATAGGTCATGGTGTAGAGATCATCGAAGCCGACCAAGGTGTGGCGCAAGAGCTTGGTTTGCAGGCCGGCGATGTGATCACCAGTATCGCTAACCAGCGCATAGAAAACGTAGAGCAGATTGTTGGTTTGGTAGCGCAGTTGCCGCTACACCGCTCTATCTCGTTACGTCTTGTGCGCCAAGGCAGGCCATTGTATGTGGCATTTAGACTGAACCAGTAATCTGTGTTATTCAGTAGTGTGTATTTTCTAGACTATACTCAGAATGTAATACGACTGATATGATATAGCTAAGGAGTGGCATATGGCCGATCACACACACGAGCAAGATCTTAATGCTCAGGCAGATGCCCGGCAACAAATTAAGTTTACTGGCACCGGTTTAGAATTCTTTAAAATTTGGATTGTAAACCTGTTGCTGACGCTGGTGACGCTGGGCATCTATTCGGCCTGGGCCACGGTGCGAACCAGGCGCTATTTTTATGGTAATACCCATGTAGCGGGCAGCCGTTTTGATTTTCACGGTACTGGCTTGCAGATTCTGGTCGGTCGGGTGATTGCGCTGGTATTGCTGTTAGGTTGGTCCCAAGGCCACTTTATCCACCCTTACCTACCTATAGTCTGCATCGCTATTGTGATTGGCTTGTTTCCTTGGTTTATGGTGCGCGCCTTGCGCTTTCGCATGAGAAATACCAGCCTACACAATCTTCGGTTCAATTTTTCAGGTACGTCACCTCAGGCCTATAAGATTCTGCTTGGTTATTTGTTCGTGTTGCTAGCTTTATCTATGGGCTCTGTTTTGTTTTTCAGTGACTTTATCACTAATCCTGGTGAGCAGCCTAATGTTTCGGATTTCACAGGGTTTTTTCTGTTTGTTTTGTTTTCGATGTTGGTCTATTTGCTGATTTATCCAGCATTTGTATGTGATAGTCGCAAATTCTACATTAATCACGCAGCCTTTGGTGATCATCGATTTAGCGCTCAATTGGCGCGGCGTGGCTTTATTAGTGCATTCTTTCGTGCTTTATTGATGTTTGTGGTTTTTATGGGGATCGCAGCTGTGGTAGGTGGCGCCATCGCATTTGGTTCGCAAATTAACGCTTTTTTTGATGCCGGAACCCCCACTCCTGTTACGGTTTTTGTGGGTGTCATCGTGGTGTATGGTCTTTTTGGCCTAGCCAGCATAGTACCTGCGGCCTATTGGCAAGTGTTCGTTTTTAATGCCAGCTTTTGTTATTTGGAACTAGGTGGAAACGTCAAGTTTAAAGCGATGCTAGCCACCAAACCTTTTGCTTGGTTGCTTATTACCAATTTGTTTATGGTGTTGTTTAGCTTGGGGCTGGCTTATCCGTGGGCGGCAGTCCGCTTGGCGAAATATAAACTCGAAGTCATTAGTTATCACGGCGATTTATCAGCTTTTGAAGGCCGTTCGAGTGATGATAAAAATGCCCTGGGTGAGGAAGTTGGTTCCGCTTTTGATGTTGAGTTTGGTTTTTAACCATGCACCGAAATTCGCATCAATCAGAGTCCCTTGCTGGTACTTTCTATTTTAATGGTAAGGCAAAATCGTACCCTGCATGCTTGGTAAAAAGCGGTGACAGGTTAACTATTAAGCTCGATGCCGAAGCAGAGGTGCTGGACTATAGTCTTCACGAGGTGGCGGTCTCAGAAGCGCTGGCGAATTTGCCAAGCAGGGTGGTTTTTAACAGAGGGGATGCATTTGAGTGTGCTGATAGTGCTGCATTTTCGACGCTGTTTGAACACCATAGATCGGGCATTGCCACTGCCGTACACAAGCTAGAGAGAAGTAATAAGTGGGTGATATTAGCCTTGATTTTGGTGCCATTAATCGCCTATGGCGCGTTAACTTGGTTGATGCCTATGGCCGCAGTAAGAGTGGCAGACGCGATACCGTCGGCTCTGGTAAAGCAGCTGGATCAACAAGTGTTGGCTAGTATGGATGGCTACGTATTTGCCCCTACCAAAGCAACTGTGTCCCAACAACAAAAGTTACAGCGTGTGTGGGCAAAATTGCCCCATGGATTCGGCTATACGTTGCTCAGTAAAGATGGCGGTGTCATCGGTGCCAATGCAATGGCCTTACCTGGCGGCAGTATTATCGTCACCGACGCATTGTTGGCATTGCTAAGTGAAGATGAGTTGCTGGCCGTATTGGTCCACGAGATGGGCCATCTAGACCTGCAACACGGCCTACGTAATATTATTCAATCCCTGGGTGTGACTTTGGTTTTTTCCACCATCATAGGCGACGTGAGCTCATTGGCTGAATCGGCCTTGGTGGTAGCACCGGTCGTGATTCAACAAATGTCATATAGCCGTGACATGGAGCGAGAAGCCGATGATTTTGCCCGCCTCAAACTAACGCAAATAGGCATATCACCCGCGTGTTTGGGGTCTGCCTTAAAGCGCCTCCTGGAGGCTCACAAAAAAACGGATAATGCTGATCATTCATGGCAAGACTATCTATCAACCCATCCCAGTATTAATGAACGTGTTGCATTGGCACAAGGTGCCAGTTGTAACTAAGTATGGGTTTAAACTATACAAGGACACCTATGCAAGCAATTTGTGACGTGTCGGCCCTACAGCCTGACGCTATGTGGGTGCCAACACTGTTAGCGGCGCTCAATCGTTTCTTACACGAACCGATCAAGCGCAAACATATGCAGCGTGATTTGTTGCAGGCGCAGCAGCAGGTGTTGCGTTAGTTTGGAGCGCGACAGTGTTACTGAATATGATTACCCACTCTTACCACTTTTAAGGTGTTGGTGCCGCCGTGGGCTTTAACATAATCGCCTTTGGTGATGAGTACAATGTCGCCATCTTTAATCACGCCTAGGTCTTTGAGCTGCTCTACGGCTATGTGGTTGACCTTGTCGTTGTCGAGCACTTCTGAATCGAATGGGTGAGTAATCACTCCTCGGTAAAGGCATACCCGGCGTTGGGTTGCAGCTTGCGGCGTAAAGGCAAAAATAGGGATGCCTGAACTTATGCGAGACATCAGTAGCGGGGTTTGGCCCGTTTGAGTCATGCAAATAATGGCTTTTACACCATCTAAATGATTGGCCGCATACATGGCGCTTAAGGCCACACTTTCATCAATGCTGTGAACCGCAATATCCAGCCTATGAGATGATTTGTTAGCCTTGTGATGTTGCTCGGCTCCTAAACAAACGCGGGCCATAGCTTCTACGGTTTGAGCAGGGTAATCACCTACAGCCGTTTCTGCCGATAACATCACGGCGTCGGTGCCATCCATAACGGCATTGGCTACGTCCGATACTTCCGCTCGAGTCGGCATGGGGCTGGTGATCATGGATTCCATCATCTGCGTGGCCGTGATAACGATACGATTGAGTCGGCGCGTGTGTTTGATGATGTCTTTTTGCACGCCAACTAACAGTGCATCGCCAATTTCTACGGCCAAATCACCACGCGCCACCATGATGCCCTCGGAGGCTTCAATAATGCCTTCAAGTACCGCAGGCTCTATGGCTTCTGCTCGTTCGATTTTAGCTATTAAGCTGGCGTTGCTGTTGGCTTGTTCCAATAAAGCGCGCGCCTCGTGCATGTCGTCTGCATTGCGCACAAAGGAGATGGCAATGTAGTCGACTCCAATTTGGGCAGCGGTAATTAAGTCGGCGCGATCTTTGTCGGTGAGGGCTGGCGCAGACAGGCCGCCGCCTTGTAAGTTGATGCCTTTATTGTTGGACAGTGGGCCGCCAATTTCTACTTTGGTATGCACTTTGCCTTGTTCGACGGTGACCACTTTCAGGACGATGCGACCGTCGTCTAATAATAATATATCGTCTTTTTGTAGGTCTTTGCCTAGCTGCGGGAAGTCCAAACCCACCGCTTGGTCGGTGCCCGACTCTAAGTCCATGTTGGGGTCTAATATAAAGCCCTGGCCTTCTTTAAGCTGTACTTTATTGTTGATAAAGCGGGCTACACGTACTTTTGGACCTTGCAAATCGGCCAGTAGGGCAACGTGCCTGCCTGCCTGCTGCGCGGCCTCGAGCACCGTTTCGGCCCGTTGTTTGTGATCCGCTGGGCTGCCGTGGGAAAAGTTAAGGCGCACCACATCGGTGCCTGCGGTGATGATGGCTTTTAGGGCTTCTGGGCTGCTGGTGGCGGGGCCTAAAGTGGCAACGATTTTGGTGCGGCGTAATTGCATAATAAAGTGATCTTATCCTTGATGGTGGGTTAATGGTGCATGAGCGCTAAGCTAGTGTCTAGCATCCGATTAGAAAAGCCCCATTCGTTGTCATACCAAGCCATGACTTTAACGAGTTTGCCTTGTGCGTGAGTGTGGTTACTGTCAAAACAAGACGACTTTGCGCTGTGACTGAAATCAACGGAAACCAGTGGCTTTTCAACGTACTCCATTATGCGTGCCAGTAGGGGGTCAGCGGTTATAGCGCTTTGCATTACTTGATTAATTTCGTAGTTATTGGTCTGGGACTTGGAAATAAAGGTTAAGTCTACCAGTGATACGTTAATAGTGGGTACCCGTACTGCCATGCCATTTAAGCGTCCAGCTAGCTCTGGCAATACTAAGCCAACCGCCGCCGCAGCGCCGGTTTTAGTTGGGATCATTGACTGAGTAGCAGAGCGAGCGCGATAAAGGTCCGAATGCATCCCGTCAGTCAGTAACTGGTCATTGGTATAGGAGTGAATGGTGGTCATTTGTCCCTGTTCGATACCAAAGGCGTCATTAAGTATTTTGGCCATGGGAGCCAAGCAATTAGTGGTGCAGGAAGCGTTAGAAATGATGCGCTCATTGCCTGTTAGGGTTTCATGGTTCACACCATATACAATAGTGGCATCTAAATTTGTGCCAGGCGCTGAAACAATCACTTTGCCTGCGCCCGCGTCTAGATGTGCTTGTGCTTGGTGGCGTTGAGTAAATAAGCCGGTGCATTCGAGCACTAAGTCGATGTTAAGTTGTCGCCACGGGAGTTGGCTTGGATCGCGTTGCTGGTAGAGCTTAATGCTGTCTCCGTTGAGGTAGAGGTATTCGGCATCGTTATCTACGGTGCCATCGAAGCGGCCGTGTACGCTGTCAAATTCTAGTAAGTGGGCGTTGGTTTGAGGTGGTCCAAGGTCGTTGATGGCCACGATCTCTAACTCTGAATAAGGGTTTTTGGCTTGTTGTTGGTAGAGTGCGCGAAGTGTATTTCGACCGATGCGACCAAAGCCGTTAATGGCGATGCGTATGCTCATGGGTTATTTCCTGAAATCATATTATGTTAGTAATATTACAAACATATTTAGCATATATCAAATAATATTTTACAATATAGGTTTTATCTCGTGTTTTTATTTGTTAATATTACTTAATTATGCGGTAGGGGTTATATTATGAATGAAGTTGTAGCGCAGGTCACACAGGCCATTATTGATCGCAGTGTAGGCACCAGACGTGATTATTTGTCTGCAGTCGATGCGGCCAAGGGCAGTAAGGTCAGCCGCGCCAATTTATCGTGCGGCAATTTGGCTCACGGCTTTGCTGCATGCCCGCAGTCAGATAAAGATCGCTTAACTATGATGGATCAAGCTGATGTGGCTATTGTGTCGGCCTACAACGACATGTTGTCGGCGCATCAGCCGTTTGAAAACTACCCCCAGTTAATTAAACAAGCGGTACGAGATATGGGCAGCGTTGCTCAATTTGCCGGCGGCGTACCGGCTATGTGTGATGGCGTGACCCAAGGCCAACCGGGCATGGAGCTGAGTTTGTTTAGCCGAGACATTATCGCTATGTCTACCGCTGTAGCGCTTTCCCATAATATGTTTGACGCCGTGTTGTGCTTAGGTGTGTGTGACAAAATCGTACCAGGCTTATTGATTGGTGCCTTGAGCTTTGGCCACTTACCCGTGGTGTTTGTACCCGCTGGCCCCATGCCGTCTGGCTTGCCTAATGCCGAGAAAGCGCGCATCAGGCAGTTGTATGCAGAAGGTAAAGTAGGCCGTGATGAGCTGTTGGCGTGTGAATCTGCGTCTTACCATAGTGCCGGCACCTGTACTTTCTATGGCACTGCCAATAGCAACCAATTACTTATGGAAGTGATGGGTTTACATTTGCCAGGCGCGTCTTTTGTGCCACCAGAAGGTGGTTTAAGAGAAGCCTTAACCACGGCAGCTGCGCAGCAAGCGGTGAAATTGACCCATGCATCGCAACATCAGAATTTGGCCCAGATAGTGTCGGAAAAAACCATTGTTAATGCCATAGTGGCATTGCTGACCACTGGTGGCTCGACTAACCATACGTTACATCTGGTCGCTATCGCTAGGGCTGCGGGTATTATCATCAATTGGGATGATTTTGCCGCCTTGTCTAATGTGGTGCCCAGTTTGACGCGCATATACCCCAATGGTGAAGCAGATATTAACGTTTTTCATGCGGCTGGTGGAGTGCCTTATTTGGTGCAAACCTTGTTGCAGCATGGCTTGTTGCATGAAGACGTAGAGACGGTGATGGGGCGTGGCCTAACGCGTTATTGCCAAGAACCTAAGCTCGATCAAGGCAAGTTAGTTTGGCAGAGTGCACCCCAGAAAAGTGCCGACACAGACGTCCTGCGTGCGGCCAGTGATCCATTTTCTGCAACCGGCGGCTTGGTGACGTTACAGGGTAATGTAGGCCGTGCGGTGGCGAAAGTTTCGGCCGTTAAAAGCGCCCACTGGGTGGTAGAAGCGCCGGCTAAGGTGTTTGATAGTCAAGCCGACTTTGAGCACGCCTTTAAGCAAGGTTTGCTGGAGCAAGATTTTATTGCGGTGCTGCGCTTCCAAGGTCCACAAGCCTGCGGCATGCCTGAGCTACACAAATTGACACCCTATTTAGGCGTGCTGCAAGACAGGGGTTTTAAGGTGGCATTGGTGACCGATGGGCGTATGTCGGGAGCTTCGGGTAAGGTGCCCGCAGCCATTCATTTGTACCCAGAAGCCAAAGCCGGCGGGCTAATAGGTAAAATAGAAAACGATGATTTGTTAAAGCTAGACTGCCATAATGGTAGCTTGGAACTCTTAGTCGATGCCAAGGTATTAGCCAGTCGGCCACAAGCCGAGCAGCAGCCAGATTTAGGTGTCGGTATGGGGCGAGAGTTATTTGTAAATATGCGCCAACAAGTCAGCGCCGCCGAATTAGGCGCCAGTAGTTGCTATTAGAGTGTTAACCTATGTGTCAGTATTCTTTAGTCGCCGATGTCGGCGCCACCAATGCCCGTTTTGCCCTTGTTTCAGATAGGGGTGAGCTACAAAAGATCGCCATATTCCCTTGTGAAGACTACCCTAACCTTGAGTCGGCGATGGTGGCTTATCTAGAACAAGAGCATGCAAAGTCGTTGGTTAAGGCCGTATGTATTGCCATCGCCGGCACGGTGCATCAGCCTATCTTTCAGTTAGCCAACAACCATTGGCAGGTTAATAAAGCCCATGTACATGCCGCACTGGGTAGTGAGGTGTTGTGGATTAACGATTTTACCGCCCAAGCGTGGGCTATGTCTCAAATCAGCCAGCCTGATTTGGTCACCATTAAATCGGGCACGCAGGTCACTCAAGGTAATCGTTTGGTGATGGGGCCTGGAACAGGCCTTGGAGTGGCAGGGTTAGTGGCGCACGGCGACGGTTGGTTGCCGGTTATGGGCGAGGGGGGGCATGTTGGATTTGCTCCCGCCAACTCACAGCATAGCGAAATTCTGAGCTACATGTGGCAGCAGCATGAGCACGTGTCGGCAGAGCGGTTGTTGTCGGGTTCGGGGTTGATGGGTCTTTATGCCGCAGTCGCCCATGTGTCGGGCCAACCAGCAATATTAACCGACGTGGCTACGCTAGTCCAAAATGCCCAAGGCACTACGCCAGACCCATTGGCCTTGCAAACCCTGTCGGTATTTTGCAGCATGTTGGGCCATGCCGTGGCTAATGCCGCCTTGTTGTATGGCGCAGTGGGTGGTGTGTATTTGACTGGCGGTATTCTACCGCGCATACAAGATTTTTTAATGGCCAGTGATTTTGCTCTCAATTTCACCCACAAAGGGCGGTTGAGCAGTTATCTAAAAGACATTCCAATATTCCTTTGTAGAGCCGAACAACCCGGCTTACACGGGGCAGCAATTGCCTTAGAGCAAACATCACGGAGCTAATATGTTACAACTCGGACAATCAAGCCATTGGCAGCAACTACAGCAGTTGGCGGTTAAATACCAACAGGTTCACCTGCGAGATTTATTTGCCGAGTCGGGTAATCGTTTTGCCGACTACTCAATTGAGTTACCTAGTTTATTATTAGATTATTCTAAAAACTGCGTGACCCCAGAGGTGATGGATGCGTTATTTGGTTTGGCGCAAGACATGGACTTGGCTGGTGCCATTGAGCGCATGTATCGCGGTGCCAAAATCAACACCACGGAAGACCGTGCCGTGTTGCATACCGCCTTACGAAATCGTAGTAACACACCCGTTTATGTTGATCAAACGAATGTGATGGATCTGATTAACGATGAATTGGCACACATGCGCCAGTTTGTAGACCAAGTGCGTTCGGGTGAATGGCGAGGATATTCGGGTAAACCGATTACCGATGTGGTGAATATTGGTATTGGTGGCTCCAATTTAGGCCCTAAAATGGTCACTCAGGCCTTACGATCATATGCAGATTCGACCATCAATGTGCACTTTATTTCCAACATAGACGGCGTAGAAGTGGCGGAGATTTTGCGCCCGCTCAACGCCGAACAAGTATTATTTGTGGTGGCCTCAAAGACCTTTACCACCAGCGAAACCATGACCAACGCTCAAACTGCGCGTAACTGGTTGATGGCATCGGCCTTTGATGAGCGTGCAGTAGAACAGCATTTTGTGGCTGTATCGTCTAATGCAGAAGCAGTGCAAGCCTTTGGTATTAAGTCAGAATTCATGTTTTCCATGTGGGATTGGGTTGGTGGGCGTTATTCCCTTTGGTCTGCGATTGGCCTGCCTATTGCGCTGTATTTAGGGTTTAGCCAGTTTGAAGAGTTGCTCACCGGTGCTCATGATATGGACCGCCACTTTCGAGATGCGCCAGCCACTCACAACATGCCTATCGTCATGGCCTTAGTAGGCATCTGGAACGGCTTGCTACACGGTGCTCAGAGCCAGGTTATTTTACCTTATGATCAGCCATTAGAGAGCTTTACGGCCTATATTCAGCAGGCCGATATGGAAAGCAACGGGAAACACGTTGACCGTCATGGACAGGCCGTGGACTATCACACCGCCTCGGTCGTTTGGGGCCAGCTGGGCATTGATGGCCAACATGCATTTTACCAACTGTTGCACCAAGGCAATGTGATTGTGCCGGCCGATTTTATTGGCTCGTTGGCCAGTTCCACACCGGTGCGGGGCCACCACGAAAACCTGATGGCTAACTTTTTTGCACAAACTAAAGCCTTGATGAATGGCATTGATGACACCGAAGTAGAGGCGCAATTACGCGCTCAAGGCTTAGACGAAGAGCAAGTAGAAAAACTTCTGCCGCACAAGGTGCACCAAGGTAACCGGCCCACTAATACGCTGTTATTAAAACAAGTGGACCCACGTAACTTGGGTGCTTTGATTGCACTCTATGAGCACAAGATTTTTGCTCAAGGCGTGATTTGGGATATTTGTTCGTTTGACCAATGGGGTGTGGAGCTAGGTAAAACGTTAGCCAAGAGTATTCTGCAAGAAATAAATGGCCAAGTGAGCCATGCACACGACGACTCGACTAACGCTTTGATTGATTATTTTAAACAATCGCGTGTCTAATAGACCCCATTAATTCAATATTGGGTCGCGAATTTCGGTGACGAAGTCATAGCTATCACCGGGAAAATCAGAGCGCGTAAACTCAACCGGTGTACCATCTGCGAGCATCCCTAAACGTTCGATGTATAATGTTGCACTGTCAGTGGCCTAGAAAACCAGCCCGTTCTGCATCAATAGTGATGGCCCGCAAACGCTGAGTGGCTATAACGGACCTTACGCCACTAGCGGCCAGCTACAACAACCTCTATACGGTTAATACAAACCTTGTTTAACGCGCATATGCTTTAAACAAATCATTAATACTGGCAATGGTTCGCGCCTCTTGGGGTAGCTGGTGAAGGTCGTTAGCACGAAATTTTCCGGTCTGTACTAAGCAAGCCTGTAAACCAGCAGCCACGGCGCCCACCACGTCGGCGGCCACATCATCGCCCACCATTAAGCATTGTTTTGCATTGAGTCCTGTGGATGCCACTATGTGCTGATAAAACTTGACGCTGGGTTTGCCCATGATGATTGGCTCAACTTGGGCCGCCCAAGCCAAGCCTGTGATAAAGCCGCCAGCGTCCAACATTAAGCCATTACTGCCATTGAAGTAGCGGTTAAGCCCAATGCCAATGAGAGGCAACCCTTGGTGGCAAAGTCGGAATGCCTGGTTCAAGGCTTCATAGGTGAGTCCATCGCGGGCATCGCCTAACACCACACAGTTGGGTTGCGTCTTGGTCAGGTGTGAGAATTCGCTGGCGATCGCTGGGTGAACTAAGGCCAAGGGCGATAGGTTATGTTGCTCTAAATATGTAGCTGCGGCTCTTGGAGCAGTGTAAAGCTCTCTAGATTCAATGCTAAAACCCATACCCAGCAGTTGTTGCAAAATGCGGTGATGACTGCGGGTCGCAGTATTGGTAACAAAGCGTAATTGTAAGCCTAGATGTCTTGCTTCACGCACGCAGTCAATTGCACCATCAATGACCTTATTGTCGTCATAGAGCACACCGCTCAAATCGAGCAAAAGGGCATCAAAGGTTAGTGACATGACTGCCTCAAAGTAGATCCGCAGGAGGCTAGTTTAACACTAATTATGGTGTGTCGCTTACATTGCAGCGGCCCGTAATGCAAGTTGATGTACGGCATGCCAGTCTTTCGCGTCGGTTAGACTTTTTGGCGTTAGCCATGTACCACCTACACACATCACGTTATTCAGCGCTAAATAGTCTGCTGCATTGTTAGGTTTAATGCCGCCGGTGGGGCAGAATTTGAGTTCGGATAAAGGCCCAGCAAAGGCCTTTAATGCATCTACGCCACCCACCACCGCAGCGGGGAATAGCTTAAACCGGCGATACCCTAGCTGCATGGCCTGCATGGCTTCACTGACGCTAGCTACCCCGGGTAGTAACGGCACTGTGGCTTGGCTACCGTATTGCAGTAATGCTGTGGTGCTGCCTGGGCTAACGATGAAGTCGGCACCCGCATCAATACAGGCCTGATATTGTGTTGGATTGAGCACTGTACCGGCACCGATGATGGCTTCGGGCAAGGCTTGTTTGAGCTGTTTGATGGCACTTAAGCCGTAATCACTACGCAAGGTAATTTCCAGTACACATAAACCACCTTTAACCAGAGCGTTGGCGATACCTAGGGCTTGTTCGGCATTGTTGAGGGTGAGTACGGGGATCACTGGTGCGGTTGCGCAGATTTGGTCTAAACGTGCGGTGTTGAGGTTTATTTGATGCTGATTTGAAGCGGTCATTTAAGGACACCAGTGTATGCTTAGGGGCTGCGAAATAAAGGTATAAATAGGCATTTGTTTAGGGTCTTGTAGTTGTATGGCTTGCTCCAATACTTGCAGCTTTGCGGCGCCCTCTATGTGTAAATGTATATGAGTAGCACTGAGTAGGGTGGTCGCCGATAAGCTCATTCTTTGAGTTGGCTCTACCGGTGCCAATGTGGCGACACAGCGGCCTTGGGTAGACAATGCCACAGGTAGAGCGGGGCATAGAGGAAATAATGACGCCGTGTGGCCGTCATTACCCATGCCTAGTACCAGCACATCAAGTGGCCAATGCATGTTGTTGAGGTGCTGCTCACAATGGGCTTGCCCCAGCTCTGCGCTGTGTGCTTGATTATAGAGCGGGTAGAAGGTGGCTTTTGCGGCGTTATTTTTTAGCAGGCAATTTTTTACCAAGGCGGCATTGCTAGCGTTATGTTGCTCGTTCACCCAGCGTTCGTCGGCAAGGGTAATGTCTACGCGCTGCCAGTCCAGTGGTTGTTGGCTAAGTTGCTGCAACATTGCCATAGGGGTACGCCCGCCAGAAACGGCCAAGCTGGCTCTGGGTTTGGATACAAGGGCTTGTTGCAATTGTGCCGCCACACATTCAGCTAAAGTGGAGGCAAGCTGGTCGTGGCTGATGGTTTGCAACCATTGATTGTGGTTGGGTAGAGCGGCTGGCTTATGCTGGTTCATTGCAGTGCTCATACCAGTAATGCCCATAGGCTTCAATCATATCGCAGGCCTGTAAGGGGCCGTTGCTGCCTGCTGCATAGGTTTCAAGCGGTAGCTCAGAAGTTTGCCAAGCTTGTCTTATTTGATCACACCATTGCCACGCGAGTTCAACTTCGTCACGCCGTACAAATAAGCTTTGATTGCCTTTGAGAGCTTCTAGCAGCAAACGTTCATAGGCATCTGGAATGCGGGCGTGGGATTGAGTTTGAGCAAAGTCTAAGTGCAGTGGGTCACGCCGCAACTGCATGGTTTTGTCGATACCTTGTTCTTTGGTCAGCACCTGTAAGGAAATGCTTTCGTAAGGCTGTAAACGAATCACGAGTTTGTTTTGGGCAATGGCGGCTTGTTGTTGGTCAAAGATAAAGTGGCTATTGGGTTTGTAATGGATGATGATTTCGGTCACCTTTTCTGCCATGCGTTTACCGGTGCGTAGGTAAAATGGCGTGCCGGTCCAGCGCCAATTGGCAACTTCTGCACGCAGGGCGATAAAGGTCTCGGTGTTGCTGGTGGTGTTGGCATCGGCTTCATTAAGGTAGCCCGGTGCCGCTTGATGATTATGCTGGCCATCGGCATATTGGCCCAGCACAAGGTGTTTGTTGACGGCATCTTGCGGCATTGGTTTTAAGGCACGTAACACTTTTACTTTTTCATCTCGAATACTGTTGGCACTCAGCTGAGATGGTGGGTCCATGGCTACCATACATAATAGCTGTAACAGGTGGTTTTGTACCATGTCGCGCATCTGTCCGGCTTTGTCAAAGTAACCCCAGCGGCCTTCGATGCCGACGTCTTCGGCAACGCTTATTTCCACATACTCGATGTGTTGATTGTTCCATTGGCTGCCAAACAAAGGATTAGCAAAACGCAGGGCAATAAGGTTTTGTACGGTCTCTTTACCTAAATAGTGGTCAATACGAAAAATTTGTTTTTCGTCAAAATACTCGCCTAACTTGTTATTTATCACCATAGAAGAGGCGAGGTCGTGGCCGATGGGTTTTTCCACCACAATGCGGCAACGATCGGTGATGGCTCCAGCGCTGTGAAGGTGGTCGCATATTTGCCCATACAGGCTGGGCGGTGTCGCCAAGTAAAAGCTGATTTGGGGATGCCATGTGGATAATTTTTGCGCTAACGCTTGATAGTCTTGTGCTTGGGTAAGATCAACCTGACAGTAACTCAGGCGTTGTAGAAAGCGGCTAACGGCGTCCTTATCTAGTTGATCTTCACCAACGTATTGGGTTAACGTTTGTGCAATACGTTGCTGTAGCCCTTGATCGTCTAACGCGGTGCGGGCTACTGCCATAATGCTCAGCTCGTCGCTCAATAGTTTGGCGGCTTCTAGCTGATACAGGGCGGGCATTAGTTTGCGTAGCGACAAATCACCTAGAGCGCCAAATAGAACTAAGCTGTGGCTTAAGGTATGCTTGCTTAACGTTTGGTGATGCGTTGTGGATTGGGTGCCTGACATGGAAAACCTAGTTCGTCTCTGCTCAAGAGGTAATAATACCTTTAAAATGACATAAAAGTCACCAATAATGACAAAATGTTGGTAATATTACATATATTATACAGCTTTATTAAAGAATCCTATGTATGACGTCTAATAATAACTTGCTTCAGCAACTCGTGCAGCAGCAAGAGCAGCTTAACCGTTCGGAACGTAAAGTGGCACAAGTGATTGTGGCCGACCCACGAGCGGCTACCCGCATGAGTATTGCCGCCTTAGCCGGCTTGGCACAAGTGAGTGAGCCCACAGTAAACCGCATGTGCCGTAGCTTTGGGCTTAAAGGTTATCCAGATTTTAAGTTGGAACTGGCGCAAAGTATGGCCAGTGGCACGCCCTATGTGAGCCAAAGTGTGGGTCAAAATGATACTGCAGCACAGTACACCGATAAAATCTTCACCAGCACCATTGCCAGCTTGGATGCGGCTAGGCAACAAGTGGACAGTAACGTGGTGCAGCGTGCTGTTGATTACTTAAGTCAGGCTCAGCAAATCTGTTTTTGTGGTATGGGTGCATCTGGTGCTGTAGCTCAAGATGCACTACACAAATTCTTTCGCTTTAATATTCCGGTGGTGGCGCATAACGATTCGTTAATGATGCGCATGATGGCATCGGCCTGTAAGCGTGGCGATGTGTTAGTCCTCTTGTCTTTTACCGGCCGTACTAAAGAGATGGTAGAAGTGGCCCGTATTGGCCGTGCAGCGGGAGCCGTAGTGGTGGCTATTACGGCCGTTGATTCGCCCCTGGCGCAAGAGGCCACGCTAGTGTTAGGTGTCGACGCGCCAGAAGACACCGATGTGTATATGCCTATGCAATCGCGCTTAATTCAATTGACCTTATTGGATGTGCTGGCCACTGGTGTTATTTTACGCCGCGGCGAAGATTTTCATCATCATTTAAAAACTATTAAAGAGAGTCTTAAAGGCACTCGTGTGGTGCTAGTAGAGAATAATTTATGATAGTCACAAGGCTGGTGTTGGTGGTGTTGGCAATAAGCTTAGGTGGTTGTGTGGTAACCAAAGTGGTCACTGTGCCCATGCGGGTGGTGGGTGCCGTGGTGTCGATTGTGCCGGTGGTCGGCGATGCCCTAGATGAGAGTATTGAAACAGTGGCCGATGCGGTGGATGATATTCCGATATAAAAAACCGCAGCTAGCTTGGCTAGTGCGGTTTTAATGCTGCTTAGGTTGGAGAGGCTTATAGCTGCTCTAACTTGGCGCGAATTTCCGCTAGCTTCTCAGCCATGATGCGCTCTAAGTGCACAAGGTCCTGAGCAATAGCTTCTTTGCTATCAACCACTTTCTTTTCTTCGTGAGCCAGCTTGTTAAGCTCGGTTAAAGCGCGCAATAAGAAAGGTGAAATTTCGCTCACTTCTTGCCATTGCTGGCGGCCAGAATCGACCATGACAGTGCGAGTAGCGCGGCCAAAGCGGAATTTTTTGCTACGAGGTAAGAAAGAACCTTTTTCGCGCTTGTAATAGATTTTGAGGATATCAAAATCGCCTTCTTGGCGCAGTGTGTATTTGCTGATAGCTTCGAAGCTGGTGATACCCATTTCAGTAAGGGTGGGATGTTGAGACATAGTCATTCTCCGAGAGAAGTTAAAATTAAATTTTCCTATGAAAATCAATGACTCAACAAATTATTGTAAGGTAGGCTCTGGCGGCCCTGCCTTGCTGGTCTGATGGTTTGCGCAGTGACGATAACTAGAACAACGCGGCCCATCATGGGGGTGGTTTTCAATGGCTAAATTATAGCTTAATTTAGTTGAAAGCGTAATCAAATTGGTTGCCATATGTCAGCCATCGATACTATAGGTCGCATTCATTCAACAAATACTCATCGGGCCTTCATCTAGGCCTTTTTTGCGGTATACTCAAGGCTAATTTGTAGCATGAGCAGGGCCAGTTATCGCGGCTGCAAGCTCAATAAGGATTTGTCTGTTTATGTCTGGTGTCATCCCCATCGATGAAGGCGTTGAGCGTCTACCCCTCAAAGAATATACCGAAAAAGCCTATTTAGATTATTCCATGTACGTCATTTTAGACCGTGCTTTGCCCCATATTGGCGACGGACTTAAACCCGTACAGCGGCGTATTGTGTATGCCATGTCTGAATTGGGTTTAAAAACCACCTCTAAATACAAAAAGTCGGCACGTACCATTGGTGACGTGTTGGGTAAGTTCCACCCCCACGGCGACAGTGCCTGTTATGAAGCTATGGTGCACATGGCGCAAACCTTTTCTTACCGCTATACCTTGGTGGATGGTCAGGGTAACTGGGGTTCGGCAGATGATCCAAAATCCTTTGCCGCCATGCGTTATACGGAAGCTAAGTTAACCGCCTATGCCGACGTGTTGTTAGGTGAGTTAGGCCAAGGCACTGTG
Source organism: uncultured Oceanospirillaceae bacterium (assembly GCA_965366045.1). Taxonomy (GTDB): domain Bacteria; phylum Pseudomonadota; class Gammaproteobacteria; order Pseudomonadales; family Balneatricaceae; genus Njordibacter. Next base: position 21,247 of record CBDUDU010000002.1, read on the forward strand.
GACTGGGGCAATAACTTTGACGGTACTCTACAAGAACCGCTGGTACTGCCGTCGCGCGTGCCTAACGTACTGCTCAACGGTGCTACGGGTATTGCAGTAGGTATGGCAACGGATATCCCACCCCATAACTTGCGAGAAGTGGTTGATGCTTGTATTTATTTGTTAGACAACCCGTCTGCCACCACAGAAGATTTGCTGGAGTTTGTGAAGGGCCCAGACATGCCCACTGCAGCCGAAATTATTAGCCCGCAAAGTGATATGTTGCAGATGTATCAAACGGGCCGTGGCAGTATTCGTATGCGCGCCGTGGTAGACCAGGAAGACGGTGATATCGTGATTAGTGCCTTGCCGTATCAGGTGTCTGGCGCTCGAATTTTAGAACAAATTGCGGCCCAAATGCAGGCTAAAAAGCTACCTATGGTGGCCGACTTACGTGATGAGTCGGATCATGAAAAACCCACCCGACTAGTGATTGTGCCGCGCTCCAACCGCGTTGATACCGAACAATTGATGCACCATTTGTTTGCCACCACCGACTTAGAGCGTACTTACCGCGTTAACCTAAATCTTATTGGAGTGGACGGCAAACCACAGGTTAAAGGCCTGAGCCATATTCTTAAGGAATGGCTGGCGTTCCGTATGGACACCGTAACGCGACGTTTACAGTACCGCTTAGACAAAGTGTTAGAGCGTTTGCACCTGTTAGAAGGGTTGTTGATTGCGTACCTTAATATCGATGAAATCATCGCTATTATTCGCGAGCAAGATAAACCCAAACCAGTGCTGATGCAGCGCTTTGCCCTGTCGGACCGCCAAGCCGATGCCATTTTAGACTTAAAATTACGTCACTTGGCTAAGCTTGAAGAGCATAAGATTGCAGCCGAGCAACAAGAGTTAGCACAAGAAAGAGACAAGTTAGAGCTGTTGTTGAGTTCTAAAGCCCGCCTAAAAACTCTCATTAAACGTGAATTGACCACGGATGCCGAAGCCTTTGGCGATGATCGTCGTTCGCCTATTGTGGTGCGCCAAGAAGCTAAAGCCTTGTCTGAGCGTGATTTACTCACTTCAGAACCCGTAACCGTAGTCCTGTCTAAGCAGGGCTGGGTACGTGGCGCTAAGGGCCATGACATAGATCCAGAAAACATGAGCTATAAGTCCGGTGATGGCTTCCTACTCATGGTCTTGGGCCGCAGTAATCAAAGTGTGGCCTTCCTCGATGAAGGTGGCCGAACCTATGCCTTAGAAGCCCATACATTGCCGTCTGCACGAGGTCAGGGCGAGCCCTTGAGTGGGCGCTTTAATGCGCCTAGTGGCGTGCAGTTTGCGGCGGCCGTCTGTGCCAAGTCCGATCAACTATTACTGATGAGCACCGATGCAGGGTATGGTTTTATTACCACCTTTGAAGACCTGTTGAGCAAAAACAAGGCCGGTAAAGCCGCCATGTCGGTACCTAAAGGCGCTAAGGTGATTGCGCCTCAGCATATCACGCAGTTAGAGGATACATGGCTGGTGGCGGTCAGTAATGAGGGCCGCATGTTGGTATTCCCATTACAAGATTTACCTCAACTGGCTCGCGGCAAAGGTAATAAGATTATTAGTATCTCTTCGGCCCGAGTGGCCAGCCGTGATGAGTTTATGGTGTCCTGTGCTTTAGTAAACGAGTCGAATGAACTATTGGTCCACTCTGGTAAACGGTACCTACGCTTAAAGGCCTCGGATCTGGTGCATTATCGAGGTGATCGCGGCCGTAGAGGCAACAAGCTACCGCGTGGGTTCCAAAAAGTGGACAGTCTAGAAGTTGAAGGTGGTGTGTTAGAGGTGGCGGATGACACTCAACCAGACGCTTAAAGCGTTTGGCTAAAATGGTTGATCTGCATATTTAGCAAGTCTTGATAGTCGCTACTTAAACGGCTCAAGCTAAAGGCACCGCTGGCTAAAGCCACGCAATTGTCGGCTTGTAGTACCCGTTGTTGTAACTCTGGGTGATAAGCCACATGGCGACTAATGACCATGTGGTTTTGGCGCTCTCGGCGCGACAATTGTACCGCTTGCTCCGTAAGCCGGCTTAAATCATCTAACCTACCAGTGTGTACAACAATCTGAATATTTAAACTGGACTTGTTGTTGCTAGCCCGTTGTTCATTAAACGACTTGTATAAACCAAAGAAAAACTGTGCCGCACACAGGGCGTTAACGCAGTGTGTCATGTGCTCGTGGGGTTTATCAAAGGTGACCAAGACATCGTGGTTGTCTTCGGTTTCTATAGTGCCGCCATAGATGGCACACACCTGATCGACCAAGCGTTGGTAGGCTTTAAGCAATAAGTGTTTTTCTGCCGCTTCCATGGGGCCCTGATCACGGGTATTGACGTTAATGTAGAGCAAGCTAACCAGAGGTTCGTCTTCTGCCACTGGATCTTCTTCCACTGCAACGGTTGAGGGGCGCAATGGTTCGGAATTATGGCCTTGGCGTAGGTCATCCATAGTGAATATAGGTAACTTACTTTCTGCCGATACGGGATTATCTTCTAATTTGGGCGCAAACAGAGGGTCGCCTAAGTCACCCAGCGACGGTTCGCCAGAAAGCTCTTTGGCAAGGTCATGTAATTCATGATTAAAGGCTTCTTGTTGGCCAGGTTCTTCCAACTCGGGCTGATGATCATGGATATTGGGCGCTACTAACCCCTTGCCTGCTGGCATGTCGAGTTCGTATTGGTAATCGGTTTGAGCGTTTAATAAGCGTTCTTCGTTAATAGAGTTAAAACCGAGGTTTATAATGCCCCATTCATCGAGCCTAGAATCGTCTAACGGCGGCGCTTTGCCATATTCAAGTAATTGGTCTTGAGCCTCATGTAAGCGGCGTAACGGTTGCACAAGCCGAGCACCAAACCACCAGCCCAGAATAATACAGGAAAGAAAGGTGAGGCCCACGGTAGGCCATAACAATTGTGTGAGTTGAGTGACGCTGGGTGTTAAGTCTAATCTGGCCTGGCGCAGGTGCAAGCTGCCAATGTGCTCTTCGTTTAAACGAATGGGTAACACCAGATGTTCGGCATCATTTAAAAAACCCGTTTTTGCCAACATTTGATGTTCGGCATCGTAGACGGCGGCGCCAATGATGGCGCCTTGCTGACGCAGCTCTGCCAAAGTGACATTAAGGCTAATGTAGTCTTGTTTTATGATGAGAGGCGCGCTTAAATTAGCCAGCTGCTGCCCCATTTGCTGGGCAAAAAATTCATTTTGGTGGCCTGCAACTTGATTGATGTGCTGGTACGTCATCAGTCCCAATGAGGTGGCCGCTAGCAAAAACACGGCAATTAACAAAAACACCGTTTTTTGCACTAAAGTCAGGCGTGATTGCATTAAATGTCGAAATGAAAGAATTTTATTGGGCATTGAATGTGATTCGGTACAGTGTCAAACAAGAGAAAAGCAGTCCATTCTAACCTACTAATGCTAAAATGCTAAGCCCGCCCTTGGAGTTGATTATATGTTTCATCGTTTTACCCTGTTTCAGCAACACTCTGTGCAAACGGTTTCCACCATTGATGCGCTGTTGCGCCCACGGGCGATTAACTTGGCCATGGTTGAATTCGAGCAAATGGGTGATGCCACAGTGCGGCAATGGAGCTGGCAAAGCGAAGTCGCGGCCAACGATCTGTTAAAGCACAGCGTGGGTGCCCTGTTACACCCTATGCGAGAGCAAGGTGAGCTGGACTACACCATGCAAACATCGGCCACGCCCATACCCGAGATTAAGTTAGCGGTGTTTGATATGGACTCCACCTTGATCCAAGCAGAAGTTATGGATGAGTTGGCCTATGCCGCGGGTATTGGCCCCAAAGTGGCCGCCATAACTGCCAGTGCCATGGCAGGAGAAATTGATTTTACGCAGAGCTTTGAGCAACGTTTAGCTTTGTTGGAAGGTTTTGATATTGATCAGTTGGATGCCATTTACCACACCATTGAACTCATGCCCGGTGCCGAAAAACTCATGCAGCAGCTACAGGCCAAAGGCATTTACTGCGCCATATTGTCTGGTGGCTTTAGCTACTTTGCCGACCGTCTTGCCCAGCGATTAGGCATGCAGCAAGCCTTTTCTAATCCGCTGGAGCAGCACGAAGGCAAGCTCACTGGCCAAATTAGTGTGCCAATTCTTGATGCCAATCAAAAAGTAACGCTGTTAGAGCAACTCCGAACGGAATTGGGTTTATCCATGGGTCAGTGCCTTGCGGTGGGCGATGGTGCCAACGACTTACCGATGCTTAATAGCGCAGGTTTAGGTGTGGCGTTTCACGCTAAGCTATTGGTTAAACAGCAAGCTCCGCAACAAATTAGCCACTTTGATTTGGATGTTTTAGCCTGCCTAGTTTAGGCGCCTGATAATAATTGCATGATGTTGTTGTCCAAGGCTTGTGTAAAGGCAGGCACATTGCCTGGGCTGGCAACACAGTGACTCCAAGGTGAGTCAAAAGTGCGTAATTCAGCATTGGGCATGTGTGCGCAAGTGGTAACTGTGCAGCAGTTTGATGAGGTTTTCCGAAAGCGGATGTGCTCTATTTGGCGATGCCAGAAACTGAAGCCACACGGGGTTTAATTAATAAACGGCGGCTCGACTTACTCAAACCCAGTTGTTCGGTGGTGAATGTGGGCAGGCAATCGGCAATGGACTACCATGCGTTGACCGCCAAATTGACAGGTGGGGAGTTAGCTGGCGCTTTGCTTGACGTGTTTACACCGGAACCTATCGCCGACGACTCCTATTTGTGGCAAGTGCCCAATCTTATCATTACGCCCCATGTGTCGGCTGATGATGGCGACAGCTATGTGCCGCTAACACTAAACCTATTTTTGCGTAACTTATGTGCCTTGATTGACGAACAGCCATTGCAGAACCAAGTAAGCCTCGAACATGGTTATTAAGCATACACCGTTTTACTTGTTTTTCCGGGTTCTTCGCAGGCTAATTTGGGCACCAAATAGCCCGACATAGTGGCCTGCATTTGCGCCACTAATGTTTGGCCACGCTCAAGGCTTACAAAAAAGTGGGTGGTGCCCGCCACATGGTCGGGTAGGTGTAGATAGTAAGGTAAAATGCTGACTTCAAACAACCGCTCACTCAGGGCCTTTAAGGCTTCTAGTGAGTCATTTACCTGTGCCAAAAGCACGCTTTGGTTGAGTAACTGCACCTTGTGTTGGCGCAATAGATCACACGCTTGCGCCACGTCTTCGCCTAATTCGTTGGCATGATTGGCGTGCACCACCATCACGCAATCTAAGCGCGAACTCGCGAGCCGTTCACACAGGTCTTGGGTGATTCTGGCTGGTAATACAATCGGCAAACGGCTGTGGATACGTAAGCGTTTGATATGAGTAATGGCTTCGATGGCTGATATAATTTCAAATAGCTGGCCGTCGGTGAGAGCGAGTGGGTCACCACCACTGAGGATGATCTCTTCAATGTCTGTGTTGTTGTCAATGTAACTTAAGCTTTGCTGCCACTCGCTACGTGCACGCCGTTGTTCGCCGTATGGGTAATGGCGACGAAAACAATAACGGCAGTTGATGGCGCAGTGGCTTGCGGTAATCAATAAAGCCCGGCCTTTATATTTATGTACCACACCAGGTTGTGGGTTGAAGCTGGCCTCTTGCAGCGGGTCGGTATTAAACTCCGGATGGGTTATCGCTTCTGCTTGTTGGGGTAACACTTGCAACAATAACGGGTCCTGCGGATCTTGTTTGCGCATTTTTTGCACAAAAGCCTGAGGCACTAGAGTGCTAAAACCTTGCTCATGGGATGTCATCGTTACAATGTCTTGGCTGCTAAAGTTGAGTGCCGCAAGCAACTGCGCGGGGCTGCGATAGGCCTTGCGCAACTGTGTACGCCAGTCATCGCTATGTTGAATATGCTTTATCAAGCTTAACGGTTCAACTTGGATAGTGCTTTGCGGTATCATAGACGGCATTATTTCCAATGTTTATTTTAGTAGAGCAATATAATGGCTAATTATAGCAGCAACGAATTCAAATCTGGCCTTAAAGTCATGTTAGAAGGTGACCCATGCGCCATGGTGGACGTGGAGTTTGTGAAACCAGGTAAAGGCCAAGCTTTTACTCGTGTACGGTTAAAAAACTTGAAGAGCGGCCGAGTCTGGGACCGTACCTTTAAGTCGGGTGAGTCTATTGAAGCGGCCGACGTGATGGATCGCAACATGGAGTACTTATACACCGACGGTGAGTTTTGGCATTTTATGATGGCCGACGGCACCTTTGAACAATATGGCGCCGATGCCAGCGCTGTGGGTGATTGTATCAAGTGGCTCAAGGAGCAAGAAGTGTATGTTGTGACTTTGTGGAACGATGCACCAATCTCTGTTGTAGCGCCCAACTTTGTTGATCTAGAAGTCACAGAAACTGACCCGGGGTTAAAAGGTGATACCGCCCAAGGTGGCAGCAAGCCTGCGATTTTGGCAACCGGCGCCACCGTGCGCGTGCCCTTGTTCATTGAGCGGGGTGAAATGTTGAAGATTGACACCCGTAGCGGCGAATACGTTAGCCGCGCCTAAGTTGTTGAGGGCTGCGGCTCATTATTATGCAGTGGCAACCAAGTACAACAATTCCCCAACTTCGGCAACGTGCTTTAGTGTTAGAGCAGATTCGAGATTTTTTTCGAGACCGCAATCTGCTCGAAGTAGACACCCCCATCATGTCTCATTGCGGGGTGTCTGACCCTCATATCGATTCAATTCCAGTGGCGTACACCCCGGATGGTGCGGCTTCAAGCCAAACCATGTGGCTTATGTCGTCACCAGAATATGCCATGAAGCGTTTGTTGGCGGCAGGTAGTGGCAGTATTTTTCAAATTGCTAAGGCTTTTCGTAATGGCGAAGCAGGGCGACGTCACAACCCAGAATTCACCTTGCTCGAATGGTACCGCGTGGGGTTTGATCTAGAGTCGTTGATGCAGGAAGTAGCAGCGCTTGTGGATCGGGTGCTAGAGCCTAAATTAGGCCTGTTGCAGTGGCACTACTGGAGTTATCGAGAGGCCTTTGCCCGTGTTTTAAAGTTAGACCCTCATGCCGCGACAGATGCCGAGCTAAGGGCTTGCGCCTTGGCTCATGTCGACATCCACATGGATGACGCTACCCCAAGAGATACGTGGCTTGATTTGTTAATGAGCCATTGTATTGAACCCGTCTTACCACCAGCCTGTTTTATTTATGACTACCCTGCCAGTCAGGCAGCCTTAGCGCGGCTTGGTGTTGATGAGCAAGGCGCGGCCATAGCCCGGCGCTTTGAGGTGTACATTAATGGAGTGGAACTTGCCAATGGTTATCAGGAACTCACGAATGCGAAGGAGCAAAAACAGCGCTTTTGGGCAGATAATCAGGCTAGGCAAGTATTACATAAAACACCCATGAGCGCGGATCAGCGCCTCATTGAAGCGCTACACAGCGGCTTGCCCGATTGCTCGGGCGTGGCTTTGGGTATTGAGCGTTTGTTGATGTTAGCCTTGGGCGAAGCCGACATTGCCAGCGTGATGGCCTTTAACCACCCTCGCGCGTAAGCTAAATTCGTGGTCTATGGACTACCGCGGCGCTTCGCCCCTCCGCAGAGACAAGGCCATTACGAACTGCCGCCCACTGTCATTGCGAACGCAGTGAAGCAATCCAAACCCGCGGTGTAGATTAAACCAGCTCAGCAAACCTTTGCCCAAGGCGGGTGGTAGTGCCCGCGGTCAGCTCCGCTGGCCATTGGCTGACGCCCTTTGGCAAACACACAATCACGGTTGAACCCAGCTTAAAGCGGCCCATTTCGTCGCCTTTTTTGAGTTCAATGGAGTCTTGTTTGGCGTAGTTGAAATGGCTCACCGCCTTGCCCTTAGGGCAGACCAAACCCGCCCAAGTGGTTTCGACGCTTGCCACAATCATTGCACCCACCAACACCATTGCCATAGGGCCAAACTCCGTTTCGAATAGGGTGACTACGCGTTCGTTACGTGCAAATAGGCTCGGTACCTGAGCTGCAGTGGCTTGGTTAACAGAGAATAATTGGCCTGGCACATGCACCATGTGCGTTAAGGTGCCATCACAGGGCATATGAATACGATGATAATCCTTAGGCGCTAAATACACCGTAGCAAATTCACCATCGATAAACGGCTTTGCTAGATCAACATTGCCGCCTAGTAAGGTGGTGAGGTCAAAATCATGGCCTTTGGCTTGGAATAAATTTTCACCACTAATGGCGCCCAGCTGGCTGATAGCGCCATCTACAGGGCAGGCCAAGTGTTTTGGGTTGCTGTCGATCATGCGCGCATCGGCTTTAAGGCTGCGGGTAAAGAAGTCGTTAAAACTGTCAAACTCGCTGGCGTTCTGGCGCTCAGCTTCGCCCATATCAACTTCAAAGCGCTTAATAAATGCGTTAATAAAGGTGTTTTTGATGATAGGTAAAGAACTCTCAGCTAGCATACCTACAATGCGTGAAATCAAATGTTGAGGTAGTAAGTACTGCATTACAACGAATAGACGGTCGCCCATGGTGTGATCCTAATTGTGTGTGGTGAAATCGTCTAATGACGCTTTAATGTGTTGAAAACTGTGCATACGGGCAGGGTCGATGTGGCCATCTTCTAGGGCTTTTAGCAAGGCACATGCGGGCTCGTGTTCGTGGCTGCAGTCGCTAAATTTGCAATAACCTAGGTAAGGTCTAAATTCTACAAAGCCTTCTAGTAGTGTGGCTGTGTCCATGTGCCATAAACCAAACTCACGGATGCCAGGGGAGTCAATGAGCTGGCCACCGTTAGGCAAGTGAAACAACTTAGCCGTGGTGGTGGTATGCACACCCTTATTGGTTTGTTCTGATAAAGGCAGGGTTTTAATGTCTACGCCCGGTAGCAACACGTTAACCAAGCTAGACTTGCCAACGCCAGACTGCCCCACAAATACGCTCACTTTTTGATCCAACGTGGCATGAAGTTCTTCTAGGCCCGACAGGCTCTTAGTGGATGCGCGAATGATACGGTAACCTAGCTTTTGATAACGGGCCAGTATCGGCTCTAAATGAGCCTGCGCCTCGTCGTCTAAAATGTCGGTTTTGTTGAGCAATAAAATCGGCTCAATGTCGCTCGCCTCTGCGGCCACCAAATAGCGGTCGATAAGGTTAGCGTGAGCATAGGGCTTAGGCGCAAAGGTGACGATTATTTGGTCGATATTGGCCGCTACAGGTTTTAAATCGCCATACTTGTTGGGCCGGCTGAGAATGCTGTTGCGCTCATCGCGGGCTACAATCACGCCACTTTGATCTGCCGATTGACGCCAAGACACTTTGTCCCCGGTGACCAAAAAACCTAAATTAGAACGGATTTTGCAACGAAAAATTTGGCCTTGGTGTTGGCCTTGTAGGGCCTCCACATCAATGAGTGAACCATAGTGAGCAATAATCAAACCTAACTGTTCGGCTGAAAGGTCGCCATGCTCAATGGCTTCGTCGATGGCACCATCCTGTTTGTTGGCACGCACGCGTCGTTCGTCTTGCACTTTGTCGATTTGCCATTGCTGGCGGCGGGTTAATTTACGTTTGGCCATTAAGAATAAATGTAAGCTGTGATCGGTAAAGGCTTTATTCTACAGCGAAGTGAGGCATAATTCAGTTTATCCAACTAACAACAAGGCATTTTCTTGTGAAACACCCCAAAAACCTGATTTGGCTAGACCTAGAAATGACGGGTTTAGACCCGGAGCAAGACGTAATTATTGAAATTGCGACCATTGTGACGGACCCACACCTCAACGTATTGGCCGAAGGACCGTCCATTGTCATTCACCAAAGCGACTCAGTGCTGGCCAGCATGAATGAGTGGTGCATCAATCAGCATGGCAAGTCTGGCCTTACCCAACGAGTGCGAGAAAGTAGCGTGAGCTGTGCCCAAGCCGAACAACAAACCATTGCATTTCTTAAGACCTTGGTGGATATCGGCCATTCGCCAATGTGTGGCAACACTATAAGCCAAGATCGGCGTTTTTTAGTGAAATACATGCCGCAGTTAGAAGCTCATTTCCATTACCGCAATGTGGACGTAAGCACCCTTAAAGAATTAGCTCGCCGCTGGCGCCCAGAATTGCTGGATGGGTTAAAGAAAGGTGGTAGTCACCTGGCTTTGGATGATATTCGTGATTCCATCGCCGAGATGGCGTATTACCGTGAGCACTTTTTGAATATGACGCCTTAGAAAGGTAACTTCACCCGCGCTAAAGGCCTAGCCGTAGGCCAAGGTGGCCTGTTGCACATAATGCTGCATCAGGCGGCCTGCCATAATACTCGGTGGCGCAATGTTGGTGGGCAATTGGTCGTAACGAAACCACTGGGCCTCAACAATTTCGACGCCATCAATGTTAACGTCTCCGGCCGCAGCATCGGCAATGTAGCCAAGCATCAACTGTCCAGGAAAGGGCCAAGATTGGCTGCCAACATAACGAATATTGTCAATTTCCAAACCCACCTCTTCAAACACTTCTCGATGTAATGTCTGCTCCGCACTTTCGCCGGCTTCAAGAAACCCAGCCAAAGCGCTAAAGCGGCCGACCGGCCAATTGGCATTACGCGCCAACAGGCAGTGGTCCCCATGGGTTACCAACACAATAATACAAGGCGAAATGCGCGGATAGTTGCTGATGTTGCACTCATGGCAAATCATGGCATGTTCTTTATCTGTGGCTTGGTTAGGTTTACCACAGCTGCCGCAAAAGCGGTGTGTGTCTTGCCAATCCAATAACTGCACGGCTCGGCAGGCCAAAGAAAAAACCTCCTCGTCAGCCACAACCAACACGTCACGCAATGAAACTAGGTTAAACCCACCCGTGTCTACCGCCTCTGGGATTAGATCCCAAACCTCACAATCACGACCGCGCCATTGACCCAGGGTTATTTTACGCTGGCAGAAAAAACTTAGCGGGTGGGCAGCGTCATTATCAATAACGGGGTTGTGAGCCACTGTGCCACCATCAGCCAACAAGATATCCCGCCCCACCACGGCGATGATCCATTTTTTGTCTGTGTCCAATGCTACTGGGCTGGCATAAAAACCGTTTAGGCTGGTGGGGGTTGTCATAGAAAGATGTTCCTTTTAAGTGAGGTTCAGTATGCCATTAATACCGCCTTGATTTATTCTAACCTGGAGTTTAGTGCCGAGCTTCAGCCCACCCTAATTCAAATGCTTCAACTTACGCCCTAAGTGTTCGCGTAGCGGCAAGGTCGCTATGGGAATATTCTGATCTTGTCGTTGTTGGAGTTGTTCTAGGGCCCATTCGATGTGCTCTTTCACCATGGGTGTTGCGAGTGCTAGCTGGTGGTTGAGTACACTGAGTACTTTGGGTGTGGCTGGGCCGTTGCCTAAACCAATAGCTAGGTTGCGCTGCCAGCCTTCAAAGCCTGCGCGCCGTATGGGCGAGCCTTCGGTACGTTTCAGAAACTCTGCTTCGGTCCATGTGAGTAGGTCGGCTAGTTGGGCTTGGTCTAGACCATGGCGGGGTTTAAAGTCGTCTACTTGGGTGGCGCTGGGTGCTCGGTTCCAGGGGCAGGCGAGCTGGCAGTCGTCACAACCAAATACGCGGTTGCCCATGAGTGGGCGTAGCTCTTTTGCAATGCTGCCTTTGTGCTCTATGGTGAGGTAGGCAATGCAGCGATTAGCATCCAGTACGTAGGGCTGTGGGAATGCGTTTGTGGGGCATATGGTAATGCAAGATTCGCAGCGGCTACAGTGGTCTTTGTCGTAGGGGGCATCTATAGGCAGGGGTAGGTCTACAAAAATCTCGCCTAATACAAACCACGACCCTTGTTTGCGGTTGATAATAAGGGTGTGTTTACCTTGCCAGCCTAAGCCTGCTTTTTGGGCGAGCGGTTTTTCTAATACCGGTGCGCTATCTACAAATACCCGGTGGCCAAAGGGGCCGATAAGAGCTTCGATGGCTTTGCTGAGCTGCGCTAGGCGTTTGCGTACCAGTTTATGGTAGTCGCGCCCTAGGGCATAGCGGGCGATATAGGCTTGTTGACCGTCTTCGAGGCTGCTTAGTGTAGTGAGGTTTGGGTCTAGGTAGTCCATACGTAAACAAATGATACGTTGGGTGCCCGGCACTAATTCGTTGGCACGATAACGCATGGTGCCGTGTTTGCCCATGTAGTCCATGTTGGCGTGATAACCCAAATCGAGCCATTGATTTAAGTGTTGGCCAGCGGCTTCGTTGTGGGTGTCGGTAATGCCGCAGTCGGCAAACCCAAATTCGGTGGCTAATTGTTTGATACGCACGGCTAACTCGGCCAGCTGTTGGCTGGTTAAGCTGGGGTGGGCGGTAGGCGCAGGTGCATTTGCAGAATTAAATTCGAGCATGCTGGCTATTCTACCCTAGGCCAACAGCGTGAATCTTTAAAAAATGCCATAAAACCAAGGAAATACCCCATCAAGAGGCGATTTTTAGTGCGCTTTTAGGCTATATTTGCATTCCATTGGTTACCTATTTATTAAGGACTGTCTTACCCATGACCCAAGAGCACCAAATTCAAGCCCACGGCGAAGACGCCATGGTGGCTTTGGGCATGCAGTTTGGTCAAATTTTGGCACAGGCCGATGACGGTTGCGTGGTGTTTTTACAGGGCAACTTAGGCATGGGCAAAACCACCTTTGCCCGCGGGGTATTGCGCCACTTTGGCCATAAAGGTGCGGCTAAAAGCCCTACTTATACCTTGGTAGAGCCATATGAACTGGGCCCATACAGGGTGCACCACTTTGATTTGTATCGTTTAGGCCACCCGGAAGAGCTGGAGTATTTGGGCATTCGCGATTATTTTGATAACCAATCTATTAACCTTATTGAGTGGCCAGACAAAGGCCGAGGCTTCTTGCCCTCTGCCGATATTGAGCTCACCATTACCTGTGCCGATCGTGGTCGTTGTTTGATTTTTATGGCAATCAGTGACGTGGGCTGCGCATTGGTGCAGCAGTTACAGGCGGCTGCGGCATGAGATTAAGTGCTTGGTTGCTGCTGCTGGTGTTGAGTGGTTTTGGTGTGTCTGCTGGGGCTGCAAAAATAGAAAATATTCGTATTTGGCCCGCGCCAGACAATACCCGCTTGGTATTTGATATTACACAGCCGGTAACCTACGAACTGATTAGTTTATCTAACCCCGACCGGCTAGTGATCGATATTGACCGCAGCTTGCTTTCTACCTCTGTGTCTAAGCTCGATTTTAGCAAGAGTCCAGTGCGAGCCATTCGCTCTAGCCAGCGCAGCGACAATAAACTCAGGCTGGTGTTGGATTTGGCTTATAAAGTAAGCCATAACGTGTTTGCTCTTGCACCTAATGCCAGTTATGGCCACCGTTTGGTGGTGGATTTATCCAACTACCAGCAAACCAAAACGCCTACCAAGGGAGCCGTGATTAAGCCGGCGCAGCCACAAACAACCATTTTAAATAGCTTGGATTTGCTCGATAGCCAACGCGACATTATCATTGCTATAGATGCAGGTCATGGTGGCGAAGACCCAGGTGCTCTGGGGCCTAAGTTTAGCGGCCGTAAGTTGCGCGAAAAACACGTGGTGTTAGGCATTGCTAAAGAATTGCAGGCCCTGATTAAACGGGAACCGGGTTTTGAGCCAATCTTAACCCGCAGTGGCGACTATTACGTTAGCCTGCGTGGCCGTACGCAAAAAGCCCGTAAAGCCAACGCCGATTTATTTATTTCCATTCACGCAGACGCCTTTAAAAATAGTAAAGCCAAAGGCGCCTCGGTGTGGATATTGTCATCTCGTGGTGCGTCCAGTGAAATGGGCCGGTGGTTAGCCCAAACAGAAAACGACGCTGACCTGATTGGCGGCATCGGTGGCGTGAGCCTAGAAGACAAAGAAGAAGACTTAGCTAAAACTCTGTTAGATATGTCCATGAATTATAGTCAATCTACGGGGCAGGGCGTTGCTCAAGCGGTGCTGAGTAATATTGGTAAGATTGCCAAGTTACATAAAAAACACGTTGAAAACGCTGGTTTTGTGGTGCTTAAATCCCCCGATGTGCCGTCCATTTTGGTGGAAACTGGGTTTATCTCTAACCCTCAAGAAGCCGCTAAATTACGTACTAAAAACTATCAAAAACAAATGGCTCAGGCTATTTTTAAAGGCTTAAAGAGCTACTTTTATAGCCACCCAGTCACCAATACTTATGTTGCCTCGGTGGTTGAAGCTAAGCGCAGATTACGCTCTTACAAAGTGGTGTCTGGCGATACCCTGTCGGCTATTGCCCAGCGTTTTGGTACTACCGTTAAACGTTTACAAAGCGCTAATAAAATGACCAGTAAATCCATTCTATTAGTCGGAAAAACTCTCGTTATCCCTACCAGCTAGCTCAAAAGCCTTAAATATGACTACTAAAATTCATCAACTCAGCCCTAGATTAGCTAACCAAATTGCCGCCGGCGAAGTGGTGGAAAGACCGGCTTCGGTGATCAAAGAGCTACTAGAAAACTGTTTGGATGCCGGCGCCAGCAAAGTGGATGTAGACGTTGAGCAGGGCGGCGTTAAGTTGATGCGGGTGCGCGACAACGGCAGTGGCATTGATAAGCAAGACTTGGCGTTAGCCCTAAGCCGCCACGCCACCAGTAAAATAACCAGTTTAGATGATTTAGAGGCAGTACAAAGTTTGGGTTTTCGTGGTGAAGCCTTGGCCAGTGTCAGTTCTGTGTCGCGCTTAACCTTAACCTCCAATGTGCTTGAGCAAGGCAGTGCCTGGCAGGTGATGACCGAAGGCCGCGACATGGCCGCCCAGTTGCAGCCAGCGGCGCACCCGGTAGGTACCAGTGTAGAGGTACGTGACTTATTTTTTAATACCCCAGCACGACGCAAGTTTTTACGTACCGAAAAAACCGAATTTGGTCACTTAGAAGAAGTGATTAAGCGTTTGGCATTGAGTCGTTTTGATGTGGCGTTTAGCCTTAAACACAATCAAAAAGTGATTCATAATCTACGGCCTGCAGACAGCCAAGCTGCCCAAGAAAAACGCGTGGCGAGTGTGTGTGGTCCTGCGTTTATGCAGCAAGCCTTACATATAGAAATGGAAGCGCCGGGGTTGCGGCTTTGGGGCTGGGTGGGGTTGCCTACGTTTTCTCGTAGTCAGGCCGACTTACAGTACTTTTTTGTCAATGGCCGCGTTGTACGCGACAAGCTGGTGGGCCATGCGGTACGCCAAGCCTACCGCGATGTGCTGTATCATGGCCGTCATCCCGCCTTTGTGCTTTTCCTTGAATTGGAACCTGGCAATGTAGACGTTAACGTGCACCCCACCAAACATGAAGTGCGTTTCCGCGACGGCCGTTTAGTGCACGACTTTATTTTCCGAAGCTTGCATAAATCGCTGGCGCAAGTGCGCCCAGAAACACCTACCGGTGGTGGCCTAGAGCAGTTAGGTGTGCCGCAAAATCAGCCTTTAGACCAAGGTTTGGAGGCCGGTGTATTTGCCGGTCAAACACAGGTTGATTTAGGCCAACA
Organism: uncultured Oceanospirillaceae bacterium; assembly: GCA_965366045.1. Classification (GTDB taxonomy): domain Bacteria; phylum Pseudomonadota; class Gammaproteobacteria; order Pseudomonadales; family Balneatricaceae; genus Njordibacter. The sequence goes on from CBDUDU010000002.1 coordinate 36,776, forward strand.
CAGTAATGATGCTGCATTGCCTATGGGGGGCTATCAACCTCAGGCTTGGCGGTCGGCCTTGTATCAGTCATCGCCACAGCAATTACACGAACAAACCAAAGTGTATGGCAGTTTGCATGGTGACGCCGTGGCGCCAATACAGCCAACGGGCGAAGCCAGGCAAGTGCCGCCGTTAGGTTATGCGGTGGCGCAGTTGCACGGCATTTATATCTTGTCCGAAAATACCCAAGGGCTAGTTTTAGTGGATATGCACGCGGCCCATGAGCGCATTGTGTACGAGAAAATGAAACTCTCTTGGGCCGGCCAGGGTATTAAAGCCCAGCCTTTGTTGGTGCCTATCTCCATGGCCGTGAGCTCCCGTGAGGCCGACCACGTGGAAACGGCCCAAGACGTATTTGCAGAACTAGGGTTTGTGATAGACCGCGCTGGTACAGAGAGTCTAGTGGTGCGTCAAGTGCCTAGCCTATTGCAGCATGCCAACGTAGAGCAGCTAGTGCGCGATGTGCTGGCCGATGTGGTGACCTTTGGTAGTAGCGACCGTATTCGTGCTGCGCATAACGAATTATTGGGCACTATGGCCTGCCATGGCGCTGTGCGGGCGCATCGTCGTCTTAACCATGTGGAAATGAACGCACTCTTGCGCGACATGGAAATTACCGAGCGCAGTGGCCAATGTAACCATGGCCGTCCTACATGGACTCAGCTGAGTTTGACGGAGCTGGATAAATTGTTTATGCGAGGCCAATAACGTGTCGTTGAACCCATTGCCGCCGGCAATATTCCTCATGGGCCCCACTGCCGCTGGCAAAACGGATTTGGCAGTGGAGCTAGTGCAGCGACGCGATTGCGAAATTATTTCGGTGGATTCTGCGCTTATCTATCGCGACATGAATATTGGTAGTGCTAAACCAGATGCCGCTACCTTAGCGCTGGCCCCTCACCACTTAATCAACATACGTGATGCCGCCGAAGCGTATTCTGCTGCAGATTTTCGCCGTGATGCATTACAACTGATGCAACAAATTACCCAGCGAGGTAAGGTGCCTTTGTTGGTGGGCGGGACCATGATGTACTACAAAGCGTTGATGGAAGGTTTGGCACCTTTGCCTGAGTCCGAGCCGGCTATGCGTGCTCAGTTAGAGCAGGATATTGCGCAGCATGGGTTAGCGGCCTTGCATGAGCGCTTGTGTGTCATCGACCCGGTGGCCGGCGCGCGCATTAATGCCACCGACCCGCAGCGTATTACCCGAGCCATGGAAGTGTATTTACTGAGTGGTGAAACCCTCACTAGCCATTGGCAACGACAGCAACAACAGCAATTACCTTATAATGTGGCCTCGATTGGCGTGTGGCCACCCGAACGTGCGGTATTACACCGGCGTATTGAGCAACGTTTTGAAATAATGTTGAATCAAGGTTTTGAGCAAGAAGTGGCGGCATTTATGCAGCGCGGCGATCTAAATCTTAATATGCCGTCTATGCGATGTGTGGGCTATCGGCAGATGTGGCAGTACCTTGAGGGAGAGTATGATTCCGCCACCATGGAGCACAAAGGTATTGTAGCTACCCGGCAATTAGCTAAACGGCAGTTGACTTGGCTACGTAGCTGGCCCCATTTACAAGTATTTGATAGCTTAGATACAAAATTAGCATTCAATGTTTTGCAATTATTCGATAGAATAAGACATTAGTGTAAAGCAGGCGTAAAATGCCTTGCACCGGATCAATGTTTTACTCATTATCACCCATCTAGCTGTATTCTATAGCTGGATTAATGACACAAGGAGCTACCATGTCGAAAGGGCAAACCTTACAAGACCCTTACCTCAACGTATTACGCAAGGAGCGGGTACCCGTATCAATCTTTTTGGTAAACGGCATTAAACTACAAGGCCAGATTGAGTCGTTTGACCAATTTGTGATTTTGTTGAAAAATACCGTATCCCAAATGGTTTACAAACATGCCATTTCAACTGTAGTGCCTTCGCGCCCAGTTAAAATGCCAGCCGAAGGCGAACTCGACTAGTTTTGTTGATTTTTATGTATCCCCAACGAGCACCTATAGGTGCTCGCTTTGATTTAGGTTATATCTTTGTTTTTTGAACGTCACCAAGCCGGCGAACGCGCTATTCTTGTTCATCTTGAGATGGGACAAGAAGGCGAGCGTGAAGATGCCAACGAACTAAAAGAACTGGTTTATTCAGCCGGTGCAGATCCACTAGAGACTATTGGCGGTTCTCGGGCCACGCCACATCCAAAAACCTATGTAGGTTCAGGTAAGGTTGAAGAAATAAAAGCCGCTGTGGAACACCACGAAGCCGAAATAGTGATCTTTAACCATGCCTTAAGCCCAGGCCAAGAGCGTAATTTAGAACACGAATTACACTGCCGCGTGCTCGACCGGACCGGTTTGATCCTCGATATATTTGCTCAGCGTGCACGTACCCACGAGGGTAAGTTGCAAGTTGAGCTGGCGCAGCTAGAGCACATGTCTACCCGCTTAGTGCGAGGCTGGACGCACCTAGAGCGCCAAAAAGGCGGTATTGGTTTACGTGGCCCGGGTGAAACTCAGCTAGAGACCGACCGACGCTTATTGCGTGTACGTATTAACTCTATTCTTAAGCGTTTAGGCAAAGTGCGCAAACAACGCGAGCAAGGCCGTAGAGCCCGCCGCCGTGCCGAAGTGCCCACTATTTCTTTGGTGGGTTATACCAACGCGGGTAAATCGAGTTTGTTTAATCGCATTACTATTGCCGACGTGTATGCCGCAGACCAATTGTTTGCTACGTTAGACCCGACCTTTAGACGCCTTGAAATCAAAGATGTAGGCCCCACTATCTTAGTTGATACGGTGGGTTTCATTCGTCACTTACCGCATAAGTTAGTGGATGCTTTTCGTGCTACCTTGCAAGAAACGGCCGAAGCGACTTTGCTGTTGCATCTAATTGATGCCAGTGACGACAAGCGTGACAATAACATTGAAGAAGTGAACGCCGTATTGAGCGAAATTGGTGCGGATGAACTGCCGCACTTATTGGTCTACAATAAAATCGATATGCTAGACGATTGCCCCGCAAGGATCGATCGTGACAGTTATGGTGTGCCGCGGCGTGTTTGGTTGAGTGCTTTAACTGGCGAAGGTGTAGAATTGTTGGTACAAGCTATTAGCGAGCGCTTAGGAGGCGAAATATTTGCCCAACAAATTGTACTAGAGCCACAGTATGGTAACTTAAGGGCGCAACTCTATGCCCACGGTGCTGTGGAAAAAGAAACCATTAGCGAACAAGGCCAAATGGTGTTGGACGTTAGGTTACAAAAACGAGATTTATTACAAACATTGAGTCGTGTAGGAATGGATGCAACGCCGTTTGTTGGCAAACCATCTAACCCATGGGACTGAGTGACCATTTATAACAGCAATACTCAGGAGAAGATTATGGCCTGGAATGAACCGGGTAATAACGGTAAAGACCAAGACCCATGGGGCGGCAATCGCCGCCCGAACGGACAAGATCAGGGGCCCCCTGATTTAGACGAAGCACTCGGTAAACTCATTGAAAAATTCAATGGCTTATTTGGTGGTTCTGGCAACTCTGGCGGCGGTGATACTGCTGCGCCAAGTGGCAAGTTCATTGGTTTTGGTGCCGCCATCGTTTTAGTCTTGTGGGCGGGTATGGGTTTCTATACCGTTGACCAACAAGAGCGCGCCGTTGTATTGCGTTTAGGTAAGTTTACCGAAACCGTGCAGCCTGGTTTGCATTGGAATCCACCGTTGATCGATCACGTCACCAAGGTCAATGTGACTGCCGTGCGTAACGTTGATCACCGTGCCCTGATGCTTACTGAAGACGAAAACATTGTTGAAGTGGGCTTGTCTGTGCAGTACGTGGTGTCTAGCCCTAAAGACTTCTTGCTAGAAGTGCGTAACCCCGAAGGCAGCTTGTTACAAGCCACAGAAAGCGCATTGCGCCATGTTGTTGGTGGCTCAGAAATGCACTCGGTGTTAACCGAAGGCCGTGCAGTATTGGCGTTAGACATTGAGAGTCGTTTACAAGGTTATTTGAACGATTATAAAACCGGCTTAGAAGTTATTAAGGTGAACGTTGAAAACACGGCAGCGCCTTCACAGGTGCAAGACGCGTTTGATGACGTGATCAAGGCCCGTGAGGACGAGCAGCGTGTAAAGAACGAAGCTCAAGCCTACGCTAATGGTATTGTGCCAGAAGCCCGTGGTCGTGCTCAGCGCGTCAGCGAAGAGGCGTTAGCCTACCGTGAGCAAGTTGTGGCTCGTGCCGCAGGTGAGGCAACTCGTTTTACCAAGTTGCTAACAGAATACCAAAAGGCCCCGGAAGTCACCCGTGAGCGTTTGTATCTTGTAGCTATGGAAGACGTGCTTTCCAACGCCTCTAAGGTGATGGTTGATGTTGACGGTGGCAATAATATGATGGTGCTGCCGCTAGATCAAATTATGCAAAACCAGTCCGTGCGTTCAGCAACGGGCACCGGTGGTAGAGTATCCTCCAGTATGGTGGACGAAATTACCAACCGTGTGATCCAGCAATTGACACAGGGTGCCTCTGGTGCCTCTTCAAGGGAGTCTCGTTAATATGGCTACTCGTACATTAGTAACCTTAATTGGCTTGTTTGTGGCGCTGTTAGTGGCCTCAACCTCCTTGTTTGTGGTTAAAGAAACCCAACGTGCCATCATGCTGCAGTTTGGTGAAGTGGTGCAGTTTGATATTCAGCCTGGTCTGCATGTAAAAATACCGTTTGTGAACACCGTGCGTATATTTGACGCCCGTGTGTTGACCTTGGATGCGCGTCCACAGCGCTACCTAACACTAGAGAAGAAAGCCCTAATCGTAGATTCGTTTGTAAAATGGCGCATCAAAAACGTAGCTGACTTCTACACCGCAACCTCCGGTGACGAATTTACCGCCGCTAAGTTGTTGGCGTCTCGTGTAGATACCGGTTTACGTAACCAATTTGGCGAGCGCACCTTAAACGAGGTGGTTTCCGGCGAGCGTGATGAAGTAATGACTGAGCTGCGCCGAGAGCTTAATGAAGTCGTGATTAAGGACATGGGTATCGAAGTGGTTGACGTACGTGTGAAGCGTATCGACCTACCACAAGAGGTGAGCGAGTCTGTGTATGGCCGTATGCGTACCGAACGTGAGCGCGAAGCCCGTGAGCATCGCTCTAAAGGTAAGGAATTAGCCGAAGGTATTCGTGCCGACGCGGATCGTCAAGAAACGGTGATCGAAGCCAATGCTTACCGTGAGTCTGAGCTTGTACGTGGTGACGGCGATGCCGTTGCAGCAGCAACTTATGCCGCAGCCTTTAACCAAGACCCAGAGTTCTACAGTTTTTACCGTAGCTTAGATGCCTACCGTAAAACCTTTGGCGCGGGTGGCGACGTGATGCTTATTGAGCCGGATAGTGAGTTCTTTAAGTACATGAACCAGTCTACGCTGAAGTAAGTGTTTGTCATCTCGAACGTAGCCGAAGGGTCTAAGATCTCTCAGCTACGTTCGAGGTGAAACAGCCAGCAAGGCTAGCCATTCACACTCAAAAGCAGTACAATTGCGTAACCGAGAAGTAGGGTCCGAGACGGGCCGTATGATGCTCGGTTTTTTTGTGTTTGCAGCATAAGTAAAAAACCATGAATGAATTGATACAACATCTATTGGTGGCTTTTTGCTTGATGTTAATACTGGAAGGTATTTTGCCTTTTTTATACCCTCAAAGGTGGCGTAAATTGGTGGTGCAACTAGCACAAATAAGCGATCGACATATGCGCCTATTAGGCTTGGCAAGCATGCTCATAGGGCTTGGCTTGTTGTTATTGGTGCGCTGATTAAAACGCTAAAGTTGTAGAAACAGGAACTCATATGAGTCGAACAAATCGTTGGTTATTACCGGATGGTGTGAAGGAAGTATTGCCACCAGAAGCTGCGCGCATAGAAGGTTTGCGGCGTACGGTAGTGGACCAGTACCAGGGGTGGGGCTATGACCTGGTTATGCCGCCCCTGATTGAATATATTGATTCCTTATTAATTGGCACCGGTGATGATTTGGACCTGGCTACCTTTAAGGTAATCGATCAAAAGACCGGCCGTACCATGGGCATTCGTGCCGACATTACCCCTCAGGTTGCGCGCATAGATGCCCACAGCCTCAATTGCCAAGGTATTAATCGCCTGTGTTATTCCAATACCGTATTGCACACCAGCGCGGCTAACCCATTGGCGTCGCGTAGTCCGTTGCAAGTGGGCGCTGAGCTCTATGGTCATGCAGGCATTGAAAGTGATTTAGAAATTATTAGTTTGATGTTAACCACTTTAACCAGTGTAGATATTAAACACCCTATTACACTCGACTTAGGCCACGTGGGTATCTACCGCGGCTTGATCGATGCCATTGAGTTGGCCGCAGACGACGAACGAGATTTGTTCAACTTGCTACAAAGCAAGGCCGTGGCCGATATAGATGCGTTAGTGGCCGCCATGGATTTGAGTGACCAAAGTAAAACCATGCTGCAGCAGTTACCACGTTTGTACGGCGACACACAAATTTTAGACCAAGCCCAGCAAGTGTTTGGTGACGTGTCCACTCAGGTGAGTGAAGCCATTGGTTACTTGCGTGATCTAGCCAGCGCCATTAGTGCGCGCTTCCCACAGGTTGCTTTGTATTTTGATTTGGCCGAGTTACGCGGCTACGAATACCACACCGGTGTAGTGTTTGCGGCATTAACACCAGCCTTTGGCCAAGCCATTGCAAAAGGTGGCCGCTATGATGATATCGGTAAGGTGTTTGGTCGGGCTCGCCCTGCCACTGGTTTTAGTGCAGATCTAAAGATCTTGGCTGAACTATCTGATCAGCCACAGCAACAGGCCGATGGCATTGCTATGCCTCTAGAGGCTAATTTGTCGGGCCAGCAGCGCCAGGAGCTATGGCACAAACAAACACAATTGCGTCAACAGGGCCAACGTTTAGTGGCGCAGTTGCAGCAACAGGGCAAGCCAGAGCAATGTTCTCAAGAGCTAGTCTGGAAAAACCAAGCATGGGTTATAGAGGCGCTGTAGTTTTTTATAGACTAGAGTAGTCAATTATTTTTTAAGTTGGCGTGATTTCACGCTAAGTAGCAATAAATTAGAGCAAAATATTATGGGTAAGAATGTCGTCGTTTTAGGCACTCAATGGGGTGATGAAGGCAAAGGTAAGATCGTTGATTTACTGACGGATCAGGCCACGGCAGTGGTACGCTTTCAAGGTGGCCACAACGCTGGCCACACCTTGGTCATCGAAGGCGAAAAAACTGTATTGCACCTAATCCCGTCGGGTATCTTGCGTGATACCGTAACCTGCTTCATCGGCAACGGTGTAGTTGTAGCCATGGACGCCTTGCTTAAAGAAATGGGCGAGCTAGAAGAACGTGGTGTGCCAGTACGTGATCGTTTGCGTATTAGTACTGCTTGCCCGTTGATTCTGCCTTACCACATTGCTCTAGACCAAGCTCGTGAGTTGGCTCGTGGCGAAGAGAAAATTGGTACTACGGGCCGAGGCATTGGCCCCGCATACGAAGACAAAGTGGCCCGCCGTGGGTTACGTTTGGGTGACTTGTTAGACCCTGAGCGTTTTGCTGTAAAACTTAAAGAAGTGATGACCTATCATAACTTTGTATTACAAAACTTCTACCGTGTTAAGCCGTTAGATTACACCGAAGTTTTAGAAACTGCATTAGCCCAAGCTGAGCAGATTAAAGTCATGTTTACCGACGTGACTGCCGAAATTCACGACTTACGTCGCGAAGGCGCCGATATTTTGTTTGAAGGTGCTCAAGGTACGTTGCTAGATATTGACCACGGTACATACCCCTACGTAACCTCGTCTAATACCACTGCTGGTGGCACTGCCACCGGTTCTGGTTTTGGACCTTTGTACCTAGATTACATTTTAGGTATTACCAAAGCCTACACCACCCGGGTAGGAAGTGGCCCATTCCCTACAGAGCTATTTTGTGACGCCGGTTTAGGCCTAGCTACCCGTGGCCACGAGTTTGGTGCCACCACAGGTCGTCCACGTCGTTGTGGTTGGTTTGATGCGGTAGCGCTCAAGCATGCGATCCAAATTAACAGTGTGTCGGGCATTTGTTTGACTAAACTAGATGTATTGGATGGCATGGACGAGATTAAGCTGTGTGTGGCTTACCACGATGCTAACGGCAACGACGTATCTTGCCCTAGTGATGCAGAAGGTTTTGCCGCTGTTACCCCCATTTACGAAACTATGCCGGGTTGGACTGAATCCACCGTAGGCGCACAATCAGAAGCACAATTACCTGCTGCTGCGTTAGCCTACATTGCCCGTATTGAAGTCTTGATTGAAGCCCCTGTGGACATTATCTCCACCGGCCCAGATCGAGTAGAAACTATTGTTAAACGCCATTCTTTTGGCGCTTAAATAAAGAGAGACTTAATCTCAGCATGACACAAATTGACGATCCTCACGCTCAGCGTGAGGCGCAGAAGTACGAAAATCCGATTCCAAGCCGGGAATTTATTATCGATCATTTACGTGACCGTAGCGGCCCAGCGACCCTCCAACAAGTTAGTTTTGAACTGGAATTGTTTGAGGCAGAAGACGTAGAAGCATTACGTCGACGGTTGCGAGCGATGGAACGTGATGGCCAGCTTATAAGTGACCGCAAGGGCGCTTATGGCGCCATTAACAAGATGGACTTAATCCATGGCCGTATTATTGGCCATCGCGATGGTTTTGGGTTTTTAAGGCCTGACGAAGGCGGCGATGATTTATTTCTAAGCCACCGCCAAATGCGCGCTGTGATCGACGGCGACAAAGCCCTCGCACGCGTTACCGGTGTAGACCGCAAAGGCCGTAGCGAAGGTGCCATTGTAGAGGTTACCGAGCGTAACACCACACAAGTTGTTGGCCGCTTAACTAAAGAAAATGGCATTTGTTTTGTGCGCCCCGATAATCAGCGCATTAGCCAAGACATTTTGATTGCTAACGACAGCGTATTACAGGCTAAACATGGCCAATACGTAAGCGTGCAGATTACCCATCAGCCTAACAAACGTAACCAAGCGATTGGTGAAGTAGCGGAGATTTTGGGTGAGCACATGGCGCCAGGTATGGAAATCGATGTAGCTATTCGCACCCACGAAATCCCTCACCAGTGGCCAGTTGAAACTACTCGCGAAGCGGATTTATTGGCGCCGGAAGTGGCAGAAGCCGATAAATACGACCGTATCGATTTACGTGAATTGCCTTTTGTTACTATTGACGGCGAAGACGCGCGCGATTTTGACGACGCCGTTTATTGCCGTAAGCGTACCTTAGGTGGTTGGCGTTTATACGTGGCTATTGCCGATGTGAGCCATTATGTTCGTACTGGCACAGCATTAGATACAGAAGCCCATAGGCGAGCAACCTCAGTGTATTTTCCTGAGCGTGTGATTCCCATGTTGCCAGAAGCCATTTCTAATGGGTTGTGTTCTCTTAATCCCCATGTTGACCGTTTGGTTATGGTGTGTGAGATGACCATTACCAGCAAGGGCAAGCTAAACGGTTACGAATTTTACGAAGGTCTGATCCACTCGCATGCGCGTTTAACTTACACCAAAGTGGGTGCAATGTTAGATTCTTCAGACGAGCAATGTCAGCCGTTGCGTAACGAATATCAGCATGTGGCCAAACCCGTAGACGAGTTGCATAAACTGTATGCCGCCTTGCGTTTTGCCCGTGATGCCCGTGGTGCCATTGATTTTGAAACCCAAGAAACACGTATTGTGTTTGGTGAAGATCGCAAAATAGACGATATTGTCCCCGTACGACGTAACGACGCCCATAAGCTCATAGAAGAGTGTATGTTGGCGGCCAACGTGAGTACCGCTAAGTTTCTAGCTAAGCACAAGTTGGACGGTTTGTTCCGTGTGCATAAGGGACCAAAACCAACCAAGTTAGAAAACTTGCGCGCCTTTTTAGGTGAGATGGGTTTGTCATTACAAGGTGGCGAAGAGCCACAACCTAAGCATTATCAAGCGTTGTTGACGTCCATTAAAGAACGCCCAGACGCTAGCCTAGTGCAAACGGTGATGCTGCGTTCACTAAGCCAAGCGGTGTATACGCCAGAAAACGAAGGCCATTTTGGTTTAGGTTATGACGCCTACGCCCACTTCACCTCACCGATTCGTCGTTACCCAGATTTGATGGTTCATCGCGCTATTCGTGGTGTGATTCAAAGCAAACGCAGAACAGGTTCTGTAAAGCGTATCAAAGCGACACAAACACAGCCACCTTCGCCATGGTATCCATATACCACTGCCGATGTGGTAGCCCTGGGTGAGCACTGCTCTATGGCCGAGCGCCGTGCCGATGCAGCCGTGTGGGACGTAGAAGGTTGGCTTAAGTGTGAATACATGCAAGGCCATATTGGTGATTATTTTTATGGCACAATTAATGCCGTTACCAGTTTTGGTTTGTTTGTAGAGCTAGAAGATGTGTATGTTGAAGGCCTTGTGCACATAAGTGCGTTGCCAGGCGACTACTATCACTTTGACGCCCCCAAGCATCGCCTGCACGGCGAGCGCAGTGGCAAGAGCTACCGCTTAGGCGACATTATTGAAGTGAAAGTGGTGCGGGTAGATCTAGACGAGAAGAAGATTGATTTTGAATTGGCCGATGCACCGCCAAAGCCTAAGTCAAAACCCAAGTCAAAATCTAAGCCTAAGCCTAAGCCCAAGGCCAAACAGCCTAGCGAAACGGCAGATGCGCCCTTGTTTGATCAAAAGGGTAAACCTGCTGGCCGAGCCAAAAAGCCTCGTCGTAAAAAGCCAGCGGCATCCTAAGGTAACTGAGACGCGTTAATTATGGCTAATATCGAATATGTGTTTGGCATTCATGCCGTGCAAACCAAATTGCAACGCAACCCCGAGCGGGTGCAGGAAATTTGGTTTCAAGAAGGCCGTGAAGACAAGCGTCTCAATCAGGTTAGAAGTTTAGCAGACGATCAGGGCATCGAATGCCAAATCATGCCGCGCCGCGAGCTAGACAACAAGGTTAAGGGTCGCCACCAAGGTGTGGTGGCTGCCTGCACGCCAAGCCCAGCCAAAGATGAACACTTTCTTACACAGTTGTTAGAAGAGCTTAACGAGCCCGCATTTTTGTTGATCCTAGATGGCGTTACAGACCCACATAATTTGGGTGCCTGTTTACGTACGGCAGACGCAGCCGGAGTACATGCGGTTATCGCGCCTAAAGACAAATCAGCATCACTTAACAGCACTGTAAGCAACGTGGCTTGTGGTGCTGCTGAGAGCATGCCGTTTGTGCAAGTGACCAACCTAGCCCGCTGCCTAAAAACCTTGCAGGCATCGGGTGTGTGGATTACTGGCACGGCAGGCGAAGCCACCCAAGATATTTATCAAGCCGACCTCAAAGGTAGCATGGCCTTAGTCATGGGTGCCGAAGGCGAAGGCATGCGCCGCCTTACTCGAGAAGGTTGTGATCAGCTAGTAAAGATCCCCATGGCAGGCGAGGTGAGCAGCCTCAACGTGTCGGTTGCTGCGGGCGTGTGTTTGTTCGAAGCGGTACGCCAGCGCAGCTAGCCATTGCCGCTCCAGCCAGCGACGTCTTCGCGAGCGCAGCGCGGCGATCCAGGATGGCAATAACGGTCTAATCCTTAAGCAATACGTCCTTAGCTTGATTAATTTGGCTGGCAAGGTAGGTGCTGCCTCCCTTGTCTGGATGATTTTTTGCCATCATCTTCTTATGTGCAGCAATAATCTCTTCGGCGCTAGCCTGGTCTTCAAGTTCCAATATTTTTCGTGCTTGTGCCTTGTCCATAGCCGCCGTTGTAGGTGCGTTTTTAACGGAGGCTGTTTGCTTAAAGCCTTTGATCGTTTGCCACAATCCAAAGGCTTTAAGTACTGGCTTACCGTAAACCATTAAGCCGCCAAATAGACTCATGGCCACAGGCCATAACCCACGCAGGGCTAACCCAATAGCCACCAATACAATAACCACTACAGCGGCTCTAAGCAGAAAGGGCTTGCCGTTGCTGGGCGCTTTATTCAAGAGTAAACGCACCAATAGGGTAACAATAACGATGCCTAAAACCCATAGTATTAAAATCATGTTGTGCCTTTTGTATTATTGCCGGTCTAGGCGGCTGAATGTATATGATTCTATCAGCACCAAGTTGTTAGAGGCTATGACAAATATTGACAATAATTGCCAATATTTGGAAAAAATCATCTAATAAGGAGGTCTACATGGCAACTATGAACGTGTCGTTACCCGACGCAATGAAATCTTGGGTAGAGCAGCAGTCACAATATGGGCGTTATAGTAATGCCAGTGACTATGTGCGTGATTTGATTCGTAAAGACCAAGATCAAAACCAAAAAATAGCGCAGATGCAGTCCGTTGTGAATCAAGGCATTAGCAGCGGTGTAAGCCAGCACAACATGGCAGAAATTCTTGCTTTGGCGAAGCAAGTGACAACGGCCTGACTCTTCACTCCATGACCTATCAGCTTAGTGTTTAGGTAGAAGAAGATATTATCAACATCTTCGTTTTAGGTGTGACTGAGTTTGGCATGCGCCAAGCCGAACGTTACCACGCTAAGCTTGAAACTTGTTTTGAATTTTTAGCGAATAACCCTAAAGCAGCCCACCTCCGTTTAGAGATAGCGCCGCCTGTGCGTGCTCACCCGATCGGAGCGCATATCGTCATTTACGCTTGTAATGAGGATAACGGTGTCGTGATCCTCAGGGTACGGCATCGCCATGAAGACTGGCTTTAGTCCTAACTCGTTTTAAGCTGCCTTGTTTAGTTTGGGTTGTTTCGAGTCTAAGTATAGACGACGTAAATTTCCGCGCTCACGCAAGACGAAATAAATCACCACTATAAAGGCAATGATGTCGGCAATTGGGAATGAATACCAAATGCCGTCTATGCCATAAATGCCTGGCAGGATCAGTAGCGCAGGGATGAGTACAAAATAAATCCTTAGCGAGGACAAGAAAATAGCATGGCGGGCTTTGCCTAGTGCCTGAAATAGGGAACTGATAACTGCGTGCGTATTGGCAAGTGCGAACAATAAGAAGGACCAAAAAGCGATGCTGGCGGTGGCGGCTAACAGCGCCTCGTCTTGGGTGAAAATGCCAATAATTTGTTGCGGGGCAAGCAGAATCATAGCACTTACGGCGAGACCATAACAAAGGCTGGAAATCACCCCAAGTTTTATCATGGCCAATACACGGTCATATTCTTTGGCGCCGTAGTTGTAGCCAGCAATGGTTTGAAAGGCAATGGTCATGGCAATGGCGGGCAGGATGAAGAAGATCATCAGGCGTCCAATAAGACCGTAGGCACTCACATATAAATCGCTTTCGACGTTACTAAACTGGGTAAGCGTGTAGTTGGTTAGGCCAATAAAAACAGACACACCTGCGTGTGAAATTAAAATAGGTATGCCCAGCAATACAATGTCTTTGAGAATGGCCCAGTCCATAGCGTAGGCAAACGGCCGCAGCTTTAGGTGTGTTTTGCCGCCTAGGATAAAATACAGCATCAAAGCCGCGGCAAATACTTGAGATATGATGGTGGCGTAAGCCACGCCCTCTACACCCATGTCGAGCACAAAGATAAACACGGCGTCTAAAATGATATTGAGGACGGCAGATGACACCATGCCGGCCATCATTAGCATGGCTTTGCCTTCGGCTCTGAGTAAATCGCTAGGGATGCTGCTCATGAAGACGATGGGGAAGCTGAATAATGCCAGTGGCACCAAATAAGCATGGGCGTGTGGCCATAAAGCTTCTGACACGCCCAAGAACTCGAGCAGGGTATCAATGTTTAAGTAAATGCATAAGGTGACCACAATGGCAATGGCTAGGCCTAAACGAAAGGCTATATCGATAGTGGCGTTGGCGGCATCATCCTGCTTGGCCCCTAATTGACGAGCGACGATGGACGCCATGCCGCTACCGATTAATGTGGCCAGTGCAAAGATCAACATTTGAATGGGAAATACAATGGAAATGCCGCCCATGGCATTAACGCCAATAGCGCGGGTCACGAATATGGCGTCTACTACGTTGTATAGGCCGTGTACCATCATACCCACAGCGATGGGCGCGGCCATACCAAAAAATAGGCCGAGAATGGGTTTGGTGCCTAAGTGACCTGTGTGTTGACTCATGTACTTTCCTTGTCGGGTTTGGATTGCTTCACTGCGCTCGCAAAGACGGAGGGTGCGTTCGCATGACGACGTGCCGTCTTCGCGAGCGTAGCGCGGCGATCCATGTATTTGCGATTACTGGGTTACGTGCTGCAGGGTAGTAATTACTTGATCCACATCTTTAGCCCACGCCATGGCAGCAGCGTTGATTTCCTTAAGTGGGTGCACAATGTCTTCGCTGTGCAAGGTGATGTAAGGCGTACCCATTGCGGCACAATAACCGGCATCAAAGGCAGCGTTCCACTGTTTGTATTTGTCGCCAAAACGAATAATGGCAATGTCAGCTTGAGCAATAAGGTTTTTGGTGCGAATGGCATTTACTTTGGCCGATTGGTTATCACGCCAAAAGTTAGTGGCGGTATCGGCTAAATGGTCGCCAGCGGCATCACTGGCTTCGTGGTTAGTGCATGCCGACGTGAAGTTCACTGGCAAATTTAGCTCCGCACAGCGGTTAATGATCTGCTCGCGCCAGTCGGTATGAATTTCGCCAGATAAATAGATGTTCCACATAATAGTGTCTCAATTTTGTATTAGTTAAAGCTGCTCACAGGTGCCAGGCATTTGGTTTATCCACTGTTTAATGAGCGCCAACCCTTGTTGGTGCACTAGCCCTTTGGATAACTCTGGCATTTTGATCGCAGGATCAAGCGAGCCCATGCGCAAGTGCAAGATAGACGACTCTGCCTCGCCTGGCACGATGGCGTAACTCAAATCGCCCGCACCACGCCCTGCGGCTACCGGCGGTTTGCACACGCCGGTTTTGGTACTCATGGGCAGTTCTGCTTTAAGCGCTAAGCCAGAGGTGTGTGCTAAGCCTGCAGGATTGTGACAGTGGCCACAGTTAATGTCCAGATATGCCCTTGCTCTTTGCGGTAAATTGTTATTATTGGTGTCATCCCATGCTGCTACTAGAGGCCTTTGGTTGGGGTCTTCAGGTAATTCTGTGAGCCAGCCTTTGTCCTCTAACTGTTGTAATTGGTTAGAGTGATTGAGCCACTTAGTTGCTAAACCAATGGGTTGAAATTGTTTGCCTTGTTTGTGACAACTGTCACATTGGTTTTGGTTGGGCACTTGGTAATGCCAGTCTATACGTTTACCTTCTAGGTTAATGCTTTGAGGTATGAGTGCGCCCCCAACATGAAGTTTAGCGATGCCATTGTTCCATAAGTAAGGCAGGCCAACCCAGCCCGATTGACGGTGAATGAGTAGGCGCGTTTCAACGGCTTTCTGGCTGCTTGGGTTGACGAAGGTTTTGCTAATAATGGTGCCAATAGGTGCCTTTAAAGGCCCGCTGGCGGTGTAAGCAAGCGAACTGTTGGCTGGTAGATAAATAGTTCGCTGTTTTTCCATATAATCTGAAAATAGCGGCGTTTGCAGATCGTAAGTGTATCCCAGTGAAGCTGTTAAACCGTAGTCTTCAAGGTTGGGGCAATCGGCCTCTATGGCTTGCCAGTTAATGCCGTCCATGGTGGTTTTGCAGAGTTCTAGTTGTTGATTGTTAGCCTGAGTTTGCACGGCATTGGGCCAAGTATCAATGGCAATTTCCGGTGAGCTTTTGCCTTGGCAATCGTATTGGGGTTCGTTATACAGTGCCGGACCAGAAGGTAGCCCAAGCAGGTTAGTGTTACCACTGGCAAGGTTCATGCTGCCAACCCTTATGGGACCTTGATTGGCGTTAGTGTTGTGGGCAAAACAGCTTTGGCCTGCGTCAGCCTCGGCTTGGGTGTGGTAGGTTTTAGTAATGCCGTCAACAATAATTTCGGGCGGGTCCATATCAAATAACAGGTTAGGCAGTAAGTTAAAGTCACTGCCATCCAAATACCAGCGGTCTGGGTTTTCAAAGCGATTGTGATGCACCCATAGTGATTCTGGGTAAGGCTCGTAATTGGCATCGGTTACGGGGATTTCTGTGACTAAGTAACTCACGACCACCAGGCTGGCCGTGCCATGGTTACGCACCAAGTTGCCAAAGATTTCAATCTCGTCGTTAGCCATCACCATTAGGCCCGTGCCCGAGGGCACAATGCCGACGATGTTGCCTTCTGGTGCAAAGTTTTTGGTGCTGTTATCAAACACCACATTGTTAAATACCCGAGTATTGCGGCCGCCATAGACAGGTAAATTGGGCAAGTCGAAGACTAAAATTCCGGCTGTGTTGTAGGCGGCCCAGTTGTCGTATACGTCGGCAAATATGGAGTTTTCAATTTCTATGCCGGCAACGTTGTATTCCACCGTATTGCGGCGCACTACAATGTTACTGGACTGGCCCACATAAATGCCCGCATCGGAGGCTCCCGAAACGTGGCTATCTTCAATGACGATGTTTTTACTTTGCACAGGGTACAAACCATAAGCACCATTGAGCGGGCTAGGGCCGTTTTCCCACGCCACTCTTGTACGTTGAATTAGTAGGTGGTTGATGCCTTCTGTTTTGATGCCATCGCCAGGGGCATTCACTACGGCTAAGTCTTGAATTCGTAGGGCATCGCCTAAACCTAAAATGCCTTGCGCGCCGGACGCTTGGTTGGTGAAATCCAGGGTGGTTTTAAACATGCCTTGGCCAGCCAGAGTGATGTTGGGCTGGTTGATGATTAACTCGTCGTTAAATTCAAAACGGCCTTCTGGCAGCACGATTAAGGTGCCTGGGCGGGCCTCTATAACAGCTTTTTGTAAACGAAAAGCTAGGTCATCGGCGGCTAATAAATCAATACGATAATCGCTTGCTGGCAGCGGCTGTGGTTGGCCTAACGCGGCAGCAAAGGGTTTGCTGGGTTCTGGCAGCCAGTCTTCTTGCTGCAACCAAAGGTAAGCTAGTGCGGCGGCGGCACCAATAGTGAGGAGTGCGGCGAGTTGTAGCAACCATTTGATAAGTTTGATTGAGCGGCTTCGAGCCATGGTGCTGCCTCCAAAATGCGGTTTTATGTGTGTCTGTGGCGATCAGTGTGTTACTGCTTCCATTAGAATGCAATAGGGCCTATTGATCGGGATTGGGGGTGGCTTGAACTTGGCGTTGGGTTTACGTATAATGCGCCATCACATTTTTAGGTGTGATTTTCCTCCTTGCTTTAAGGTTACAGTTCAATAACGAATTGTTAGACACTTGAGGCTATTTAACCCATAAGGAGCAGCAATGCGTCATTATGAAATTATGTTTTTGGTCCACCCTGACCAAAGCGAACAAGTTCCCGCTATGATCGAGCGCTACACCACGACTATCGAAGCCGATGGTGGTGCAATTCATCGTTTGGAAGATTGGGGCCGTCGCCACTTGGCATACCCAATTAACAAAATCCACAAAGCTCACTATGTACTTATGAACGTTGAATGTTCAAATGTTGCATTGGACGAGCTAGACAGCAACTTCCGTTACAACGATGCCGTTATCCGCAACATGGTTGTGCGTATGAAAGGTGCCGTAACTGAAGATTCTCCTGTTAAAGCTGCCGAAAGCCGTGAAGACAAACGTCGTCAAGAACGCGCCCCTCGTGCCGAAGCTCCTCAAGCAGAAGCTAAAGCTGAAGAAGCACCTGCCGCTGAAGCAGCTGCCGAATAATTAACTGGAGATATTGACATGGCACGTTTTTTTCGTCGTCGTAAGTACTGTCGTTTCACCGCCGAAGGCGTTGCACAAATCGACTATAAAGATATTGAAGTTTTAAAAGGCTACGTATCTGAAACTGGCAAGATTGTACCTAGCCGTATTACTGGCACCAAAGCACGTTACCAGCGTCAGCTTTCTACTGCCATTAAGCGCGCTCGTTATGTTGCTTTGTTGCCATACACTGACGCTCATCAGTAAGCTGCATTAACCCATGCGCAGACTCGCTCAATACGCCATGAAAGGCGGCAAACAAGCAACCTTGGTTGCTGTTGTATTTGCCATTATTCCGGTGTTGTTTTGGATTAGTGCTGCAGTTGTGGCCCTGGTAATCTTACGAAAAGGTTATCAAGCGGGTGCGCAGGTGTTTATGTGGAGCCTATTGCCTGCCTTAATGTGGTGGAGCAATGGCGATCCAACCCCGGCTTTAACCTTAATTGGTGTGGCCGGACTAGCTAGCGTTTTACGCTACAGTGCTCATTGGACCTATGTGTTGGTTGCCAGTATGTTGGTGGCCATCGTATCTATGCCTATTTTGGCGAGCTACTTACAAGAGGTAATGCTCACTTTTGCCAAAGCTGGAATCCAGCTGGAAGCAACAAACAGCCTACCCGATGAAGTGACTTCCGAACAAGTGCAAGCCCTTATGGAGGGTGTGCTAGGTGCTGTACATTTGGCTATTTTATTAGCCTGCACAGTGTTAGCCCGTTGGTGGCAATCGGTATTGTTTAACCCAGGTGGTTTTCAAACCGAATTTCATCAACTGCGTTTGCCCGTATGGCTCACGGGTAGTTTAGCTTTGGCTGTGTTTGGTTTAAGCAATATTGTGGATATGACGCAATGGTTGTTTATACTGGCCATACCACTACTATTTGCAGGTTTGGCGTTAGTGCATGGGTTGGTTGAGCAAATGAAATTAGGCCGCATGTGGCTGATAGCAACTTACTTAGGGTTGTTGTTCTCTAGTGCATTGGTCTTCACTCTGCTGGCGTTGTTAGCCACTCTGGACAGTTTGTTCGGGTTGCGTAAACGTTTGCCGGTCAGGGTGAAAAACTAGAATTAGACTCTCCATGTATACATGTTGAGCAACTTAAGGAATTGAACATGAATGTAATTCTTCTTGAAAAAATTGGTAAGTTAGGCGCTTTGGGCGACACCGTTTCTGTTAAAGCAGGCTACGGTCGTAACTTCCTAATTCCAAATGGCAAAGCTGTACCTGCCAACAAAGCTAACATCGAAGCGTTTGAAGTTCGTCGTTCTGAGCTTGAAGCTGCTGCTGCTGAGAAGCTAGCTGCTGCACAAACTCGTGCTGACGCCATCGGCGAATTGACCATCACCATCGCTGCTAACGCTGGCGACGAAGGCAAGCTGTTTGGCTCTATCGGTACTAACGAAATTGCTGCTGCCCTATTGGAAGCTGGCCATACCGTTGATAAGACTGAAGTACGTTTACCTGAAGGTGCTTTGCGCGCCTTGGGCGAAACTGTTGTAGCTATCCAGCTTCACAGTGACATCACTGTAGAAGTGACTGTAGCGCTTGTAGCTGAGTAAAACTCTGCTTTAGGGATCGTCTTGATCCTACAGCGAAGCAATCCATAAAAAGCCCCTTAGAAGGGGCTTTTTTGTGTCCCCTGTTTAATGGCCTTGCTAAAGGTTATCATAGGGTCGATTTCATCCTTAATAAACGATACTTTCATGCAATCAGCTTCACACCTACTTAAATCCGACCCACAACTGGATGCCCTTAAAGTCCCGCCCCAATCCAAAGAGGCCGAACAATCCGTTTTGGGTGGTTTAATGCTGGACGAAATGGCATGGGACCGAGTTTCTGAAGCGGTTGCAGAAGTTGATTTCTACCGTCAAGACCACCGTTTGATTTTTCGGGTAATGACCAAGTTGGTAGGCGACTCACGTCCTATCGATGTCATTACACTGTCAGAAGAGTTAAGCCGTATAGACGAACTGGAAAACGCCGGTGGTTTAAGTTATTTAGGTGAGTTAGCTAAAAACACGCCCAGCGCCTCTAACATCACTGCCTATGCCAACATTGTGCGCGAACGAGCGGTACTGCGCCAACTGATTGGTGTGGCCAACGAAATTGCAGACTCCGCTTTTCATACCGACGGTCGTTCATCGGGCGACGTACTTGATGAAGCCGAACGTAAAGTATTCGAAATTGCCGAAGCACGCCCAAAAGAAGGTGGGCCGCAGTACGTTAACCCGATTCTAAAAGGTGCTGTGGAGCGGATTGATGAACTGTTTCGTTCCGACAGCGCCATTACCGGCATTAGCACAGGTTTTACTGACTTAGACAATAAGACCGCAGGCATGCAAAAATCAGATTTGATCATTGTGGCCGGACGACCTTCCATGGGTAAAACCACCTTTGCCATGAATATCGTAGAAAATGCGGCGGTGATTGGTGATGCGCCTATATTAGTATTTAGCATGGAGATGCCCGCCGAACAGTTGATGATGCGTATGTTGTCGTCACTGGGGCGTATTGATGCCACGCGTATGCGTACCGGTAAACTCGAACAAGACGACTGGCCTAAGCTTACAGGTGCAGTGAATCTGCTCAAAGACAAGCCGCTGTATATTGATGACAGCGCGGGCCTTAGCCCCACAGAAATGCGTACCCGTGCAAGGCGTATTGCCCGCGAACACGGCAGCGTTGGCATGATCATGATCGACTACCTGCAATTGATGCAGATTAAAGGTCATACCGAAGGCCGTACCGCCGAAATTTCCGAAATTTCACGATCCTTAAAAGCCTTAGCAAAAGAGTTAAAATGCCCTGTCATCGCGTTATCTCAGCTTAACCGTAGTCTGGAAAATAGGCCCAACAAACGCCCAGTTAACTCAGACTTGCGTGAATCGGGCGCCATCGAGCAGGATGCCGACGTGATTATGTTCATCTACCGTGATGAGGTGTATAACGAAGACAGCGAAGACAAAGGTAAGGCCGAAATTATCATCGGTAAACAACGTAACGGCCCCATTGGCACTTCTCGCCTTGCCTTTATTGGCAAGTACACACGGTTTGAAGACCTCGTGCATAACTATGACGGCTATGACGACATAGAATAACCTGTAGGGTTAACCTTATGAGTGATTGGTTTGAAAATGATAATATTGAAGATGCTTCGGCAGTTTCGGCGTCTTTGCTCGACCATTTGCCACTGGGCTACGAGTTAGTCACCACGGCCCATGACTTACGCCTCTATGGTGACCAAAATATTGATTTGATGGAATCCTTACACTTAGCCGGTGGCCACTGGGACCCGGAGCTTCTCGCCTATTCCATTCCCTTAGGTCGTCAGGCGCAGCTGGAACACGCCCTAAAACACTTCGCTAAACAACAGCAAGGCATGCTTGATACCATGAGTATTTTGGCCGCCCATATGGCGCCAGACCAAACACAAGTGGAAGAGCAGCGCCGCAAGCGCGCCGTTGATCAACGTATTAAGATTATTGTGGGCCGCTATCATGCGGGTGACTTACTCAAAGGCCATGAAATCATCACCTTGGGTAGGCACTGGCAGGAGTTTCCTGGTTCTCAGTGGCAGGGGGTGGATAAAGCCAACTGTATCGACTGCGAAAAATACTCCCGAGTTTCCGCCACCGTTGAATGTCAGCTGTGTGAGGCAAAGCGCCACGGGCTAGAGCCCATCACCTACTGCTACGCCTACTTCGATTAGCCCCACAGTAACCGTCATCGCTAGCGCAGCGTGGCGATCCAAACAGTTTAGTTTTTTTGTGCAATTAGGCTAAAGCACAAAGGTGGGCAATGTTCTGATTTTGCCAAAAACGAACCCACGTTGGAGATATCATGGCGATATTCTTCAAAGTGGGAAATGTTGAGCCCGTGAGTAATACACTGCCCTAAAAGGTCACCCAAAGTATGCTGAAACCAGTAGCTTGGCGATTCAATCTTAGCGTCTGGGTTCATGTAGTCGTTCTCATACTCATGCAGACAGGCCGAACGGTTAAAGTAATCTGCGACTAGTGTGCTGCCAGTTTCTTTTTCAAACATGAACATAGCGGGGTGCATTTCATAGATAAACAACTGGCCGCCCGGTTTTAGCATGCGGCTCAATAAGGCCATGCAACTCGGTAAGTCCGGTAGCCAGCCCAGTGCACCTACGGTGACATACACTAGGTCAAACTGGTTATCGTATTCATGCCTGATGTCGTACAAATTGGCGCGAACCAGCTCTATTTCAACTTCTGCGGCCTGTGCTAATTGCTTGCCTTGGGTAATAAAAGCATCACTAATGTCCAGCCCTAAACAACGCCCAGCACCCGCTTTTTTTACCGCAATGAGCTCTCTGGCATTGTTGCAAGAAGGTTGTACCACGGCTTTACCCGAGAGCTCAATCTGCTCAAACAAACGCCGCTCCACCTCATCAAACATGCAGTAGTCAGGCGCCTTAATGCGTTTAAGTAAATCATCCACATAGGTTGTTTGATGTACCGCCGCCGTTTCATTCCACATGGCGCGGTTTGAATCGGTGTAGTCTTCACGGTTTTTCATGTCTTATTCCTTTAGTGCTTTTGTCTGCCTGAACTCCATAATACGTCATTCTTAACTTGATTCAGAATCTCCGCAATCTGGCAGGGATTCCGGCCTGCGCCGGAAAGACGAGTTGCTATTTTAGCAATTCAGCGAAGGCTGTCGGCATGCGTGCTGGCTTTTGGCGTTGGTAATCAAAACAACCCATGTGCGTTTGACCTGTGGCAATGAGGTGCCCGGTTTTTTGTTCTTTGAGTTTGTACAGTAGGCTCAAGCGAGCCTTGCTGATGTTGCTAACACCGAGGGATAGGGTTAGCTTTTGGTGAAGGTGGCCTTGCTTTAGGTATTTAACATTAGCACCCGTCATAATCAGTCCGCAGCCGCCAACGTCTTGCTCACTGAGTTGATTGTGACTTAGCCACTGCACACGAATTTCATGAAAATAGCTTAATATGGCATCATTGCCTAGGTGATTGCCGTAGTTTAAATCGCTTACTCTAACTTGTATGCCGCAGTTGTACAGGTGAGCCGGGTTGTCTTCAGTGAGTGCTGTCATGAGCTTCCTTGAAGTAAGTGGCTAAGGCGCGAAGCATGCCTTGGCATAAAAGAGCTAGATCTTGCGGGCTCATTACATAGGGGGGCATCACATAAACCAACTTACCAAAGGGCCTGACCCAAACACCTTCATCAACTAACATCTTCTGTATTTTACCCAAATCGACCGGGTCGGTAACTTGTACCACACCGATGGCACCCAATACCCGCACATCTTCAACGTAAGCTAGCTCTAAGGCGGGTTTTAGCTGCTGTTTGAGGGCTTGGTTTAGGGTGTTTACTTGAGCCTGCCAGTCGTTCTGTTCCAGCAAGTCTAAGCTGGCATTGGCTACCGCACAGGCTAGCGGGTTAGCCATGAAGGTTGGGCCATGCATAAAACAACTGGCCTCGCCACGAGAAATACTGGTGGCGATTTCTGTGGTGGTTAAGGTGGCGGCAAAACTCATGGTGCCGCCGGTTATGGCTTTACCTAAACACATAATATCCGGCTTAACATCAGCATGATCACAAGCGAATAATGCCCCGCTGCGGCCAAAGGCAGTGGCAATTTCGTCGGCAATTAACAGTACATTATATTGTTTGCATAACTCCGCAGCAGCCTTAAGCCATGCGGGGCTATAAAAACGCATGCCACCTGCGCCTTGAACAATAGGCTCCAAAATAAGTGCGGCCAATTGATTTTGGTGTTGCTCTAATGTACTTCCTAGCTCATCTAGATCGCCTGCTTCAAGGGGGCGGTCAAAACCCATAGGTGGCGCTGAGATAAAGTGGTGCTGTGGTAAGACCCCGGCAAACAAAGAGTGCATACCATTGACTGGATCACACACTGCCATAGCGCCAAAGGTGTCGCCGTGGTAGCCGTTACGAATAGTCACTAGTTTTTGTTTATTAGCTTGGCCTTTGGAGTGCCAGTATTGCAGGGCCATTTTAATGGCCACTTCTACGGCTACGGAGCCAGAATCTGCAAAAAACACCTTTTCTAAACCGGCGGGTGTCATATCCACTAAGCGCTTGGCTAAAGTCACCGCGGGTGCATGGGTTATGCCGCCAAACATAACGTGAGACATGTCGGCAATTTGTTTTGTCATCGCGGAGTTAAGGTGGGGATGGTTATATCCATGTACCGCACACCACCAAGAGGCCATGCCGTCAATCAATTGCGTGCCATCGGCTAAGGTCAGGCGCACACCATGGGCGCTTGCTACAGGGTAGGCCGGTGGCGGGTTGTCCATAGACGCGTATGGATGCCAAACATGTTGTTGGTCTAAGGCGATGAGCTGTTCTGGGGTCATGATGGTTAAATAATGTTCTGAGTGTTGCCACATATTAGCATAGCTGTGGTGTATTTTTAGGTAATTTCCACCACCTCAATACACCTTATTCTCACACGCCAGCGCAGGTTGATGTCGGCAATGTTGCAGCCATAAATACGCTCTGGATTTTGTTGGTAAGCCGGGCGTGGGTCATGAGCTAATACTTGTTCTATGAGTTGGGTTAGCTGTGGGTGTTGCGTTAGAGCCAGTTGTGCTTGCTCGCTGTATTCAATAGGCAGACTCAGCACTTGGTCGTCACCGGCAAAACCGCTTCGAGCGTTAGGTATAGATTCCACCCAGGGTAAGTAGGGCTTAATGTCGATGATGGGCGTGCCGTCAATGAGGTCTGCACCACTTACGTGCAACACCACGCCAATACTAGTATCAACCGACTCCAGCTTAACTAACGATAAACCCAAGGGGTTTGGTCTAAAGGTAGAGCGAGTGGCAAATACCCCAAGCTTGGCATTGCCGCCTAAACGAGGAGGCCTTACTTTGGGTTTCCAGCCTTGCTGGGCGGTTTGGTGGAAGGCGAAGGTCAGCCAGATATGAGAAAACTCTTCCAAGCCCTCTACGGCGTCTGCCAAGTTATAGGGCGCTATTAGTTCCACCTGGCCGCTAGCTGCAGGCACTAAGCCGGGTTGGCGTGGCGTGGCAAACTTTTCTTTAAAACAAGAATGAATAATGCCGATGGGTTGGATCTGAATAGGCTGCATAATTACGCTTTGCTGTGTTAATTGTCGATTATTGGCTGACGCCAAGGTTCAAGCTAGATACAATAGCGCTAGTTTAATCGTCTCGTTTAGGAAAAACTATGGCTCGCAAGCCTTACGTCAAAGCCAAAGCCATTCAAGGCCGTGGTTATCTCAAATCCGTTACCACCGATGGCCCTCATGTTGAATGGCTGGGCATGCCAGAATATTACATCCATACCTTGGTTATCGAAGAGCAAGAATACGCTTATTTTTCTGCCGACAAAGAGCTCGAATTTGAAGTAGGCGCCTATGTTTGTTTTCGCTGCCGTGAATCCAAAAAAGGCTTTTACATCGAAAAACGCTCTTTAGGTGTTGCCATAGACCCGGCAGAATACATGCGTCAGCTGGAATTAGGTGGCGGATGAGCAGTAAGGTGTTTGCGCCATTGCCTGCCAATGACAGTGGCTGTGGGTGGACTCAGGCGTTAGACTACCGCCAAGCAAATAGTGCACTACAAGGTGAGCAGGTTGCCGACTTTGCAGTGATCGGCGCCGGTTATACGGGTTTGTCTGCGGCTAGAAAATTTGCCCAGCTTAATCCCAGCGCCAAGGTTTTGGTGCTAGAAGCACAGCAAGCAGCAGAGGGGGCTAGCGCCCGCAATTCCGGCTATTTGGTGGATTCCACCCTCAACGATGGCCACATGTCGGACACGGGTCTGCAGCAATATCGTGAGAAATACAACCTCAACAAAGCCGGCGTAGATTGCGTTAGCGGGTTAGTTGATGAGCACCAAATTGACTGTGATTGGCAGGCTCAAGGTAAGTTTCATGCCACCGCGGTGCCCTCCCATCAAGTCAAATTACAGCGATTTAGTCAGTTGCTCTCAGAGCTCGACTTGGATCATCGTATATTGGAAGGTTCTGAGCTCAAACAGCGCTTAGGTACCAGTTATTACACCCAAGCCCTGTGGACTGCCGGTGGTATTATGTTGCAGCCTGCCAAGTTGGCGCGTGCTTACATTAGTATCCTGCCAGCCAATGTGACTCTGTACGAAAATAGCCCTGTGTTAACGTGCCGTAAGCAGGGTAGCGATTTTCTAGTCTCTACACCTATGGGCCAGATTAAAACCCCCAAGCTATTGATGGCAGTGAATGGTTTTATGGCCAGTGCGGGCGTTAAACGTAGGCAGGCTTTCCCTCTTACCTTAACGGCGAGTATGACTCGACCATTAACAGATAAAGAATACACTGCGATAGGCAGCCCAGAACCTTGGGGCTTGTTGTCTGCTCAAGCCATGGGGGCAACGGTAAGACTAACGCAAGATCGGCGCATAATGGTGCGCAATACTGCCGAAGTACGGCCGGGCATAAATATGTCGGTTAGTGAGCTAGAAAAACGCAAAGCAATCCATCTACACGGCCTAAAGCGACGTTTTCCTGAGTTGCCAGCAGACGTATTTGATTCCACATGGTCCGGTATCACCTGTATTAGCGGCAACAATGGCCAAGTGTTTGATCAGCTAGATAGCGGTTTGCTGGTGGCGGGCTGCTATAACGGTGGTGGTATTGGTTTAGCCACCTTGTTTGGTGAACAAATGGCGCACATGGCAAATGGGGAAATGACTGATTCCATCGCCATGATCCAAGCGCGGCCCAAGCCTAATGCTTTGCCACCGCAGCCCATATTGGGTTGGGGTGTGCGTTTACGCCTGATGCGCGATCGAGTGATTGCTAGACACGAAAACTAATCGACTAAACCACTTCTGCGATCACTAACAGGTTGTCGCCAATGTTGATGATTGATGGCGCATGCTTAATAATAACCATGCCATCGCGCTTGGCATAATAATACTCCGGCACAGTGCCTGTGCGATCGATGTTATGAATTTTTGCCACCAAATCACCGGCTTTTACCCGCTCTCCAAGGCCTACGCAAGGTTCTACTAAACCATGATGGTAGCAGCACAAAAACGAGCGCTCGTCGGGCATGTTTAAATTTACCGAAGGTGAGGGGTTTGGCGTAACTTCGCCTTTAACAATGCCTGCGTGAATGAGTAAATTGCGCACACCTCGCTTGGCTATTTCGATGGTGTAAGGTGTGCTGCTGCCGCCACCCCCGAGCTCAGTGGTCACAAAGGTTTTGCCCATGGACTCCACTTGCGTGTCGTACATGCTGCCGGCATCTAGCTCCAGCATCTTCAGTAGATAAGGTGCGCCAAAGGCTTTAGCGGCGGCTTCACATTGATTTTCTTGCTGTTTGTCATCGAGCACGTGAGAGGCGGCGAAAGGTAGGCAGTCTAAGGTTTTTCCTCCAGAATGAATATCCACAACCAGATCCGCCATAGGCACTAAGGTGCGAGAAAAATAGTCGGCAATAATCTGCGTCACCGTGCCATCAGCTTTACCAGGGAAGGCGCGGTTAAGGTTGATATCATCAATGGGCGACACCCGATCTTGACTCAAAAATGCGGGGTAATTCATGGCGGGTATGATAATCACACGGCCTTGAATGTCTTCAATGTGTTGGTGATTGGCAAGGTCAAACAATGCAGTAGGCCCCTCGTACTCATCACCATGGTTACCGCCGGTGAGTAGTGCTGTGGGCCCGTTGCCATTTTTAAGCTGACAAATGGGGATCATCACCGCACCCCAAGCCGATCTATTGCTAGAATACGGCAGCTTTAGGAAACCATGCTGAATGCCATCTTGCTCAAAGTCAATTTCGCTGCTGATTGGATTGTTGGTCATGGGTTCATCTCACTAATAGTTGGCGCGGCACATTAGACAAGCACTGGCCACCATTGTTGGTCACTATCACGCTTTCTGTCATTTCAAAGCCCCAGTCATCAAACCAAATGGCGGGCATGAAATGGAAGGTCATGTTTTCCTCGAGCACTGTGGTATCACTGTCCCGTAAGCTCATGGTGCGCTCACCCCAATCGGGTGGGTAACTTAAGCCAATAGGGTAGCCGACGCGATTGTTTTTTTCGTAGCCGTGGCGCTTAAGGGTGGCGGTAAAGTTTTCAGCAATTTCATCACAGCTGACGCCGGGCTTAAAAAGTTCTAGCGCGTTTTCTGTACATTCAATGATGACTTTTTCTAGGTCGCGATATTTTTGAGTAGGTGTACCCAAAAACAAAGTGCGAGAACACGGGCAGTGGTAGCGGTTATGGGCCCCAGCTAATTCTAAGCACATCGCTTCTTCTGGTGCTAGGGGTTGGTCATCCCACGTCATGTGACAGGCGGCTGCTTCCTCGCCTGCGCCGATTAACGGTACCAATGAGGTGTAGTCGCCATAGTGGCCATCGTTGCCTTGGGCGCTGGCATGCATAATCTCTGCAGCCAAGTCATTTTTGCACATGCCTGGTTGAACCACTTGCATCACTCGCTCATACACGCCTTCAACGACTTTGCCTGCGCGTTGCATATAGACGATTTCTGTTGGTGATTTAACTGCTCTTTGCCAGTTAACTAAGCCGGTTTGGTCACTAAATCTGGCCTTAGGAAGGCAGGCGTAAAGACTTTCGGCTGCGCGGGCAGTGAAGTAATAATTGTCCTTTTCTAGGCCGATGCTGCAATTAGCGAGGCCTTTTTGTTGCAGAATATTGGCTAAAAACTCCATAGGGTGCCGTTCTGGGGTCATCACGTATTCATCGGGGTAAGCCATGATGTTGTCTAGGCTTAAATCGGTGGTGAGTTCAGCGCCTTTGGCATCAATACCGCGGCCGTACCAAAATAGCGTTCCGTCGGTACCGATGACCACGCATTGGTGTACGTAAAATGACCAGCTGTCGTAGCCTGTGAGCCAACACATGTTGGCAGGGTCGTAAACAATGGTTAGCTCAACTCCAGCCGCCTCCATGGCGGCCCGAGTTTTGCTTTGTCGGGCTAGGTATTCTCCTTGCTCAAACCGCCTCCTGCTGGCTTTCAACTGAGAGCGCTCAAAGCTTGTTCTAAGTCGGCAAGTAGATCTTCAATGTCTTCAATGCCCGTGGAATAGCGCACTAAGCCTTCAGGGATGCCCGCTGCCGCACGTTCCTCGGCAGTGCATTCCACATGAGACGTGGTGACCGGCGGCCCTACTACGGTTTCTACACAACCTAAGTTAGCCGCCATGTGGGCGTAATTTAAGCGAGGTAAGAACTGCTTAATCGCGTCCAAACCGCCATGTACAGAAAAGCTGAGCATACCACCAAAACCTAGCATTTGTTGCTTGGCTATATCGTGTCCTGGGTGAGTCTCAAGGCCTGGGTAGTTGACCTGATCCACCATGGGGTGGTCTTGTAAAAACCGAGCAACTGTCATGGCGTTTTCGTTTTGGCGTTGCACGCGCAATTTTAGGGTCTTCATACCGCGTAAAAGGCTGTAAGCATCCATTGGGGCAAGGGTTGCACCGTTGATTTCGCGGTAGTGATAGACTTTTTCTACCAGTTCCACAGCGCCACAAATAACACCACCTAAAGCATCGGCATGGCCACCCAAATATTTAGAGGCAGAGTGCAGCACAATGTCTGCGCCAAGCGTTAATGGCAGCTGGTTGATGGGCGTCGCAAAGGTGTTGTCTACCACTACTAGCGCACCCACTTGGTGAGCCTTGGCAGCGAGACGTTTGATGTCGGTGATTTTAATAGTGGGGTTGGTGGGTGTTTCGAGGTACAACACCGTACAGCCTTTTTTGATCGCCGCTTCCAACTGCACATAGTCACCCGTTTCGCAAAGATCAACCTCAATGCCTAAGGGTGGTAAAAACTCGTTAAAGATAACGTTAGTGCCGCCGTAGCTGTCTTTAATGGAGACAATGCGGTCTCCAGGCTTAAGGAAGGTGGCTAGGGTGTTGCTAATGGCCGCCATGCCGGTTGCAAAACTGGTGGCAGCGTCTGCGCCTTCGAGTGCTTTAACCTTGTCTTCAAAAGCGCGCACTGTGGGGTTGGTGTTGCGTGAGTAGATATGACCGGGTTCTTGGCCCAAGGCAACCTTATGCCAAGTGTCTATATCCTTGTAAGCAAAGGACACGCTATGGACCACAGGCACTTGAGTTGAGCGTTCGTAAAGTTCGTGTTCTTGTTCGCCGCCCCAGATACTCTGGGTGGATTGGCCGGTATTGTTGCGCATAAAAACTCCTATTGGCTGCGTCTTAATAAAATTGGAGAGCAAATGCTCACCTTCTCCTATGTCAAGGCAGCGCTTTAAAAGCCTTTATCTTGAATAGTCGAAGATACTCCAGAAAATTAAGCAAATCAAACCTAATTTATGTTCGTGCCAGGGCCGTCTCGTGCGCCCAGAGCTGAGGCAAATAGCTTGTTTGTTGTGTTTGTGCTGAGACGTTATATGGCGTACAATACCCGCCCTGATTTAGGCATGTGTAACATGCTATTAATTCAGGCGGGGTAATGCCCATTTCCGTGATGTCGCTAATAATGGCGCATTGCATTGATGAATAGTAAGTGATTTCAAAACTTACACGACGTAAAGGGATCTAACGCATGGTAACCATTCGTTTAGCTCGTGGGGGCTCAAAAAAGCGCCCATTCTATCATTTAACCGTAGCTGATCAGCGCAATCCGCGCGACGGTCGCTTTATTGAGCGTGTGGGTTTTCATAACCCAGTTGCTCGTGGCCAAGAAGAAGTAACTCGGATTGACATGCAGCGCGTTGATTTTTGGATGGAGCAAGGTGCTCAGCCAACTGAACGTGTTGCAGGACTGATTAAAGCAGCCCGCAAAGTAGCTGAATAAAGCTAACTTAGCACTTGCATTAACTCATTGTTGTAAGGATATTTAACATGGCTCAAGACCAACGCGTAAAGCTGGGTCGCATCACTACCGTTTACGGGGTGAAGGGCTGGGTAAAAGTGTTTTCTAGCACCGAACCAATGGCAAACATCTTTGATTATCAACCTTGGCAAACCTGTATTGACGGTGTTTGGCAAGAATTGAAACTCACTCAGGGCAAGGCCCACGGCAAAGGATTAATTGCATTACTGGAAGGTTGTGACGACCGTGACAAAGCCCGCGATTATTGCGGACTGGATATCTCGGTAGATCGTGCCATATTACCCGACCTAGATGACGGTGATTATTATTGGCAACAACTAACTGGGCTGAATGTTGAGACTGACGCAGGGGTAAAACTCGGCAAGGTCGACCACCTGATCGCCACTGGCTCTAATGATGTGCTAGTAGTAAAAGGCAACGAAGAAAGTATAGACCTTAACGAGCGTCTAATACCTTATTTGCCAGATCAAGTGATTACAAAGATTGACCTCCTCGGAGGTGTTATTCGGGTCGAGTGGGATCCGGAGTTTTAGGTGAAAGTAGGCGTAGTAACGCTATTTCCAGAAATGCTCAAATCGTTAACCGATTTTGGTGTGGTAGGAAGAGCAACGCAGCAAGGATTGTTGCAAGTTACTGGGTATAACCCACGCGACTTTACCCAGGACAAACACCGCACAGTGGATGACCGGCCATACGGTGGCGGGCCTGGTATGTTGATGAAGGTACAGCCTTTACGAGATGCCATCGGCCAAGCTAAAACTGAATTAGGCCAGCCTAAGGTGATTTATTTATCACCCCAAGGGCGTAGGTTAGACCAAGCAGGTGTAGTAGAACTGGCCAAGCAGGAAAGCTTGGTATTGGTAGCAGGGCGTTACGAAGGAATTGATGAGCGCTTAATTGGTACCGATATTGATGAAGAGTGGTCTCTTGGAGACTTCGTGTTAAGTGGCGGTGAACTCGCAGCTATGACCTTTATCGATGCAGTTTCACGTTTGTTACCTGGTGTATTAGGGCATGCAGAATCGGCGCAAGAAGATTCGTTTGCTCAGGGCTTGTTGGATTGCCCTCACTATACCCGCCCAGAAATGGTTGCAGGTATGCCAGTACCCAAGGTGCTGTTGAGTGGGGACCATGCCGCCATTGCCCGTTGGCGTATGCAGCAGCAGCTAGGTAGAACCTGGCAGCGGCGGCCGGATTTACTAGAACAGATGACACTGACGCAGGACCAAGAGCAGTCTTTAGCAGAATTTATTCGCTTAACAGATCAGTCTGAAGAGTGAAGAACAGGAGCGTGCCATGAGCAGCAAAAACTTGATTATTCAGAAAATTGAAGCTGAACAAATGAACAAAGAAATGCCAGAATTTGGCCCCGGCGACACCGTTGTGGTTCAAGTGAAGGTAACAGAAGGTACTCGTGAGCGTTTACAGGCTTACGAAGGTGTTGTAATCGGCAAGCGTAACCGCGGCCTTAACTCTGCCTTTACAGTACGTAAAATCTCTCACGGTGTGGGCGTTGAGCGTACTTTCCAAACCTTTAGCCACCAGGTTGACAGCGTAGCTGTTAAGCGTCGTGGTGATGTGCGTCAAGCCAAGTTGTACTACTTGCGCGACTTGTCTGGTAAGGCAGCACGTATCAAGGAAAAATTGGCTAAGCGATAAGCTTAAGCTGATAGAAAAACCCGCATCTTGCTAATAGTGAGGTGCGGGTTTTTTGGTTTTAAAGACCTCATAATAGTGAGCAACCTTTGCTCAAGTCGGCCTATCGAATAGCTGTGGCCTGCAGTCGCACTAGGCCCAGGTACGGTAGCAATGCCGTTTTATAAGGCGTTGTCACACAGTGATAAGGTATTTATGGAATTGCATTACAGCTTTTAAGCGCCCGCTAGGTAGTAATACAGGTTAAACTATGTACAAACATAGTCACTTGGCAGGTATTAAGGGTTATGCAAGCTGCCCACAACTACATTGACCTGTACATCAATTCTTTATGGTTAGAGAGAGGCCTGAGCGATAATACTCAGGCCAGTTATCAGCGCGACTTAAAAAAGCTGGAAGTTCACCTGCTGCAAGCCAAGGCCTCGCTGATAACCGCAACCTCGATCGAGATTATGACGTTCCTTGCGGATTCTTCGTTGGCGGGTATTAAGTCCAACTCATTGGCGCGTAGCTTGTCGAGCATTAAGGGGTTTTACCAATACTTGTTGCGCGAAAATCACATTGCAGAAAACCCCGCTGCTTTGATCGATGCGCCTAAACGAGGCCGCTCCATTCCCAAGTCACTGTCTGAAACCGACGTAGAAGCGCTGTTGCAAGCGCCTAAAACCAATACCAACATTGGCCTGCGCGATAAGGCCATGCTGGAGCTACTGTATGCCAGCGGTTTGCGGGTGAGTGAGTTGGTGAGTTTGCAAATGAGCCAAATTAATTTGGCGGCAGGGGTGGTTAAAGTCTTAGGTAAAGGGTCTAAGGAGCGGCTGGTGCCAATGGGGGAAGTGGCCCAGCATTGGTTGCAAACTTATATCAAAACGGCCCGCGCTCAGTTGCTTAAAGAGGGTGCAAGCGGGGTGTTGTTTCCCAGTAATCGTGGCCAATGTATGACCCGACAAACATTTTGGCACCGCATTAAACAGCATGGCATTACCGCGGCTATTGAGAAACCCTTGTCTCCTCATGTATTGCGGCATGCCTTTGCCACTCATCTTTTAAATCATGGCGCCGACTTACGGGTGATTCAAATGCTGTTAGGACATAGTGATTTATCCACCACGCAGATATATACTCACGTCGCAACCCAGCGTTTGCAAACTCTACATTCACAACATCACCCCAGGGGCTAAGCATCACCATGCAGGCAATGACTAATAAATTGTTATTTTCACTTATCCTTACCTTGGCGCTCTTGGCGACCAACGTATGGGCGCAAGGCTATACCGAAGTCGAATCGAGTTTGGCCCGTATTAACCCAGATTTAGGCGCCCTAAGTATTGAAGAAACCCCAATGTTTGGCATCTACGACGTTATGCTCAACACCGGCGATCGCATTTATATGAGTGCCGATGGCGAGTTTTTCTTTGCGGGTACTATGTATCAAAATAGCTTTGGCGCGGCGTTAGTCAATTTAACTGAGTTAAGCGCTACTAAGGCCAGAGCGGCCGCGATGCAGTCTCCAGCAGCCCAGCAAGCGTGGGTGTTTGCGGCCCAAGGCGATAAAAAAGCCACCATTACTGTGTATACCGACGTTGACTGTTTTTATTGTCAGAAATTGCATGCAGAAATAGAAGCCATTAATGCCTTAGGGATTGAGGTGAGATACTTGGCTTTCCCTCGAGCGGGTTTAGGTTCGCCTAGTTACCAAGTGTTGGTGGATGCGTGGTGTGCCGAAAACCCCAATGAGTTCTTAACCGAAGCCAAGGCCCGTTCCCACAATAAGCAAGCACCACAGGCATCACCAGCATTGTGTGACAATCCGGTATCTGCCCACTATAACTTGGGCCAACAAATGGGTGTTACGGGCACGCCAGCCATCGTCTTAGACTCCGGAGAACTTTGGCCTGGTTATTTGCCGGCCGCCGAACTAGCCAAACGTTTAGGTATTCTCTAAGGCGAGACGAGTACAATGGATTCGTTGTTTTTCTATATTGCCAAACATCTTAAAAACCTTAACCAAGCCGTTAAATAATGGCTTCCCCTCGCCGCTTATGAGCTGACAGGCAAAGCCTGTTAGGCTACAATATGCGGCTTATTTTTATACATTAATTAGATATGCGTTTTTAGCGCAATGGGGTTTACCTTGAAACCGGTAAGAGTTGGTATTTGTGGATTTGGCACCGTCGGTGGCGGTACGTTTAACGTATTACAGCGTAACTGCGACGAGATTATTCGTCGTACTGGTCGTGCCATTGTGGTTGAGCACATTGCACAACGCCGCCCCAACGTTGATTGTGATACCGGTGACACTGCCATTACCGATGATATCTTTGCCGTAGCTAACAACCCTAATGTCGACGTATTAGTCGAGTTGATTGGTGGCCATGAGCCAGCCAAAGAGCTCGTGCTAACGGCCATTCGTAATGGTAAACACGTGGTTACCGCCAACAAAGCCTTGATTGCTGTACACGGTAATGAGATTTTTGAAGCCGCGCGTAAACACAACGTCGTGGTGGCTTATGAAGCCGCCATTGCCGGTGGTATTCCTATTGTTAAGGCCATCCGTGAAGGTTTGTCTGCTAACAGCATCAGTTGGCTTGCAGGCATCATCAACGGTACGGGTAACTTTATCCTCACAGAAATGCGGGACAAAGCCCGTGCTTTTGACGACGTACTTAAAGAAGCGCAAGAGTTAGGTTATGCAGAATCCGACCCAACCTTTGACGTCGAAGGTATTGATGCAGCGCATAAACTGACTATTTTGTCTTCTGTGGCGTTTGGTATTCCGCTGCAGTTTGACCAATGTTACACCGAAGGCATTAGCAAGGTATCTGCCGAAGATGTAGCTAATGCAGAATCTTTGGGTTACCGCATTAAACACTTAGGTGTTACCCGTCGCACAGAATCCGGTGTAGAGTTGCGTGTCCACCCAACCATGATCCCAGAGAAGCGTTTAATTGCCAACGTACATGGCGTAATGAACGCCGTGTTGGTAGAAGGCGATGCCGTTGGACCAACCATGTACTACGGTGCAGGAGCAGGTGCAGAACCTACTGCATCTTCTGTAGTGGCCGACTTGGTAGACGTTGTACGCGATATGGCCGTTGACCAAAACGTACGTATGCCGTCGTTGGCATTCCAGCAAGACGCAATGTCAGACAGCCCAATTTTGCCAATGGATAAGGTGGTTACTGGGTTTTACTTGCGTATGAGCGTATCAGAAAAGCCGGGTGTGTTAGCCCAAATTACTCACATCTTGGGTGAAGCAGGCATTAGCATTGAAGCCATTCGCCAGCAAACCCATGAGTCTGCACAGGTGCCGGTACTTATCCTCACTCGTCCCGTGCTAGAAGGCAAGATGAATGCTGCCATTGCGGCCATTGAAGCCCTCACAGACGTTAATAGTGAAGTGACTCGTATTCGTGTAGAAAACTTAGACGGCTAGGAAATAACATGCGATATATCAGTACCCGCGGAAAGGCCTCCAGCCTAAGTTTTGAAGATGTACTTCTCACAGGTTTAGCTAGCGATGGTGGCCTGTATGTGCCGGAATCATTGCCCCAGTTTAGCCATGAAGAAATTGCTTCGTGGTCTAAGTTGAGCTATGCCGATTTAGCCCACAAAATTATACTGCCGTTTGTTGAAGATGACATCAGCAGTAGTGAGCTTAAAGCCATGGTGGACGAAACCTACGCTGGGTTTAACCACAAGGCCGTGGCGCCGTTAGTACAGCTAGACCAGAATGAATGGGTGCTGGAATTATTCCATGGCCCTACCTTGGCGTTTAAAGATTTTGCCCTGCAGTTGTTAGGCCGGTTAATGGACCATGCCCTAATTAAACGCGACAAACGTTTGGTGATCATGGGTGCCACCTCGGGTGACACAGGTTCTGCCGCCATTGAAGGTTGCCGCCATAGCGAGCGAGTACAGATGTTCATTTTGCACCCCCACGAGCGGGTGTCAGAAGTACAGCGCCGCCAAATGACGACCTTGATGGGCGACAATATTCATAACATTGCCGTGCGCGGCAATTTTGACGACTGTCAGCAAATGGTTAAACAAAGCTTTGCGGACCAATCGTTTTTGAATGGTGGTCAGCTAGGCGCGGTAAACTCCATTAATTGGGCCCGTATCATGGCTCAAATCGTTTACTACTTTTACGCATCTGTGGCCCTTGGTGGCCCGCACCGCCCAGTGTCCTTTAGTGTGCCCACGGGTAACTTTGGCGACATTTATGCAGGCTATTTAGCCAAAAAAATGGGTTTACCTATCAAACAGTTGATTGTCGCCACTAACGAAAACGACATTTTACATCGCTGCATCAGTGCCAACCAATATGAAAAGCAGGGTTTAGTACAAACCTTGTCGCCCAGTATGGACATTATGGTGTCTAGTAATTTTGAGCGCTTATTGTTCGACCTGTACGACCGTGACGGTGCTGCTTTAACTGAACTTGTGACCGGCCTTAATGACGGCACCGCTAACAGCCTAGAGCCACAACGCTGGCAACAGGCCCGCGAGCTATTTAGCAGTCACCGAGTTGATGATGAACAAACCTGTGAGGTTATTGGCCAAGTGGCGCAAGAGCATAACTATCTGCTTGATCCGCACAGTGCCATTGGTGTAGAAGCAGGGCGGGTATGCAATCAGCACCCAGAAGTACCAATGATCACCTTAGCTACGGCTCATCCGGTTAAATTCCCAGATGCAGTGATTAAAGCTGGCCAAGCCGCACCTGAGTTGCCGGTACATTTATCGGATTTACACGAGCGTCCGGAACGTTGTAAAGTGTTGGATAACGACCTTGCTACGGTTCAGTCTTACATGATGAGCCAGCTCTAAGAGCGCCGCGCCATGTCAGTCCGTTTGCGTCTAGGCAGTTCCAATGCTGCCTTAGACGCCGCTTTTGACCCCTTGGTTGCTCGTGTTCTTGCCCACCGTGGTATTAGTGCACCGGCCCAAGTCGATTACCAGCTCAAACACCTGCTGCCATATCATCAGCTAAAAGGGATTAGTGAGGCCGTTGGCCTGCTAGTGAGTGCCCTTGAAGCACAACAACATATTGTTATTGTGGGTGACTTTGATTGCGATGGCGCAACCAGTACTAGCCTAGCGATGCTCGCGTTGGGCGCTATGGGCGCCCACAATGTAAGCTACCTTGTGCCTAATCGGTTTGATTTTGGTTATGGCCTCAGCCCTGCATTAGTGGATTACGCCCAAGCCAGCCAGCCCGACTTAATCGTGACCGTTGATAACGGCATTGCGAGCCATGCTGGTGTCGACCGTGCCCATGAATTGGGCATCAAAGTACTAGTCACTGATCATCACCTAGCTGCAGACACCTTGCCTGCAGCCGATGCCATTGTTAACCCCAATCAGCCTGGTTGTGAATTCCCGTTTAAGTCTACGGCAGGCGTAGGGGTGATCTTTTATGTGATGTCGGCCCTGCGGCGTGAGTTGCAAACTCAAGGTTGGTTTGAAAAACACCAAATTACACCGCCCAACATGGGTCAGTATTTAGACTTGGTTGCCTTAGGCACGGTGGCAGATTTGGTGCCACTGGAGCACAATAACCGTATTTTAGTGTCGCAAGGCGTGGCCCGGATTCGCGCGGGCAAAGCGCGGCCTGGATTGTTAGCGATACTTAACGTAGCTAAGCGCCAAGCGCATAACTTACAAGCATCAGACTTAGGCTTTAGCGTCGGCCCACGGCTTAACGCCGCTGGCCGTTTAGATGACATGAGCTTGGGTATTGAGTGTTTGCTCAGTGACAATCAGCAAATTGCAGAATCGTTAGCCCAAGAACTTGATGAGTTGAATGCTCAACGGCGCAGTATAGAAGCCGACATGCAACAACAAGCGGTGAACATTCTTGCGCGTTTAGAAGCTTCTAAAAACGAAGTTATACCCAAGTGTGTATGTTTATATCACCCCGACTGGCACCAGGGCGTGGTGGGCATTGTGGCTTCGCGTATCAAAGAAAAGTGGCACCGCCCCGCATTGGTGTTTGCCAAGGGCGATGATGACATCCTCAAAGGTTCTTGCCGTAGTATTTCTGGTTTCCACCTGCGGGATGCACTCGCTGCGGTGGATGCTCAAAATGCCGGTTTAATCATTAAGTTTGGTGGCCATGCCATGGCGGCGGGTTTGAGTATTCATGCCGATAACTTGGGCGCTTTTGAGGCCGCACTCAATGCCTATGCAGAAGACCACCTACCAGAAGAGCTATTGGCGCAAGAATGGTGCTCAGACGGCGAGCTCGGTGCCCATGAATTGCAGCTTAATCAAGCCTTTGTATTACAACAAGCAGGGCCATGGGGCCAGGGGTTTGAAGAACCTACATTCCATGGGCGCTTTATGCTGGTACAGCAACGGATTGTGGGGGAAAAGCACCTTAAGCTGGTATTAGCACACCCACAAACGGGTGAGCTGGTAGATGCTATTTATTTCAATATAGACCTGGCCGTTTG
This sequence comes from uncultured Oceanospirillaceae bacterium, assembly GCA_965366045.1. GTDB lineage: Bacteria > Pseudomonadota > Gammaproteobacteria > Pseudomonadales > Balneatricaceae > Njordibacter. The sequence goes on from CBDUDU010000002.1 coordinate 75,615, forward strand.
GCCTAATGCCTGTGAGCAGGCCGACTTAGTCTATCGATTAGATGTGAATGAGTTTAGGGGGCGCCAGAGTTTACAATTGATGGTACAGCAAATGACACCGATGCTATAAATGACTATAACAGTTTGGATTGAGGCGAATTAGATTCGGCAAAATCTAGCTCTAAGTTAATATCACCGTTAGCCTTTGCCCGTTTGCGCTCAACCATGCGCTGGTAACGTCGCGCACATAACTTCATTACCTGAAGCTGCTGCCCTGTATTCATGTTGTGCCACTCAAAACGCTCATCTCGCGAGCGCATACAACCCTTGCAATAACCCTTAGGGCTATTTTCGCACACCCCAATACAGGGGCTGGGGGCTTCAAAGAGTTCAGACTGTTCCATGGGGCGCAATATAGCAGTTTATGGGGCTTTTGTCCTTAGTTGGGTGCGTCTGTTGCCTGCTCTCTGGCCTGATAAAAGGCCAGAGCGTCATGCCACGCGAGCGCTTTGGAGAAATAACAGCTCTGTACCATATCAACGCCAGACCGCACCACATAGTCATATTGAGTTTGGGTTTTTACGCCTTCTGCTTTGATCTTTAGTTCCAGGGTTTTACACATAGTGCAGGCTTGATCAAACAAAGTTTGACCCTGTGTGGTGTCGAGTTGTGTGGCTAGGGGAGCTCTTATGCTATGACAAAAGGCAACGTGTGAGGCCACCGACATACAAATAAACTAGGGGTATAACTGCCACAACAGACCATGGATCTGCTTGAGGCTGGCTAGCCAGCCCCAATTTCCGGTTTCAAATATCACCTCAACACCGGTAGCGCATAGAGTAATGGAGGCCATGATGACCACTAGTGGTAGTAACTCTAGAAAAGCATCGCACAAGGCGATATGCATGATTTTGACGTGTATCCGCAAGAAGGGGTACAGCTTTGTTACAGACGAAATACCTATATTCCATCACCTTAACCGTATGATGTTGAAATCTATAACGCTAATATTGGGCTATAAAGTACAAAATACCGTAAAAATAATATATTCAATTATGCCCTCCTTGGCAACGTGGGCAGGAAATTAATCTCAGGGTTTAAGGTAGTGTGAGGGTCATGATCATAGGCAAGTGGTCCGAAATATGCCAAGTGTTGTGTTGTAGGACTTGTGCTGCATTGACCTGTAGTTGATCGCTATAGACAAAATAGTCGATGGTACGGTCTGGGCCAGGAATTTCCTTACGGTTCGGGAAGTGGGTAAACCAGTCTTTGGCGTTAGCGCCATTGGCTTGTTCGATACTTGGAATTACGTTGAATTGTGTATAAATACGCTCGAGCTCACTGGTAGGCTGATAATAGCCCTTGGCATCGTTATCCATATTGTCATATTGCCCTGGTGGCAATAAGTTTAAATCACCTGCAATAACCCATGCTTCGCCATTGGCATTTTTACCAGCCAACAACTGCTCCATGTAAAGTACTTGCTGCTGCATGGTGTCTGAACCTTGGGCAAAGGCATCAAAGTGAGTGTTCATGAGGCTCAGCTTGCTTCCATCCGACACAGGTAAGGTCACCTCTTGGATGGCGCGGCGGAAGTTAAATTGGTCGGTCACCGGGTCGGCTTTTATGGTGGCTAACTGATGGCGCAGTGCATCGCTTAACTTGTACTTTGAAATAACCGCCAGTTTCATACCCACAGAACCCATGATTTGAGGTAACGGTACAAAGTCGGCCTGCCAATAAAAGGTTTCGCTATAGTTGCTGTATTCCGGTGGCAGAATCGTTAACAAACGCTGTAGCTGGTCTTCGTAATCCGTGCGTTTGGCGTTGTCGTGTAGTTCCTGCAGTAAAATAATGTCTGGGTTTTGAGCAATGATTAGCTCAGCCACTTGGTTAAAGGTAGTGCTGATGTCTTCTTTACTAGCTCTAATGTCTGGACCATTACCATCGATGTGGTCATACCAAAATTCGTAATTTTTGCCCGACATGTATTGTAAGTTCCAGCTTAGCAATTTCACATCTTGACCTGATTTAAGAACAGGTGCTTGCGTGATGTTAACAACGGGCTCTTGTTGCAAAGCGGGCGGGTGGAAGGTGGTGCTCCAAACTAACAGAGCCAAAGCAAGAACAAGGAAAACTACGGTGACCGCAGACCACTTTAAAAAACGTAACATCAGTTGGCTCTTATAATAATTAGAATACTCCTGATTCTACGCGTTCTGAGATTAATTTCCTATGATGCGCGTGTATTGACACTTTGGTAGGCTCATGGGAAAATGTTTTTATTGAATGATTGTTCGATAATAATATTGTATTAAGGTCTTTCCCATGTCACAAACACAAACACAAGCTCATACCTCACTCTATGTGGATGGTCGTCATCACAACGCCACCTCAGGCGAAACTTTTAATAGCATTAATCCAGCCACTGGCAAAGTGTTAGCCAGTATCGACCAAGCCAGTCAAGCGGACGTCGATTTAGCAGTGTGCAATGCTCAAGCGGGCTTTGCCGTATGGTCTGCCATGGCACCTGTTGAACGTTCACGTATTTTGCTGCGCGCAGCTCAATTACTGCGTGATCGCAATGATGAGTTGGCCGAGTTGGAAGTACGCGACACTGGTAAGCCGTTGCAAGAAGCCAATTGCGTAGATATTGCCTCGGGCGCTGATGTGATTGAATATTATGCGGGTTTAATTTGTGGCATGCAGGGCACCCAGCAAGACCTGGACACTAACAGTTTCTTTATGTCTCGGCGTGAACCGCTAGGTGTATGTGCAGGCATAGGCGCATGGAACTACCCTATTCAAATTGCCTGTTGGAAAGCTGGCCCATGTTTGGCTGCAGGCAATGCCATGGTCTTCAAGCCGTCTGAAGAAACACCATTAAGTGTGATGAAATTAGCCGAAATATTCACTGAAGCGGGCTTGCCCGATGGTGTGTTTAATGTTGTTCAAGGTGATTACCGTGTGGGGCAAATGCTCACTGCTCATGCCGACATTGCCAAAGTGTCTTTTACTGGGGAATCGGGTACCGGCAAAAAAATAATGGCCGACTCGGCCTCAAATTTAAAACAAGTGACCATGGAGTTGGGTGGTAAATCACCTATGCTGGTATTTGATGATGCCAAACTCGACAACGCCGTTGCGGGGGCCATGTTGGCTAACTTTTATACTCAGGGTGAGGTGTGCACCAATGGCACCCGCGTATTTGTTCAGGCCGGAGTTTATGATGAGTTTATCGCTAAGGTAAAGACGCGGGCAGAAGCCATCGTGTTGGGCGATCCTCTGGATTTAGACACCCAAATGGGGGCCTTAATTAGCCAGCAACATATGCAAAAAGTATTGGGTTATATCGAGGGCGCCAAACAAACCACGGCGCGATTAATCTGTGGTGGCGAGCGCCATGTGTCTGCAGCCACCAAAGAAGGCTATTTTGTTGAGCCAACGGTATTTGCTGATTGCACGGATGACATGGTCCATGTACAAGAAGAGATTTTTGGGCCAGTGATGTCGGTGCTTAAATTTACCGATGAAGACGAAGCCATTATGCGTGCAAATGCTACAGACTATGGCCTTGCAGCGGGCGTGTTCAGCCAAGATATTAGCCGTGCTCATCGTGTGATTAACCAGATGCAAGCCGGCATTTGCTGGATCAACAGTTGGGGTGATTCGCCAGCAGAAATGCCGGTGGGGGGTTACAAACAGTCGGGCATAGGCCGTGAAAATGGCCCAGAAACATTGCAGCATTACACCCAAGTGAAAAGCGTATTTGTACGTTTAGACGATTTAGAATCTCCATATTAAGGCGGCCTTAACATGAGTAAAAAGTACGACTTCATCATAGTAGGCGCAGGTTCGGCGGGATGTGTGTTGGCCAACCGTTTAACCGAAAGTGGCGAGCATCAGGTTCTGTTATTAGAAACCGGTGGCACCGATAAGAGCATCTTTATACAAATGCCTACGGCCTTGTCTTACCCAATGAATACAGAAAAATACGCTTGGCAGTTCCATAGCCAAGCAGAACAAGGCCTAGACGGCCGCGAGATGCATTGCCCACGGGGCAAAGTGCTGGGTGGCTCATCGTCTATCAATGGCATGGTATATGTGCGCGGTCACGCGCAGGATTATGAACAATGGCAAGAGCAAGGGGCTATGGGCTGGAACTATGCCGATTGTTTGCCGTATTTTAAGCAGGCCGAAACTTGGCAAGGTGGCGAGGACGAGTACCGTGGTGGCAGTGGCCCCGTGGGTACTTGCGGTGGCAACAATATGGCCATGAACCCTCTGTATCAGGCTTTTATTGATGCAGGTGCCCAAGCTGGCTACCCGTACACTAAAGACTTTAATGGTGAGCAGCAAGAAGGTTTTGGTGCCATGCATATGACGGTAAAAAACGGTGTGCGGGCCAGTACTAGTAATGCCCATTTACGCCGTGCCCTTAAACGCCCAAACCTTACATTAATGAAACGCGTTACCGCGCAAAAGGTGTTGTTTAGTGGTAAACAGGCTACGGGTATTGAATACCTACAAGGTGGGCAACTTAAACAAGTTTTAGCTCAAAAAGAGGTCATTCTTAGTGCGGGCTCGGTGGGTTCACCACAGTTGTTGCAGTTGTCTGGTATTGGCCCTGCTCAAGTGCTAGCAGACGCACAAGTGCCGTTGCTACATGATTTGCCGGGCGTGGGTGAAAACTTACAAGATCACTTGGAAGTTTATTTCCAATACCGTTGTAAGCAACCCATTAGCCTTAATAGCAAGCTAGACTATTTTAATATGGGTTTGATAGGCGCACGTTGGGTTCTTACTAAGACAGGCTTGGGTGCCACCAACCACTTTGAGTCCTGTGGTTTTATTCGATCCCGTGCGGGCCTCAAGTGGCCTAATATTCAATATCACTTTTTGCCAGCCGCCATGCGTTACGATGGCAACGCGGCCTTTGATGGCCATGGTTATCAAGTACACGTGGGGCCTAATAAACCCAGTAGTCGTGGTCACATCCGTATTACCTCTAACAAGGCCAGCGATGCACCCGAAATTTTGTTTAACTACATGAGTACCGAGCAAGACAAGCAGGACTGGCGTGATTGTATTCGTCTCACCCGTGAGCTGCTTAATCAGCCTGCCCTAGACCCGTTTAAGGGTGAAGAAATTCAGCCAGGTGCGCAGGTGCAAACCGATGAAGAGATTGATGCTTGGGTGAAACAAAACGTAGAAAGTGCCTATCATCCCTCATGTACCTGCAAAATGGGTGCAGACGATGACGCTATGGCTGTGCTCGATAGTCAATGCAACGTGCGTGGGGTAAGTGGATTGCGCGTGGTGGATTCATCTATTTTTCCGGTGATTACCAATGGCAACTTAAATGCCCCTACCATCATGGTGGCAGAAAAGGCGGCCGACTTGATTTTAGGTAAAACACCGTTAACACCTGCTACCGCAAAGGTTTGGATAGCTGAAGATTGGCAGAACACGCAACGCACCGGGACACCTGATCGGCCATTAAACTAATAAGCCACGACAGGAAGGGGTTGGTTGCATTACAATAACCAGCTCTGCTTAACCAATGAGACACCTGCGGCGCTATGCCTGACCAAAACTTATCTATAATTATTCCTGCCAAAGCTAGTGGCGCGTTTATCTTGCACAAGGTAGAGGTGTTGTTGGAATATTTGCAGACCCACTGGCAGGGTGAATTTGAGGTGGTTATTTGTGTTAATGGTGAGCTTGGTGAGGTTGAAAAAACCCACGACTTGCTAGAGGCTAAGTTTGCCCACGAGCAGCGCGTAGTGTCACATCAGCATTTGGCACCATTGGGCAAAGGTGCAGCATTACAGTCGGCGTTTCTAAAAACCAAGTACAACTTTATTGCCTTTGTTGATGCAGACCTGCCTTTTGATTTGTCGTTTCTAAACCAAGCCAAAGAGGCGGTGGATAACGGCGCTAACTTAGTGGTGGGCAATCGCCGTTTGGCGTCAAGCCGTGTGCATTTACCCACCAAGCTTCTGCCCTCTCTGTTTAAGCGCCATGTTTTTGGCTTGCTTTACAATCGTGCCGTTAGGTTGATGTTTGGTATCAAACAATCCGACACTCAATGTGGCATTAAACTCATGACGAGGGACTTTGTGACTAGGCTGTTTTGTCACCTTACCTGTCATGGATTTTCCTATGATGTCGAAATGTTTTTGTTGGCCCAAGGGCATGGCGACAAAGTCACCTCCATCGCAGTGACCCTAATGCACGATCATGACCAATCTACCTTGCGCCTTGGCGGTGAGTTGGTGCGTTCTGTTAGGTCTTTATTACATCTAAAATACAAACAATGGCGTGGCGAATATCAGCCCCGTACGCCGTTAACGGCGATTCAGAATCAACGTTTACAAATCACCTCCGACGACTGGGGTATTTCGCCAGCGGTTAACGAAGGCATGCTTAAGTTGGCGCAACTAGGGGTGATCAAACGTGTATCGATCATGGCGAACAGCCTACACAAGCACTACCTGTTAGACGAGTTAATGGCCGTGCCGGGCATTCAACTTGGGCTGCACTTTAACCTTACTAACGGTGAGCTATTGGGCCAAACTACGGGCCAACACAGTGCCCAAGGTTTAGAGAAAACCAGGCCTTTGTTATATTTGATTAAACAGAGTTGGTTTGGTTGTCGCAGTTTGTCACCTGCGTTATTAAACGACATTGAAGTAGAGTTTTCGTTACAGGTGAAGGCCTTACAAAAACTGGGTGTGGTCTTGAGTTACTTTGATTCTCACCACCATGTACATTTGTTGCCTGGCATTATTGAACGCATTGCGCCACCAGCAAAAGCGCTAGGCGTGGGCCACACTCGTTTAGTGTTGGATTGGGGTTTGTTGGGTAAACCGCAGTTTTTATTGTGTTGGTTTTCTATACGTGCAAAAGGTGCTGTGCAAAAGGCTGGCTTGTCTTATATGCCGTTTAAGTACCCCGGGCGTAAGCAGTTTATATTACGCAATCAGTGGCAAAAAACCTTGTCTAAAATAGATCTGCCCACAGAAATTATTTGTCATCCAGCCGCCCATGGCGACTTGCAATTGCTGCCTGAAGAATATACAGACCGCTACGACGGCGCGCGAGTGGATGAGTTTTGGGCGCTTTACAGCTTAAGCCGTTAGCCCTGTTTGATGTACAAGGATAAATAGTCCATAACCACTCGGCGGGCTAGGTTCGAATCTATACCCTGTCGGTTGAGGGCGCCCCGTAACCAAATGCCGTCGATTAACGCAGCGATGGTGGTGGCCACCATCTGTGCCTGTGCATGGGGCATAGACCGTTTTAGTTCTAACCTTAGGTAAGACAGTAAACGTTTTTCGTTAACTGTCTGTAAACGGTTTAAGGCGGGGTCATGCATGGCTTGGGCCCAAAATGCCAACCAAGTTTTCACCACCGCCTCATTTTGTTGGTGCGGGCTAAAATTTTCTCCAACAATGGCTTCAATACGCGCTAGGGTATCGTCTTTGGGAACCTTAGATAAACGTAAGTTAATACCCGTAGAAAGGTCCTTAAGAACGCTGCGCATAGTGGCTTCTACCAAGCCACTTTTACCACCAAAATAATGGTTAATGATACTGGGTGAGATGCCTGCTTGTTGACCTATTTTAGCCACCGAGGCGTTAAGGAAACCCACTTGGTTGATCACGTCCATAGTGGCTCGGATCAGTTGCGGGCGCCTTATTTCCGGCATGCCTAACTTTGGCATTAGTGAGCTACCGCCTTGGAAAAAATTTGCATGATAAGTACCCCAGTAAGAATAAAACTAATGCCTATAAAGGCCGGTGTATCAAGGCGCTCGTTAAAAAACCAGTGGCCAATCACCGAAATCAATACGATGCCCATGGCAGACCATACGGCGTAAACCACACCAATAGGCAGCACCTTAAGGCAAAGAGACAATAAATAAAAAGCCAAGGCAAATCCCACGGCCACGATTATAGAAGGCCAAAATTTGGTAAAACCCTCAGATTGTTTAATGGCTGCGGTGCCTACCACTTCACCCACCACCGCAAAAAATAGAAAAATCCAGCTTTTCATTTAGATTCCTTACTTAGATCAAACACCTAGAGGTAAACAATACCTCAATCGCGACATTCTGGCGAGAAAATTAATGCCCTTGAAAAGCCAATTATACGGAGCACTACAAAATCACTGTACGGCGGCATTGTATAGCTGGTATACAGTCATTATGGCAAACCTAGCCTACAGATTAGCGGATCAACACAGGTGGTATAAATTATGGCAGCACCATTTTCTCAGGAGGAATACGCCGACCGGCTGCAGCGTGTGCGCAGCGCCATGGATAAAAACGGTTTTGATGTGTTAGTGATTGGTGACCCGGCCAATTTAAACTGGCTTACAGGTTACGATGCTTGGTCGTTTTATACCCCGCAAATTATGCTGGTGGGTTTGGAATTAGAACCCACCTGGTTAGGTCGAGAAATGGATGCAGGGGCGGCTTCTTTTACCACCTACCTCAAACCCGAACAAGTGGTGTCTTACCCAGAACATTTGGTACAACAAAAACACCAACACCCAGCTCAGTTTATGGCCGATTGGATGTTTGCTAAAGGACTAGATCACCAGCGCATTGGCTATGAAAGCGATGTGTATTTTCTCACCCCTGCGGCCATGGGCCACTTGCAAACCCGATTACCCAATAGCCATTGGCGCGACTGTAAATTGTTGGTGAACTGGCAACGATTAACCAAAAGCCCTGCAGAAATTGCAGTGATTCAGCAGGCCTCAATTATTGCCGGCCATGCCATGCAAACCGCGTATGACGGTGTGCGCCCTGGAGTACGGCAATGTGATTTGATGGCAGATATTGTGGCTGCACAGATACGTGGCACACCTGAGTTTGGCGGCGACCAAACGGCCTTGCATCCCCTTGTGTTGGCTGGCGAAGCTGCGTCAACCGCCCACCCCATGTGGACCGATGCCGCATTTGAACAAAATCAGACCATTGCTTTTGAGTTAGGCGGTTGCCGCAAACGCTACAACGCGGGGCTGGCCCGTACCGTGCATATTGGTGAGCCACCTAAAAAACTCATGGCCACGGCCAAGGCAGTGGGCGAGGGTATGGAGGCGGTTTTATCCGCCATGCGCGCAGGTGTTGCCTGTAGCCATGTGCACAAAGCGTGGCAAGACGTATTGGATGAGTACGGATTAGAGAAAAAAAGCCGTATTGGTTACTCCATCGGTGCCGGCTATTCACCAGACTGGGGTGAGCACACCATTAGTTTTCGCCCTGGCGATGAGACTCCACTACCAGAAAACGCGGTGGTGCATATCATCTTAGGCATGTGGATGGACGGCTGGGGTATGGAGTTGAGTGAAACCATTCATGTGCGGCAAAAGGATGCTATTTGCCTCACCCAATTCCCGCGCCAAGTGCATGTCATAGATATTTAGGCAGTAGTTAGTATGCAGACAGAGAACAACAATAGCAGCCATGCAGACTTAAGCCTTGAGCACGTGTTGCAACAATTGCAGGCCGCCGCCGCGCAGCCATTTTCTCACGCTGGGCCTATACCGGGAGTGGTTAACCACTCTAAGGCATTTTTAGCCCACGAAGGTGAAAGGGTGTTTAAGCAAGAGTGGGTGTGCGTTGGTCGGGTTGATGAAGTGGCTAACCCAGGTGACTATTTAACCTTTGATATTGCCGACGTGCCGGTGTTGGTGGTGCGTCAAGTTGACGGTGGTATTGATGCTTTTGTAAATGCCTGCGCCCACCGTTTTGCGTGCTTAATGCCCGAGCAGCAAGGCTGTGTAAAACGCTTTGTTTGTCGTTACCATGCTTGGAGTTATAACTTAGACGGCAGCTTGAGTAAGGCGCCGCATATGCATATGAAGCCCGATTTTGAACCTAGCCAATATGGATTGCGGCCCTTACATACAGAAGTTTGGCAGGGTTTTATTTACGTTACCTTGGCAGCAACGGCCGACAAAAGCGTGGCTGAAAGGTTAGCGCCTTTAACAGAGCAAGTGGTGGGGCGTTATGACATGGCCTGTTATAAAACTATACTTCGTGAAACCATGGTCTGGGATGCTAATTGGAAAAACTTAATCGAAAATTTCACCGAAAGTTACCATGTGCCCGTTGCCCATAAAAAAACCTTCGCGCAACATAAGAAGCCCTTATCAAGCTATGTGATTGGCGAAGACTACGATTATTTTGGTTATCACCGAGCTCCTCAGACTGCGGGCACCGGCTCCGGTGCGGCTCATCCTAACAATCACCGGTTGGATGGTGAATGGCGTCGTATGATGGTGGATTGCTGTGTCTTCCCTAGTCATTTGATTACCCTCATGCCCGATTACTTGTGGTACATCAGTGTGCAGCCCCTAGGCACGGGCCAAATGCGTGCGACCTGGGGGGTGGCAATTGCACCGGAAAACTTGGCCGACGTATCAGCAGAAAAATATGAGGCGTGGGTGGCTGAAAATAAGCGCTATATAGACGTGGCCAACAGCGAAGATAAAGTGCTGGTGGAAGCCTTGCATCGGGGATCTTTATCGCCACTGCTGCCCAAAGGCGTGCTGCACCCATTGGAGCGTAATCTGTGGCAATTCACCCGTTATCTGGCTCGCATTACCCAATCCCATAAAGACTAACTATTATCGGCTGATTTTTCTAATGCTAGGTAGTTGTCGATGCCAGCAATACGGTCTTGCGCATGGTGGTTAACGTAGATCACAGAGGTTTCGTTGGATACACAGATCTTCTCGATCAAAGCCAATACCAGCTGACGATTGATGTCGTCTAAACCTAAACACGGTTCGTCTAAAATTAATAACGGTGGGTGTTTTACCATGGCTCGGGCAATGAGCAATAAACGCTGGTCGCCATATGAGAGTTTGTTAAATGGATAGTCTGCTCTGTCTTGCATGCCCAACAAGGTTAGCCATTGATCAGCAATTTGTTTTTGACGGTTGGTGCTTTTACTATACAAACCAATGGAATCATAAAACCCAGAAATAATCACGTTGCGTAAGCTAGTGCCTACCCGGTATTCCCATTGTAGGGCGGTGGAAACATAACCAATAAACTGTTTGATTTGCCATATGCTTTCGCCGTTGCCGCGCTGGAAACCAAATACAAAAATATCATTGGTATAACACTGAGGATGATCGCCGGTAATAAGCGATAATATTGCTGTTTTACCGCTGCCGTTAGGGCCGCTTAGTTGCCAGTGTTGATTGGCTTCTATGGTCCAATCGAGGTCGTTGATCAGCACCATATCGGTGTATTTAACACAAATATTGCTTAACTTAACTAGCGGTTGCTGTGGGTTTAAGGCTGGAATGACAGTGTCGGTGTCCGCCGGTGGTATTTGTAACTGGGTGGTTTTGAGGTGAAGCAGTTGATAAAGTTCGGCGTATGCTGCTTCATCATTGCGCTCAACTTGATGCATTAACTCGCCGTTTTCCATATACGCAATGTGGCTAACGAAATCTGGAATTTCATCAAACCGGTTGAGTACCATCACTATGGGAGTGTGTTTTGCCAGCTCAGTGAGATGGGCTTGCAGCAGGGCATGGGTATTGCTGTCTAAGCCATCAAAGGGCTCGTCGAGGATGAGTAACTCGGCTTTGCAAGACAAAGCGCGAATGATCATCACCTTACGAGACTCACCGGTGGAGAGCTTACGAAAAGCGCGATCGAGTATATACCCTAACTCGAATTGGCTAATTAAATCCTGCGCAGTGGAGCGATCTATTTCGTCGGTGAAAATGATTTCGCGCACGGGCGTGCCGAGGCTAATAACGTCGGTAATGTCGGCGTCATCTTTTTTAAGCTCGGCGTCGATGAGTTCTGCTTGGGCTTCAAAAGAGACCCAACCAATACTAGAAGGAAGGCCGCCGGTGCTACCAGATAGGATTTCTCCATAACCTGCTAACACGGCGGCGAGGGCCGATTTGCCGGCGCCGTTAGCGCCAGTGATCAGCCAATGTTGCTGCTTTTCAACTTGCCAGTTGATCTGTTTGAGTTGAAAACCTTGGTCAAACTCAACCGACAAGTCTTGTAGCAGCATAATTTGCTCTGTCTTATACGATCTTCTTCATGTCAGCCATGTGGCCACGTAGTGTTGCGCCAATGGCTTCAACTGGGTGGCTGCGTAGGGCTTCGTTGATTTCGATTAAGCGAGCGTTATCTACGCCGTTGTCGTCAGAGGCAAGGCCACGACCGATCACGTCTGTGTCGATGTTCTTCATGAAGTCGCCCAATAGAGGCAAACATGCATGGTTGTACAAGTAACAGCCGTATTCGGCAGTGTCAGAGATAGTGGCGTTCATTTCGTACAACTTCTTACGGGCAATGGTGTTAGCAATCAACGGTGTTTCATGCAACGACTCGTAGTAAGCAGAATCAGCAATGATGCCAGCAGCGGTCATGGTTTCAAAGGCCAATTCAACACCGGCTTTAACCATAGCAACCATTAAGATTCCGTGGTCGAAGTACTCTTGCTCTGAGATTTCCATGTCGCCAGCAGGCGTCTTTTCAAAGGCAGTTTCGCCTGTTTCTGCACGCCAGCCCAGTAGGTTAACGTCGTCGTTAGCCCAGTCTGCCATCATAGTAGAAGAGAAAGTGCCGTTGATGATGTCGTCTTGGTGCTTGTTGTAAAGCGGACGCATGATGACTTTCAACTCTTCAGAAAGGTCAAAGGCTTTGATCTTGGCTGGGTTAGAAAGACGGTCTAGCATGTTGGTTACACCACCATACTTAAGCGCTTCGGTAATGGTTTCCCAACCGAACTGGATCAATTTAGAGGCGTAACCTGCGTCGATGCCCTTGTCGATCATCTTGTCAAAGCACAACAAAGAACCGGTTTGTAGCATGCCACAAAGAATGGTTTGCTCGCCCATTAGGTCAGACTTAACTTCGGCGATGAAAGATGACATCAATACACCAGCCTTATGGCCGCCAGTACCAACAGCGTACGCTTTAGCTAATGCTAAACCTTGTCCCTGTGGATCGTTGTCTTCGTGTACGGCGATCAACGTTGGTACACCAAAACCACGTACATATTCAGCACGCACTTCAGAACCTGGGCACTTAGGCGCGACCATGATTACCGTAAGGTCCTCACGGATCTGCATACCTTCTTCAACAATGTTAAAGCCGTGTGAGTATGATAAACATGCGCCTTGCTTCATAAGGGGCATGACTGCAGTCACAACAGGTGTGTGCTGCTTGTCTGGTGTCAGATTTAATACGATATCGGCAGTAGGAATTAGTTCTTCGTAGGTGCCAACGGTAAAGCCGTTGTCAGCAGCGTTTTTGTATGACTGACGCTTCTCGTCGATCGCAGCTTGGCGTAGGGTGTAAGCCACGTCTAAGCCACTATCGCGTAGGTTTAAGCCTTGGTTAAGGCCTTGCGCGCCACAGCCAATGATGACCATTTTTTTGCCTTTAAGGGCATCTACGCCTTCGGTGAATTCGTTCATGTGCATGAAGCGACATTTGGCTAGTTGCTCTAACTGCTCGCGTAAAGGCAGGGTATTAAAGTAGTTGTTAGACATGGGGAAGTCCTTTGGTTAAATCTAGAATCAATATGAGCCACATTGGAATGGCCACAAACTGGTGCCATGATACCCTTCGATGGTCCTTTCGTAAATTGATATATACGCTACATTATGAACCGATTTTTGCAACATGGTGTGATACTTGTGCTAAAGTTGGGTTTATGGATATTCGTAATTTGAAACAATTTATCGCCTTGGCTCAGCACCTGCATTTTGGCAAAGCCAGTGCAGCGTGCCACGTGAGCTTGTCGGCCTTGTCGCGTACTATTCGTCAATTAGAAACAGAGTTAGGTGTAGACCTATTTATCCGCGACAACCGCAGTGTACAAATCACCTCTCAAGGGCAGAAATTTTTAGACTATTCACGCAATGCAGTGAATGAGTGGGATGCTATTCGCCATCAAGTGCGTGATGCTCGTGGTCAGTTACAAGGCGAAGTGAGTTTGTATTGCTCAGTAACGGCGGTTTACAGCTTGTTGTTTGACCTATTTCAGCGCTTTCGCCAAGACTATCCAAGTATCGAGATTAAATTACATACGGGCGATCCAGACCAAGGTATTGCACGTGTCATCTCGGGTGAAGAGGATTTTGCCATTGCGGCTCACCCCAAGACTTTACCGCGAGAGCTGGCCTTTAAGCCCATCACCGTGTCACCCTTGGTGTTTATTACCGCACTGGATCAAAGTAACTTGGAACACCCCTTATCCACGCCGAAAAATGCTCAGCAGTGGGCTGCAATGCCCATGGTTTTGCCAGAAGGGGGGCTTTCTCGTGAACGTATAGACGCATGGTTTAGGGCCATGGATATAGCCCCCACAGTTTACGCCCAAGTTGCAGGTAACGAGGCTATCGTTACTATGGTAAGCCTTGGGTTGGGGATTGGTGTGGTACCCAAAATTGTTCTAGACAATAGCCCAACCCTCGAACGCATTCAAATATTAGATGTTGCGCCTCCACTCGAAGCCTATGATGTGGGTTTATTGGCACTTAAAAAGAACCTAAAAAACCCTCTGGTTAACGCCCTGTGGGAGTTGCAGGTTAGTTTGGGCCCAAAGCCGCAATAATCAGTTGTTGAAAATGATGCACACCATGTTCGCTCAAATGGCTTCTTTGGTCATCAACGACAAAGCGGCCTTGATTATAGGCAAGCGAGTTCATTCCTTTCTGTACGCTTTCACAAAGGCCGATATCCTCCGGCTGTAGTACATCGTCCAAGTAGGTAATGGCGGCTTTGGAGGCTTGGCTTAACTGACTGCCTATGCCATACCAATCCAAGGTTTCTAGGCATTGAGATAAGCCATCTGGATGCATTTGTAACATGCTAATATTGGCCTCGCCAGGCATGACCCAAATAGTGAGGTTAGGCCACATAAACCAAGCAGCATAACCAAAGCTTTGTTCGCCCTGCACTTGATACGCCTTACTATTGGCTTTGCTTGGCTGGTGGGAAATATGGCTGGAATAGCGTGCGTAAGTCTTAGTTTCATAACTGGGCATGTCCACCAAATCAACAAAGTCCTTGTGGGCAGTATTACAGTGATAACATTCCAAAAAGTTATCCACCAAAAGCTTCCAGTTGGCAGCCACCTTATAGTCGGCGTGGTACTGGGGTTCAACTTGGTCGACTTGGGGCACATAATGTTCAATTTCTTGTTTTAGACCCGCGTATATCTGTGTCATAGGTGCGGCATTGGGGTCTAAGTTGACGAATATAAAACCTAAAAATTGTTCGATGTTGACGGGTTTTAAGTTAAATTCGTGGTTAGAGAAATCCTTTAAATCTTGTAAGTTCCGACCTCGTAAAAACTGCCCTTGTTGATCAAAGCACCATGCATGGTACGGGCAAACGATGGCGCGAGTATTACCGCATCCGGTTAATAGTTGATGACCTCGGTGGGGGCAAACATTGAAGAAGGCCCCCAGTTGACCCTCCTGGTCCCGTACGACCATTATTTCTTGGCCATGTAAGTTAGCAGTGACGTAGTCACCGGCATCTTTTAGTTGGGACGAGTGGCCAATATAAACCCAAGACTGCCAAAAAATGTCAGCTTTTTCTTGCTGGTAAATGACCTCATCAGTGTAATACCGCGCTGCCATGGTGTAGGATTTTTGTGGGTCCGCATCAAATGGTTGCTCAATGGATTTAATCGGATGAATCAAGTTCATTTCTAGATCCCTAGTTTATTGTCATTTGTGACAATTTATGCTTCTGGTTTAAACTTGTCAAGTTTGACAATTAACTAGAATGAATCTATGTCCCGTCCATCTGTTAAAGCCGAAAAGAAAACCGCCATAATGTCGGCCTTTGTGCGTTGTATTGCAAAGCGAGGCCTTGATGCAACCTCATTAGATGATATTGCCCAAGAGTCCGGTATTTCGCGCAGCTTGGTGCGCCACTTCGCCGGCAACCGAGAAGATCTAGTTAACCAAGTGGCCGATTATGTCGCTTATGAGTTCGAAACAATTTGGCGTCAACAAGAACAGGCACATCGCTCCGACAGCAGTGATGATTGGTTAGCCACAGTGCTGTTTACTGCTGATCCGGAAGGCGACTATAAAGCCATGCTGCCGGCATTTTATGCGCTATTGTCAGCGGCCCACAGGTACCCTCGTGTGAGTGAGCGCATGACCCAGTGTTTTGAACTTTATGTCGCTGACTTAACCGAAGAATTGCAACAAAGGCACCCAAAATCCGGTCTAGACGCGTGCCAACAAGTGGCCCTTGGAGTCATTAGTATTTATTTTGCATGGGATGGCTTTCGAGGTTTGGCCTTAGCTCAGACAATTCAACACAATAACCAAAAATTAGTCACACGGTTGCTGGCTACTCTTAATTAATTGAGACCAATAATGACCCACATCAATAAAACTGAACCATATAACAAAGTTTTTTCCAGTGACAATACAGCTGGCGCTGCCGCGCAAGTGATGCAGGCTATGCTGGAGGCGGCTACTGGCCCACAACCACCGTATGGCATGGATGAGTACAGCCAGCGGGTAGAACAAAAACTAGCGACACTGTTTGAGTGCGAATTGAGTGTGTTTTTGGTGCCTACAGGGACTGCCGCAAACGCATTAGGGTTAAGTGTGTTAACGCCGCCATGGGGAGCCGTATTATGCCATCCAGACAGCCACGTCAATAATGACGAGTGTGGTGCACCGGAATTCTTCACTAATGGCGCTAAATTGATTAGTGTTGAGGGCGAAAATAGTAAAATATGTTCCCAAAACCTAGCTAAAATTGCGGCGAAAAAAGCTGGCGATGTCCACTCAGTACAAGCTTCGGTGGTGAGTATTAGCCAGTCCACAGAAGTGGGCAGTTTGTACAGCTTGGAAGAAATTCAAGCCATAGGCAATGTCTGCCAAGATCATGGCCTGCGTTTGCATATGGACGGCGCCCGTTTTGCAAATGCACTGGTGGCTATGGAGTGTTCAGCAGCAGACATGACCTGGAAGGCTGGCGTGGATGTATTGTCTTTTGGGGCAACCAAAAACGGCGTGTTAGCTGCAGAGGCAATCGTATTATTTGACCAAAGTTTGGCGCAAGAGATGGCCTTTAGGCGCAAGCGTGCGGGGCACCTGTTGTCTAAAATGCGTTTGCTGGCGGCGCAAATGGATGCCTACTTAAGCCATGATTTATGGCTTAACAATGCGCGTCAAGCGAATCAAATGTGCGAGCGTCTAGATCATGGTTTAGAGGCTATCGTAGAAATAGAAATTCAAGGTCAAACCCAATCAAATATTTTATTCTGTAAAATGCCGCGATCAGTTATTGATGGTTTGCTGGCCCAAGGCTTTCATTTTTACAGCGACCGTTGGGACAAAAATGTGGTACGTTTAGTCACCAGTTTTACCACCCAATCGGCCGATGTAGATCACTTTGTGGCTGTGGCCAGCGCGTTGCTAAACGACAATTAACCAGCTTACGTAAATAAGGAAACATACTTTGAAAATAGGAATATTGCTGTGTGGTTTGTCATCGCCAACAATGTATGAAAAGTATGGTTATTATGATCAACAATTTCGTGATCTGTTAGCGCCTTTTGGCTTTAATTTTGTAACCTTTACAGTGGTTAATGGTGAGTTGCCAGCGGCCGATGATGATTGTGACGGTTATATATTAACCGGCTCAAAACATAACTTAGATGAAGATCTGCCGTGGATGGCACCGATGCTTGAGTGGATTCGCGTAACTTATGGTAACAAGCCCTTGGCGGGCATTTGTTTTGGCCATCAGGCCATCGCGAAAGCGTTAGGCGGAAGCGTGGCCGACGCACCCGTTGTGTATCAAACTGGGGTGATCAACTACAGCAAAAGTGACGGCAGCCAAATGTCAGTGGCGGCGTGGCATGGCCAACAAATAGTCGACTTGCCTTCTGTGGCGCTAGAGGTGACTGCCAGTGCAGAACATTGCCCTGCAGCCGCGATCGTTTACGCCAACAAAGCCATAAGCTACCAAGCCCACCCAGAGTTTAACGATGATTATATCCGCCATTTGTATGAATCTTACAATGACGTTTTAGCCCTCGAAGCGAAACAGTTTTATCAAGAAAAAGTTGGCCAGTTTAAAGTAAACCATTGCATCAACCAGGAGATATCTGACTTTTTCCAGCATCATGGAACACAACACTAAGACGCCATGGGCAAAGGTGCGCTAAACGACGTAAAAGGTTTATCCAAAGGTAAACACCATAGGGCAAACAGAGGTGCGTCTGCCGAATGCATACCATGGAACACGTCACTTGGGTTATAGACTAAATCACCCACCCCCGGCGTATACCATGGGCCGTAGGCTTGGCGCCATACACCTTCGCTCAATACTAAATAGAGCTCTTCGGGTTCGTGCTGGTGGTCTGGGTAGGCTACATTGGGCCGCATAAGGGTGACGCCGACAATCAAATCATGCCGAACTTCTATTCCTTCGGGACCAATGATTTGAGCATTGCTGTGGCTCTCCATAAACTTCGGGTTATTAGCTATGGGCCTTTGATACCAAGGTAAATGAGCTTCTAACTCGGCCACGCAATGCACCAAACTATACAAACGTTCGGGCAGTACAGTGGCTGCTTGGGTAATTTGCGGCATTAAGTCGGCGAGTTTATTACTAGCGCCAGCATCTAGGTTAAGTTGCCCTTGATCAGCAAGCCGATGTATCATCGTTGCCGTAGTTTTATTGTCATTGCCCATCACAAACGGCGATGCGCGTAACGCTAACACCAGCTGTTTACGTAGTTGTTCAATGGTGGTGCTTATGTCGTTTAGATCTAGCATAGGCTGTGTTATACGCTACTCCTTGGTTAAAAGCACGCTTCAACCTCGCGCAGCTAACCAAACCGTAGAGATGCCCATGCTCATCCCTACGGCCCAGAATGCCGCAGTCAGGTCTTGAAATACAAACGCCGCCAAACCTAATATAAGAGCGCCAATGGCATACCCCATATCACGCCAAAAACGATAAATGCCAATGGCCGTTGCTCGCCACGCAGGTTGTGATAAATCGACAATGGCGGCAGACAGGTTAGGGTAGAGCAAAGCCATACCAAACCCTGTTATGGCTGCGCTTATAGACCAACCCAAACTCGATGTCATTAATGGCATCAGTATTACCCCTAGCGTCGTCATGGCCATGCCTGATACGTTAAGGCGCTGGCGGCCAAACCGGTCGGACCAGTGGCCAGTGATCAATTGACTCACGCCCCACACTAAGCCGTAAATAGAAATGATCCAGCCAGTTGACGTGAGGTCGCCGGTTTTTTGGTACAAATAAACCGGGTACACCACCCATACCAAGGCATCTACAAACTTTTCTACACAGCCGGCTTGAGTGATAGCCAGTAAGCGTGAATCATTCCAGCTCATGCGTTTGAATACACGCCACGATGATAGCGACTCGCTAACCGTTTGCTGTGATGTGGTTTGGGAGTGCTGCATGGCCCAAGGTTTTGTTTCGACAATACTCAGCCAGGTTAAAATCAATGCCGTGCTTATAATAGCCAAACCAAATACTAATAAGCCGGTTTTAAGGCCCAGCCATTGGCTGATGTAAGCACTGGCTAAGCCACCCAGCGCTACGCCTGTATAGCCTGCAAATTCGTTCAGGCCAATGGTTAATCCACGCTCGTGAGCGGCCGTAATATCAAGCTTTGAGGTTTGGGTCATGGACCAAGTTAGGCCCTGGTTAATGCCCAGCAATAGGGTGGCTACCACCACCCAAGACCACGACTGAGCAAAATAAAATAATAGTGGGATAGGCAAGGCAATAACCCAGCCAAGTAGGTGCACTGGTTTACGGCCAATGCGTTCGGCCCAATGTCCGGCCACAAAATTCATGCTGCCTTTGACCACACCAAACGCAATCACAAAGGTGGTTAGCAGCAATAAGGAGTCTTTAGCTAAACCAAATTCTTGCTCTGCAAATGGCGTGATCACCACTCGAGTGGTGCCGATCATCAGGCCCACAAAAAATACTTGGATTAACCAATAGGCCACTTGATGGCTGTTGTTCGCGAGTCCAAAGGCTTTTGGATTGGAGGTTATTATGGTCATGTGGAATTCTCTGGTATCCGGACCACCTTAACATTAGTTTTATCTAAACAACATAAAAACCATCATGGGCCGAACAATCAAACCTAACGGGCCTAATTTGATGGGTTTGGAACTATGACATTAACCCATGGATTGCAGCCAAAATGTCACTTGAATGGAACCCAATGAACTGCTAGATTCGTGGCACACCCCACTACAATGAAAACACAAAATGAACACACCTAACCCCTCAAAAAACAGGCCTATTCCTAGCACCATGTCTGGTGTACATCTTGTTGGCCACGGCGGTTTAGATCAGCTGGTGTATAAGCAGGATATTCCTACCCCTCAACCAAAAGCAGGGGAAGTATTGCTTAAAGTATTGGCGGCGGGGGTGAATAATACCGACATCAATACGCGCATTGGCTGGTATTCAAAACAAGTCACCGGCGACACCAACAGTGGCGCAGACGCGGGCTACGAAGAGCTGGATGCTGCTACCGCCACATGGTCTGGCAGTGCCTTGCAGTTACCACGTATTCAAGGCGCAGATGTGTGTGGCGAGGTGATTGCCGTGGGTGCGGGCGTGAGCTCTGAGCGTATAGGTGAGCGAGTGTTGGTGCGCACCATGCAGCAAGATCCAGGCAAACCGTTTAGCTGCATTACCTTTGGCTCTGAATATGATGGCGGTTTTGCACAATATACCTGCGCCTTGAGTCATGAGGCTTATGTAGTTAATACACCATGGAGCGATGCCGAGTTGGCTTCTATTCCCTGTGCGTATTCTACCGCCGAAAATATGCTCCACCGAGCCAATCTAAAGTCTGGAGAACGCGTATTAATTACGGGTGCATCTGGCGGTGTAGGTTCCGCAGCAGTGCAGTTAGCCAAACGCCGTGGCGCTCATGTGATTGCCGTTGCTGGCGTGGCTAAACACGCGGACGTTAAAGCCCTAGGTGCAGATGAACTGGTGGCACGAGGGGATGATCTAGTCGGCGCCATAGGTGAGGGTCAGGTGGATTTAGTGGTGGATTTGGTGGCAGGGCCGGCGTGGCCACAATTGCTGGACCTATTACGTCGGGGTGGGCGCTACGCGACCTCGGGCGCCATTGCAGGGCCTATAGTGGAGCTAGATATTCGTACCCTGTATTTAAAAGACCTCAGTTTTTTTGGTTGCACTTATCAAGACGCCGAAGTGTTTGATAATTTGGTGAGCTACATCGAAGCCGGTGAAATTAGGCCGGTGGTGGCGCGTACTTACCTCCTAAAACACATTCATACTGCCCAAACCGATTTTTTAGATAAGGCATTTACCGGCAAGCTGGTACTGATCCCAGAGCATCAATAAGGATAACACATGATTATTAGCCAAATAGACGTCTATCAGGTAGACCTACCCTATGCTGGTGGTACCTATCACTTATCCGGTGGGCGCCAGTATTCTAGCTTTGATGCCACCATTGTGCGTCTCACTAGTGATACCGGCCTTACCGGATTTGGTGAAAGTACACCCTTTGGTGCGACCTATGTTGCTGCCCACGCCTTGGGTGTAAGGGCGGGTATTAAAGAAATTGCGCCTGCTATTTTAGGCCTAGACCCTCGCCGTGTGGACCGGGTTTATGATGCTATGGATGCCGCTTTAGTGGGGCACAGTCATGCCAAGGCGGCCTTAGATGTCGCCTGCTGGGATTTATTTGGCAAAGCTGTGGGCATGCCGGTGTGTGATTTATTGGGCGGGCGTACCTCACAACCTATGGGGGTGATCTCATCCATTTATGCAGGCAGCCCAGAAGCCATGCGTGAACGCGTGCAAGCACATCGATTACAGGGGTACCGAGGCCATTCGATTAAGATAGGCGAAGACCCGCAGTTAGATGCAGACCGGGTGATGGCCTGTTTGGCGGATCGCCAACACGGTGAATACTTCATTGTTGACGCTAATGGTGGCCTAACGGTAGAAACGGGGCTACGGTTTTTACGTTTGTTGCCGCGCCATGCAGACATAGTGCTCGAAGCCCCATGTGCCACTTGGCGCGAACATATGTCATTACGCAAGCGCACAGATATACCCATGATCTGGGATGAGCTCGCCAACAGTGATGCCGCAGTGGCGCAGCTTATTAGTGATGACGCAGCAGAAGGCGTGGGTTTAAAGATATCTAAAAATGGCGGCTTAACGCCTTGTCGCCGCCAACGAGACATGTGTATCAGTGCCGGTTATAGTCTCAGTGTACAAGACACTGTGGGTTCTGATATTGCCTTTGCGGCTATCGCCCACATGGGCCAAACCATTCCACCGCATCTATTACGCTGTGTTCTAGATACACGAGACATGGTGAGCATCAACACGGCTTCGGCTACCCAAAAGGGCGCTTTTGAGCGTCATGAAGGTTGGGTGACTGCGCCAGAATCACCGGGCTTAGGCATAGAACCAAACATGCAGGTATTAGGGGAGCCGGTGATGACGTTTACTGACTCGGCGGCTTAACAAAATACCCCCAAGGATAAGTAACAGACCAATAGCCATGGCAAGGGTGAGCACCTCACCCAATAACAACATACCAAATAAAACGCTAAATACCGGCACCAGGTAACCCACCTGAGATACAAAGGTGTAGCCATATTGTTTGATGAGGTAAAAGCGTAC
>CBDUDU010000003.1:0-80891 GCA_965366045.1 uncultured Oceanospirillaceae bacterium
CCTTTCCGCTATTGCTACCGCTGACCTTGTGGATGGTGGCAAGTGTTGACGAGATCCGGGAGGAATGCCTAGGCAGGCATTAATCATTCTTTCTAAATTGATGTGGTGAACTCTGTCAGGCACTGAGCTTTCATTCAACCTAAGCAGTTGAGCCAAGTTATCGTGGGCCTCTCGGTAGCTAGGTAGGTAATCAATGTTGGCGGCTAGCGCCTCCCTCGCTTCTGAAAAGGCTTTTACCAAAGCAAACTTTAAATCTACGGCGCGCTCTGTGTTCTTGCTTAGCGTCACTAGCGCATAGCACTGGTTTTCATTGAGGTAAACAAAACGCACCGGCCTACCCATCTTGGCTTTGACTTTCTCGGTTTCAAACCGAACAAGTCCCAGGGTAGATAAGCGCACTTTATATTTATCGACTTGCTCTACAAGGTGGGTGTGAGTCACGCCTAAACCAAGAGCGATCAAGCGCGAATCAATCCTAGGCTCATTATTTTTAACCTTGGCAACAATAATACTTTGATTAGAACTGCTCTTTCGGCTGGTATTTTTCATGCCTACCCCCTAAGCCGCTTCTGGACTGTTGGGGCGTGAGGCCGCAATACGCTGCTCTACCCATGCATCCACTTCAGATTCAACCCACCCGCTCGCTCGTCCATTTGACGTTAACTTAATCGGGGAGGGAAATTCACCTTTACTTACTAGCTGGTGAACATGAGAGCGGCATAAATCAACCTTATCGTGAACCTTAGGCCAACGAATTATACGAGATGTTAACGGTAGTGTTATCTTACTATTTTGCGTGGAGTGGATACTAGTAGTCATATCAGTGCCTTATTGGACGTTGGTGATATGGCTAAGATAGCGGCTAGATTTCTCCAAAAACAGATAGGTAAGTTAAGTTTTTTTGGGACCCGTTAGGAGAAACATAGTCTAATCGATTATTAAACAGTAGATTGGGGAGGTTCAAGCAGGTCCCATTTCATAGCAAGATACCATAGTTATTGAAACCCACCCACCCCTTCCCTAAGTACCGCTAACACTGAGTTCAACATATCACATTGATCTCATTAGCATCATAATTCATGAAAGCTATACCTAGGGTTTTGTTTCATTAAGACGGGTTAGCATTTTCTGTCGCTTTGGACCTTCCTCCTGTTGCGTCCCAATTAGCTAACTTTGCTATATTTTCAATTGTAGAGACTAATAGAATCCCATTCTCATCCGTCAATCCTAGCTCTTCAGCGTTTATTTCAAGCCAATTAACGATCTTCTGTTTTGCAGAACCAGGTTTCTTTAGCACTGGCTCATTTGAAGATACCGCCTCCCACGCCTTTACAGCCGCATATAGTTTTGGAGGGAAGTATTGATTTTCTTGATTCAGATAACTAGGCGTATTTTCTGTGGCTGAACTCGGGAAAAAGAACCCTGCAGCCACTCCTTTGGAAGCAAGCCATTTTTTTACCTCATCAAAGGTAATAAAAGCAGCATCAAAGCAAATTTCTCTAGGCATTTTCTTGGAATAAACTGCCTTTTTGTGGAAAGAGCCACCTTCACTATAGCCTCTGGGCCAGCCTTGTTCTTTCGAAATTTCTTCAATCAAATGCCCAGATTTTTCACATTCCAAATCACCACTTATTACTGAACGCACAACCGCAGTATATATCGGCTGAAATCGCTCATCTTCAAGACAATCAACAACCGCTATAAAATCTCTGCGAAAAGAATCATCGGTATTTGCGGGGATAACACATTCAGGAAATATGCCTATTATTAATGCTGCAACCTCAACAACAGTGTAGTGCGGTACAAACCGCCAGTAATCCATTTCATCCATAAAACAACTCTGCGACCTACAAAAAGTTACTGTATCAGAGTGGGTAGGTATGCCACCTTTTCGGTAATGAGCCTAGGCACAGCAAAACTGAGTGTATCTTATTTACCACCGGCACCAAAATTAACAGCCAATACGTTAGAACCCGGCTCTAGCTGCTCAAGGTAATTGCCCCACCAATCCATCATAGATACTCTTTCCTTGAGGTATTCGGCATGTTGAGTATAGGCTCCTCTCACCTTATTGCGTTCCATATGGGACAGTTGACGCTCAATTGCGTCTGGGTTAAAGCCTTCTTCATTTAAGATTGAAGATGCGCTTGTACGAAATCCGTGAGGAGTTGCGCGACTTTTGTATCCCAAGCGGTACATGGCGTAGATCATGGTGTTGTCACTGATAGGCTTTAGCCTTGAACGTTCTCCTGTAAATAGGTATTTATCATCGCCGGTGTATGGCCTTAACTCATCCAGCACGGCAATCGCTTGACGAGATAGCGGCACAAGATGCTCGGTTCCCATCTTCATACGCTCGGCTGGTATGCGCCAAATTTTGTTGTCCAAATCAAACTCATCCCATGAGGCAGAACGTAATTCGCCAGGTCTAACAAAAGTAATTGTTAATAGTGTTAGTGCTAGGCGTGTGATTGGGTGACCGTCATAGAGTTTGAGGGCTTGGAGGAATGCTGGCAGCTCTGATTTCTTCAAAGCTAAGCGGTGTTGGCGCTTTCGGGTTTCTAATGCTCCTGCGCAATCAGTGGTTGGATTATGGGTGGAGCGCCTTGTTTGTATCGCGTAACGAAAAATAGAGCCACAGCGCTGCAACACTCGACCTGCTACATCTAATGCTTGACGCTTTTCAATACGTCTTACAACGGCCAATACCTCATCGGTGGTTACTTCCGATACGGGGCGATGGCCAAGGTAACGCAGAACATCGGCTTCTAACGAGCCCCAAACTCTTGTGGCATGATTTGGCGACCACCGGCCAGCTTGCTTGTTCCACCACTCTTTGGCTACGGCCTCAAACGAATTAACTGTCTTGCTAACGGTGGCTTGCTTACGTTGTTTCTTGTCCTCAGATGGGTCAACGAAGTTGCGTAGGTGCTTCTTTGCTTTTTCTCGCTCTTCTCTAGCCTCGGCCAAGGAAACAGAAGGATATACCCCCAATGCTAACGTCTTTTCTTTTCCACCAAACCTGTACTTAAGCCGCCAATATTTTGAGCCATTGGTGTGTATGAGCAAGTACAGTCCACCGCCATCAGCAAGTTTGTAAGATTTTGCAGTTGGTTTAGCGTTCTTTATTTGGGGTATATTTAGCGCCATTGGGGGTATATCTCAAGGTAGATTTTCTTGATACCCCCAGTGTACCCCCTTAAGTGGGGTGACACCAGTAGACAGTACTGGACAGTAATAAATTAGGAATATTGAAAATCCCTTTAAACATAAGGGTTTTAAGACAGTAGAGGACGTTAGAAGATGTGGATGTGGTGCCCGGAGCCGGAATCGAACCGGCACGACCGTTAAGTCGCAAGATTTTAAGTCTTGTGTGTCTACCAATTTCACCATCCGGGCGATGGTACTACAGATTGTTCCAGCAAAGCCTTACTAGTCGAACGAAGTTCGCTTTTGGACTTGATATGCGGAACCGCATTTTACACTTTGGGTCGTTAAAGTAAAGTAAAAAAGCGTTATTTTCCATATATTAGGCGTTAATTGGCCTTCACTTAATGGGCGGCGTTAGTATCATCTCGCGCAACACGAACTTTTGCACTTTGCCCATCACGTTACGGGGCAATGTTGGTAAAAAAATCACCTCGCTTGGGTGCTTAAAACGGGCTAATTGTCCGTTGAAACTTTGTAAGATAGCGCCTTTACCAAGTGTGCTTCCGGCTTCTAACACGACTATGGCAACGGGCGTTTCGCCCCACCGCGGGTGTTCCTGACCCACAACTGCTGCTTCGAGCACGCCGTCTAAACTATGCAAGTGCACTTCCAGCTCTGCTGGGTAAATATTTTCGCCGCCAGAAATGATCATGTCTTTGGCCCGATCATCCACAACTAAGTGACCATCTGGGTCTAGGTGCCCCAAATCGCCTGTATCAAACCAGCCCTCATTTAGGGCCGTGGCCGTGGCTTGCGGATTACCCCAGTATTCAAACAATACATTAGGGCCTTTAATTAGAATACGCCCCACCTGCCCATGGAGTACATTTATATTGCCCTGGTCGACCAACTTCATCTGACAGTGTAACCCGGGCACACCTGTACTATGGAACTTGGTTGTTGCTTGATCTAGCGTCTGATATACGGCGATGGGCGATGTTTCGGTGAGGCCGTACACTTGTTGCACCGGCAAGCCGCGCTTCATTACGGTGTCAATCAGGCTGGGCGGTACTATAGACGAGCCACTGGTAATACTACGTAAACTAGATAAGTCGGTGGTGTTCCATTGGGGAAGTGACACAATGGCACTTAAGGTTGCTGGCACCAGTACCGTAAGACTAGGTTTTTGATGCTGAATAGTAGCCAAAGTTTGCTGTGGGTCAAATCGAGGGTGCAATATCACGGTGGCTCCCACATACAGCGCGGGCAAAGTTTGTATATTGAGGCCACCCACATGAAACATAGGTAACACCGTGAGTATGGTGTCGCTGCTGGACATGTCATGCATGTGCTGGCTGTTGAGGGCGTTATAAAACAGCGCTTGCTGGGTTAATACGGCACCTTTTGGGTGCCCGGTGGTACCCGAGGTGTAAACGATTAATAGTGGTGCGTGCAAATCCACCTGGGCATTGTAACTGTCCTCACTCGTAGCAGTGGCCTGCTGTAAAGTGAATAGGCATTTCCAGCTTTGGTGGTGATCACTACTATTTTGCATCACAAAACAACAGTCTAGGTGGGCGTCGTTGAGTGTTTCAACTTGTAATTTAAAGTCGTTTGTAACGATCAGCACTTTGGGGCTGGCGTCTGCCAAAATGTAATCGTATTCTGGTGTTTCTAAACGCCAGTTTAAGGGCACAAAAATGGCTCCCAGCCGCGCACAAGCAAACAACAGGCTAATGAACTCAATTCCGTTCAGCCCCAAATAGGCCACTCTATCACCACGGCCTACCCGCAATTGATGTTTTAATACCCTAGCATTGGTGGCTATGGCTGCTGCCAATTGGGCGTAGGTATAGTCTTGTTGTTGATCAACAATGGCGAGCTTTTCTGGCTTAAAGCGGGCGTGAGCTTCTATCCAACTGGATATATTGGGCATTATTCGTCGCTCTCGCCACTCTCGTATAGGCAGCCTTTACCTAACATGTCGAGGCACAGCTCCGAGGTCCATGGCAACATGAGTGAGCCGCAGCGGCTATCACGATACAAGCGCTCTAGTGGCAACGACTTAAGCATAGACTGACCACCACAGGTTCGGATGGCTAGCTGGGCAATTTCGTTGGCATTTTCCATGGTG
Organism: uncultured Oceanospirillaceae bacterium; assembly: GCA_965366045.1. Classification (GTDB taxonomy): domain Bacteria; phylum Pseudomonadota; class Gammaproteobacteria; order Pseudomonadales; family Balneatricaceae; genus Njordibacter. The sequence goes on from CBDUDU010000003.1 coordinate 5,285, forward strand.
GTGTATTGCGCTGTCCAAGCGCGCAACAACTGATCTTTACTGGGGTTGGCACAGGCCTCGCTCATGGCTTGAAACCAAATGCTTTTGGTTTGTTCGAGCATGATGCGCATTTGCGCCACGGCAATTTGTTTGGTGGCAAACTGGCGCCGCTTGACTGGGCCTGTGCCTTCTATTTCACCACGCAGATAGTTTACCGTAAAGTCATAGGCCGCTTGGGCAATGCCCATATAACTGGGCGTTAGCGTCATAAACATGTGGGGCCAACGCTTAGCGGCCTGAAAGTAGATGCCGGGCGGCATCAAAGTGGCGTCTTGGGGTACAAATACGTCTTTAAAAATGAGTGTGCGCGACACAGTACCACGCATGCCCACGGGGTCCCACGGCCCTTCTACCGACACGCCATCGGCAGTCGCAGGAATGGCCAAATAGGTGGTATTGCGGCGACTTAGCTCGGTAATTTCCTCACTAGTTTCGGTACACAAGACGCCATAATAGTTGGCGTGGCCGGCTAATGATGCAAATATTTTCTTACCGTTAACGCGCCAACCGCCTGGCACTTTGTGGGCTACGGTAGCAAAGGCAGTGGTGCCCGCGGCGGCGGCTCCACCCTCAGAAAAGGGTTGTGAATAAATGGCGCGTTGCTCAAGAATGCGTTGGTAATGAACCTCGCGGTTTTTAAGATGCAACGCCCGCGTAGCGGAGTCCATCTCTAAGTCGTCGCTTAATAGACCACTCCATAAGGTGGAGCACACATGCATGTTCCAAGTGAGTGCGGTAGCGCCACAATAACGTCCAATTTCTGCAGCAGTTAGGGCGTAGGTTAAGAAATCGGCGCCCTCGCCTCCTGCCTCTTTGGGGATGCAAATGCCCATTAAGTTGGCATCGAACAAGTCGTTATAGTTTTCTGTGGGAAATGCTGCTCGGGTATCGTAATCCGCCGCTCTGCCGGCAAATTTGTTTTGCCCAATATCTCGCGCTCTGGCTGTTAGGTCTTGTTGTTGAGCGGTCAGTTTCCATGCCTTAGTATCAAATATGGGTTGATCAATTTGCATGTTAAATTCCTTGTTTGTGGTCACATTCGGCAATAAAAGCAGCCACATGTTGGTTAAATAACTGAGGCTGTTCTAGGTTGGCCAAATGTCCTGCGTCAGGAATAACAACGTCCGTCGTCTTGCCAATTTTTCTGGCCATGCGTTGCATCATGGCAGGGCTAGCCACGGTGTCTTCCTCGCCAGCCAACAACAGCGTTGGCATGGTCAACTTCGGTAAGTTATGTCGGCAGTCAAAACTAGTAATACACTCAATGGCTTGCCTGTAGGTACTGGGTGGCACTTGCTGCATACACTCTATGGCCGCCTGTCGTACGTGAGGCGAACCATGAGGCGCTAACAATGGGTCAATTAAGTTGGCTGCTAGCTGCTGCATACTGGCACCTTGGTTGAGAGGTTTTAAACGCGCAGCAATAAACGTTTGCTGGAATTCACCGTTACTAGAACCAAAAGCTGCACTTGTGGAGTAGAGAATTAAACTGACTAGATAGTTAGGGTGGCGAGCGGCAAACTCTTGTGACAACATCCCGCCTAGGGAGTGACCCAGCAGATGCACTTGGTGCAACTTGTGATGGTCTAAAAACTGTTTCAGTCCGGCAACCAAACTTTCCCAATCCATGGTGGGCAAGGCAGCAGATAGCCCATAGCCTGGCAAGTTCAAACTCCACACTTGTAAGTGTTGGCTTAAGCCGTTAAGTTGCGCTTCAAAGGCGGTCGCATTGCCACCAACACCGTGCAAACACACTAATACCGGCCCAATTTCACCCTTTCGTAAGTAGCTCCAACTCACGCCAAGTCGCCCTGCATCAACCCCTCTTTTACCACGCACTCGTCGTCTAGGTGAATAGTGCAGTTGCGAACAGGCAGATCAAAGTGCCCTTCGGTGTAGCGCCCAGCAAATTCGTTGGCGCCGGTAGAAAACAAAAAGTTACCTGCAAAGGCCCGCAATTCAGTGCCGTTAGTATCGCGTTGATCATACATGGTGAGTGCTTCGTAACGGGCTTTTGGGTTCATACCAAAACCTACGTGGGAAACAGCATAGGCATTTTTATCGTTCCAGGCCGCCCAGTAACGGCGCATCAGTTCCGCATCGGTGCCTTGGCCTTCTATGTTGGTGACAAAGTCGTTTTCGATGGTGAGGGTGACAGGACGTTCCAAGTAACGCTTAAAGGTGAGGTTGATGTCGCCTGCGTCGAGCACCAATGTGCCGTTAGTTGAGCCTTGCTGAGGGAAACAAACAACCACCCCAGCAGGCCAGTGGGCCAAAGTGCCCGGCCTATCGGTATAGCCCCATACACCCGCTGTAGGGGCGCTTTTAATATCAACGGCAAGGTTGGTACCCGCTGCGGAAACAACACGCATGGTACTGGCCTGTTTGCAGCGCTTAGTAGCCGCCTTCACTTTGCGTGTTAGGCTTTCATCGGGTGCTAATCGAGTGAGTATTTCTGGGTGTTCATTACTCACCATCAGCACTCTTGCGCCACCCTGCAATATTTGAGGCAGCTCTGGAGCGTGCAACAAACCCTCAACAGTGCAATCTAACACTAGTGTGCTGCCGGCTAAAGCCTGAATAGCAGGCCCAGCATGTTGTAACACATTAGACGCTCCTGTGGACCTAACAGGAACCGGTGCATTCGATACAGGCGTAGGAATACGAACGTGGAAGGCATGGCAACCCATTCCCACTAGCGCCAATTCAGCCAAATGTAATAGTATTTCTCTGGATTGGCTTTCAGAAAGGATGGCTACTGTATCACCGGGCATTAACCCACACAGGCCTAAGGTGTGTTCAAAAGCGGCAAGCCAAGGCGCTTCGATACGGTCGTTAAGCATGATAAAAACCCTGTTAGTATTATTATTGGCTGAGCATAACATAGAATTTTTTTATATGAAAATGAATACAAATGCTCTAATATCTAACAAAACATGGCACCTCACTACTCTTATGGCAAAACCTATCAATTTTATCGATGATTATTTGGCTTATCTATTGGCACGTTCAAGCCACCTGGTAAGCGAGCAGTTCCACCACCAAATTCAAGCCCAAGGCTGGTCTATCAATTATTGGCGCATACTGGCGAGTTTGTCAGATGTAGATGCACTAACGCTCACGCAACTTAATCAGCGTGTTTTATTTAAACAGCCGACGTTATCCAAGTTGGTGGTTAAAATGGAAGCTGAACAGTTGTTAGTAAGGCACAAAGACGATGCTGACAAACGGTCGGTCAAAATTTCCATTTCAACAACGGGGCGAACATTAGTTGCAGATTTATTGGCGCAAGCAAAGGCACACGAATCGAAGGTATTAGAAGATTACAGCGAGGAGCAACAGCAGTTACTAAAAAGTATGTTGCGAAGTTTAGTAGTACATTTGCAGGAGTAACACACAACAAATGACATAGGTATCATTTGTTGTGTGTTAGGCGGATAGTGATTACTATCACTACAACCCCCCATAAATATGGAGGCCGAACGCGGAGTCGAACCGCGGTAAACGGATTTGCAATCCGGTGCATGGCCACTCTGCCATTCGGCCAAAAAATGGAGCGGGAAACCGGATTCGAACCGGCGACCCCGACCTTGGCAAGGTCGTGCTCTACCAACTGAGCTATTCCCGCTACGTATCACTTGTTGAAGGCTTGTGATTAACCTTTACTATTTCCCACGATCGCCTCAATGAGGCGTTGTGGCCAAATCAATGCCGGGGGCAGTGACTTGAAATAGTGGTATCCCGTAGGGGGTTCGAACCCCTGTTACCGCCGTGAAAGGGCAGTGTCCTAGACCACTAGACGAACGGGACACATTCGCGGTTGGCATTGCCTGCAGGCCGTACCAAACTGGAGTGCGCATATTAGTGATTGAGCCCTTTTCTGTCAAGCACTAATTATAAAATAAGTGTGTTTATTTCAACTACTTAGTTATTCATCCCAGATGCTGGTTATATTAGAGAAAAGTATGGATATCGTTTGAGTTTAACCGGCTCATCAGACACAATAACAAGTCTGCTATTTTTGAGATTTACAGTATGGCTTACACTCTACACGGGGCTCCACTGTCACCGTTTGTACGCAAGGTGATGTATCTGCTAGCCTGCTCCAACACCGAGTATAAGCTCAAAGTTGTGGCCCCAGTGGGCATGCCCGACGATTTTATTAAAATAAGCCCGCTGAAGAAGATCCCGGTATTACAAGAGGATGACTGGTATCAAGCCGACTCTAGCGTGGTGTGTAATTACCTCATCGAAACGCTGGCCCATCCTGCGGTCGAACAACTGATGCCAAACAACGCAAAAGCCAGAGCTCAGGTGCGTTGGTTAGAGAAATTTGCCGACTATGAGCTGGCCCCATACCTCACTTTCACTGTATTCAGACAACGCACCTTGCGCCCTATATATGGCAAGGCCACGGATGAAACCCCGGTGCAGGAAGCGCTTAACAAAAAGATACCAGCTTTGTTTGACTATTTAACTAGCCAGCTTGGCAAACAAACGTACTTTGTTGACGATACCTTCAGTTTAGCCGACGTGGCTATTACCACACAGATGGTCAACTTTATGCATGGCCGCGAGACCATCGACCCGCACCGCTGGCCCACGTTAGCCGCCTACTTTGATCATATGATGCAACTGCCCACATGGCAGGCATTGGTACAAAGAGAGCAAGCAACCTTAGCAAAAATTTTTGCCGCCCAAACCTAATCGTGACGCAAGCATTGCGTGGTTATAGCTTAGCTTTAGGCACACTGGCCAGTGTATTGGCGCTCGTCTACGCACCCCTTTTCTTAGTGGCAGGCCTATTACTTTGGGGATTTGCCTTAGCATCATTTTCTTTATTGGCACGCCGATCTCTCGTTCAATCTAGCATTCTGATTGCAGTAGGTGCTATCAGCTTAGGATATAGCGCCCTAGAAGGCTCTCCAGCACCTCTAATCAGCCTAATTAACAGTAACACCAACCTACTAGCAATGCTCGCAGCTGTAAGCTTTTTGAGCCTCATAGCCACCCCCTCAAAAACCAGCAAAACACGCCAGCCACCAAAGGGTAAAAAAGGTCTTATCAGCACCCTGGCTTCTGGTCATTTTTTTAGTGCCATTATTAACATTTCGGCGCTACTAATCATTGCAGATCGTTTACGCTACAGCCGTAAGATTGACACTCGGACAGCCAGCATGCTCACCATTAATTTTGCAGTGTGCGCGCTTTGGTCACCTTTCTTTGCTGCCATGGCATACACCTTGAGCTTAGTGCCTGATATGGATCTTCTAACCGTAATGGTGGTCGGTGCCCCCATGGGTTTTATTAGCCTGCTGTTTCTATACTGGAAAAACCAAACGGCTGAATCCGCGCTCTCGGGCTACCCATTAAAAGGCCGCAGCTTAGTGTTACCTAGTTTACTAGCGGTAGCCGTTATCGTTGCTCACGACATTTGGCCACAACTGGCTATCACCCAGATCATTGCCATCAGCGCGCCCTTATTGGTGATCGTGGTATTGGTTTATGAAGGGCGTCTCATACAACTACATGGCCATATCTCAAATCGGCTGTCCAAAATGCACAACGAAACCGTGCTATTTTTAGCCGCCGGCGTGTTCGCAATAGGGTTAGGTGAATTGTTTAAGGTGTTGCCGCCTTGGTTGCCGTTTAGCACCTACGGGGCGCTAGAAGCGAGCTTAACATTGGGGTTTTGTCTCATAGCAGCACGTTTAGGCGTGCATGCCATCATGATCATGGCGGTCATCGCGCCCTTATTATTAACCCTAGACCCTAACCCTAACCTGCTGGCCATGACCTTCCTCTCTGCTTGGGGCCTTGGTAGCGCCATCAACCCCGTGTCTGGCACATTGCTTGCTATACAAGGCAATTATCACATTAAGGGCAGCCATGTTGCTCGCATCAATAGCCTACCCATTGCCTTTCTCTTTTGCATCAATTGTACCGCCTATTATCTATTTAGCCTGTTTATTTAGCAGGCCTACAACACCATGCAATGAAGTTTCAATTATTTCCTTTTTATCATTGGCATCAAAGCAAGCTTATGTTTAAATGAGTTTCTACTTTTAATTAACGCAATCTAGACGAGGCGAATTCGATGATTCAATTATCACTACGATTTTTATCAACGCACATTTGCGCCGTCAATAAATGGATGGCGACGAATTTTAGTCCCACGCGCTAAAAGGTAGAATTGCCCCATGGCCGTGGTTTTAAACATCACGGCCCTGTAATAGCCTACCCCTAAGTGCTCTTATAACCCGTCTGTTTTGATCCCGGCCTTCATTAAGAAGGAGATGGATGTGGCTGTATTAAGTTTACTACTCGCACTATTTGAACAACAAAAACTGCGTGCACGTCAGCGGTATACGCTGCGGTCTGTTGCCCACCTTAATGATGCTCGATTAAAAGATATAGGACTTTATCGTGTCAACGATACTCTTCGTCCAATAGACGACCCCCTTGCACTGGAAGCCGAGTTATCTATTAAGCAGGAAGCAGCAATTAAGGCAATTATTGCACAAAGAAAAACGATAACTAAAAACAAAGGGAGCAATATGAAAGGACTAGTTAGATGATAGGCCTGTGGCAATCTGTCTCTGCGAGGAGCGAAGTGCACCCAAAGCACTCGCTGCGCTCATTGAGCAGGCCCACGTGGCAGTCCATAGGCCGCGGATTTGGATTGCCGCGCTGCGCTCGCAAAAAGACAAGGGATAAGTTTAGTATTCGCGCTGGTCGTCTATTACTTTGCCGTCATTGGGCAAACTGCCTACTGGCTTCAAAGTCACCTCACCACGTACGTGCAATACACTGCGCACGCTATCGGTGATTTGAGCGACCAGGTCAGCGGTTTCACTAGCTGTTTCACACAGCACCAGCATAACGTCTTGGCCATTAGTCTGACTAATCTCCAAACGTACCTTAGATACCGTGTCATGCTTAGCTACCAATGCCGCTACCTGTTCGGGACGTACGAACATACCGCGTACTTTAGTGGCTTGATCGGCCCTTCCCATCCAGCCTTTAATACGTCGGTTAGTACGACCACATGGGCTTTCACCCGCCAGAATAGCCGACATATCTCCGGTAGCAAAACGGATCAAAGGGTAATGCGGGTTAAAATTGGTCACCAACACTTCACCTACCTCGCCATCGGCAACTAAGTCACCGGTGCCTGGCCTTACAATTTCTACGTACACATCTTCGTCTATCACCATGCCTTCTTGGGCTGAGGTTTCATAGGCGATACTGCCAAGATCTGCTGTTGCGTATCCTTGAACAACTTGCAGGCCCCTAGCCTTAAAGAACGCTTGTTGAACAGGGAAGAACGGTTCGCCACCGACGACCGCGTGCGTCATAGAACTGACATCCAGACCCAGTTCATCGGCTTTGTCTAACACAATTTTCAAAAATGATGGAGTGCCTACATACGCCTTCGGCTTAAGCGCCGCGATGCTTTGAGCTTGCATATCACTGTTGCCTACACCGGCGGCAATAACCGTACAACCCAAGGCTTTTGCAGCATTGTCGAACATAATGCCTGCCGGTGTGAAATGGTAGGAAAAAGTATTGTGTACCAAGTCGCCTTTGCGCAAACCACCGGCGTAAAGTGCTCTGGCAAAGTGCCAATGATCCAGCACATCAAAACCGGGCTCATTGATAGGGCCGGGGGAGGTGAACACATAGGCCAGCGGAGCAGCTTCCGAACTGACCAAACCGCCAAAAGGCATGTTGTTCTTTTGCAATTCTATGAGGCTAGATTTTCGAGTCACTGGCAGTTCTGCAATAGACTCTACACTGGTTATCTTGGCAGCTTCAACACCCTGCAAGATGTCTGCCCAGGCTGGGCATGTGGCTTGAGCGTGAGCTACCTGTTCGGCCACCGCTAGAACTTGCTGAGATCGACGATCGATGGGATTACGGGTTTCTAAGTGGTCGTAAAAATCTGTCATCAGGCGTCTCATGTATAAACTAAAGGTAGATTGCTTCGCTGCGCTCGCAATAACGTATTAAGCCAACCAACGCTTACGACGACGATACTGCTTCACGTTTCGGAAACTCTTCTTCTCACCATCACTCACACCCAAATAGAATTCTTTAACGTCTTCGTTCTCACGTAGGTCACTGGCTTTACCGTCCATTACGACACGGCCGTTTTCCATAATGTAGCCATAAGTGGAGTAGCGCAAAGCCACTGCCGTATTTTGCTCGGCTAGCAAGAAGGTTACACCCTGCTCTTCATTTAATTTCTTAACAATTTCAAAAATTTCTTCCACCAACTGCGGCGCTAGGCCCATAGAAGGTTCGTCCAACAAGATCATGTGAGGATTGGCCATTAAAGCACGGCCAATAGCACACATTTGTTGCTCACCACCGGAGGTGTAACCGGCCTGACTTTTACGCCGCTCTTTTAAACGTGGAAAGTACTCATACACCAAATCTAAACTTTCTTGCACACTACGTCGACCATCGCGGCGAGTGTATGCCCCTACCAGAAGGTTCTCTTCAATGGTCAAGTGTTCAAAACAATGGCGGCCTTCCATCACTTGCACCACACCCATCTCAACTAAATCAGATGGGTTGCTGGCGTTGATATTCTGGCCTTCAAATTCAATGGAGCCCTTAGTCACGATACCGCGCTCGGACGCCAACAAATTAGAGATCGCTTTAATGGTGGTAGACTTGCCCGCGCCGTTAGCGCCCAGCAAGGCAACTATGCCTTTTTCATGCACTTCCAAGGACACGCCTTTCAAAACCAATATCACGTGGTCGTAGATGACCTCAATATTGTTGATGGCAAGTATCGGTGCTTTTTCTGTGGTCATGATTTTATCCTATCACCAGCAAAACAATCTGTTTTAGTAAAAATTAAAAGTCGAGGCACCGACTTACGACCGGTGCCTCATTGAGTTAAAACGTTAACTTAACGCTTAACAATCACGTTGTGCAATGTTATTTTCTGCAGCGTAAGCTTCAGAGTCTGCCTTGATAAGAGGCATAATCACATCCATATCTGGTGCTTCAAAGCCCTCTATCAACTTCCACTGACGATCATTGGCATCCCACTGCTGGATTGCAGCTGTGCCAGGACCACCGTGGTTTTCACACGAAACGGAGAAAGACGGGCCAAAACCAGGCATGCCCAAACGGGTCATAACTTCTTCGTTAATAACTAGCGCTTCCATACCATCACGCATCATGCCGCTGGTAATGTTCGCTGTTCCATGCAGCTTTTGTGCTGTACGAGCTGACTCTGCAGCCAACATAGCGGCATACAAACCGCGGTTGTAAAGCACTGAACCTACATTTGAGCCATCACCTGCACCCAAACCGCGTTTCACAACATACTTTTCAATATCGTCATACACTGGGAAGTCGTTACCCACGGCATGGAAGGTTGCAGCTTTATAGCCGTGCGAACCCATACCTTCTAACACGTCATTATCAGTACCTGACCACCAGATGCCGATGAAGTTTTCCATTGGGTAACGAATGTTAGCCGCTTCTTGCAAAGCAACCTGGTTCATTACACCCCAACCCCACATCAACACATAATCAGGACGTTCACGACGGATCTGTAACCATTGAGATTTTTGCTCTTGGCCAGGGTGATCCACGGGTGAAATAGTTAAATCAAAACCGTGCTTTTCAGACAGGGCTTTTAAGGTTGCAATAGGCTCTTTACCGTAGCCCGAGTTATGGTGCAACAAGGTAATGCTCTTACCCTTAATGCTGCCGCCATTTTCCGCTAACAAGTGGTTAATGATTCGGCTAGCACCAGTCCAGTAGTTGGCTGGGAAGTTAAATGCATGGGAAAAAACTTTACCGTTAGCTGCTGACGTACGACCATAGCCCGTGGTTAAAATAGGAATATCATCGGCAGCGGCTTTAGGGATAAGCTGATAGGTAATGCCGGTAGACAGTGGCTGATAAACCAAAGCGCCGTCACCTTTTGTTGATTCGTAGCACTCAACGCCTTTAGCTGTGTTGTAACCAGTTTCACATTCTGGCACAGATGTCTTGATGCCGTGAATACCACCATCACGCTCATTCAATAACGTCATATAGTCGGCATAGCCATCGGCTACAGGCGCACCACCAGCTGCGTATGGCCCTGTGCGATAGCTCAGTGATGGAAACACCAAATCTGCTGCTACGGGGACAGAAACAGCGATTGTGGTGAGAGCCACGGTTGCTAGTTTAGTTAATTTCATGTCGTCATCCTCCTAAGGTTTCGACTTATTTTTATTGTGCTCACATGAGCATGAAGTAACACTAAGTTTGTTCACTAGACTATAGGGGTTAGCCTATTAACCTATTAACCTTTGCCTAGTGCGGGAACGGCCAAAGCCGCAATTTCTCTTTAAGTACACGGGCCATCTGTGCCAGGCCATGGGGTTCTACAATGAGGAAAATCAAGATCAAACCACCCACAATAATAAATTCAAAATGAGCAGCTAAGTCGGTGGGCCAACCCAAACCGCCTACTAAAATATTTTTAAGCAATACTGGCATCAACACCATAAATGCGGCACCCACAAAGCTGCCAAAAATCGAGCCTAGGCCACCGATAATGACCATAAATAGCACTGCAAAAGATACGTTGATACTAAAGGCTTCAGTCACTTCAGCTGCGCCCAGATAAACCGAGAACAATAAAGCGCCAGAAATACCAATGAAGAAAGACGACACAGCAAAGGCTGATAATTTAGCCATTAGCGGGTTTACACCAATAATTTCTGCCGCAATGTCCATATCACGAATAGCCATCCAGCTACGGCCCATACGGCCACGTGTGAGGTTGCGTGCCACCCATGCCAAACCAACAGCAAAGATCAAACAGAAAAGATAGGCTGCTACGGGTGTGGCATGAGGGCCAGTAATAACAATGCCAAATAATTCGCGCTGTGGCGCGCTGATTTGACCAGACGCAGAGTAGTTGTAAAACCAAGGTACTTTATTGAGTAACCAAACTAAGAAGAACTGCGCAGCCAATGTGGCGACAGCAAGGTAAAAGCCTTTAATGCGCAAGCTAGGCAACCCAAATAACGCGCCCACAACCGCAGTAATCAAACCGGAGAGCACGATTACACTAATCATGTCCATACCCGGGAAGGAAGTCATCAGCTTATAGGTAGAGTAAGCCCCCACCGCCATAAACCCACCGGTGCCCAGTGATAACTGGCCACAATAGCCCACTAAAATATTCAGTCCTAGCGCAGCAATAGCCCACACTAAAAAGGGAATCATCACCGCATTGGCGGTATAGTCCGTAAGAAACATGGGGATGACAATGAAAGCCACCAACATGACAAAATAGTAGCGCCAGCGATCAAACTTAATAGGAAAGGTTTGACTGTCTTTTTGATAGGTCTTTTTAAAATCACCAGATTCGCGATAAAACATCTGTTTACACCCTTTCTATAATTTTTTCGCCAAACAAACCTTGTGGTCTAAACACAAGGAACATCAGTGCCAACACATAGGCAAACCAGTTTTCCGTGGCGCCACCAATGAGTGGGCCAATGGAGTATTCAAATACTTTCTCGCCTACACCAATGATCAGACCTCCGATGATGGCGCCGGGGATGGAGGTAAAGCCACCTAACATCAGTACAGGCAAGGCTTTTAACGCAATGAGGGACAATGAGAACTGAACGCCCGATTTGGCGCCCCACATAATACCGGCGACCAAGGCCACAAAGCCTGCAATGGCCCACACAATGACCCAAATAGTGCGCAGAGAAATACCTACAGACAAGGCGGCCTGATGATCATCAGCTACAGCTCTCAAGGCACGGCCAGTTTTGGTGTATTGGCTGAATATAGTTAAGGAAACAACCAGTACGATGGCCACCAAACTAGCCACCATATCAAGCTTATCCAGGTACATGCCGTAATAACGCTCACCTTCGGCTACCCAACCTAGGGTGTAGTCCTCTAACCACCGAGAACCACCGGAGGGCAAGCCGACATCCAAGGTTTTAATCTCGCTGCCCCACATAATGTCGCCAAAACCTTCCATAAAGTACGCCAAACCAATAGTCGCCATAAACAGGATAATCGGTTCTTGGTTAATCAAATGATGCAAAACGTAGCGTTCCACAAGAATGGCAAACAACACCATTACACCCACCGTAATAGCGATGGCCAATAAGGTTGGAACTTGCCAACCAAAGTGGTGTACGTTAGTGCCAAAGATGGCATTAATAAGATGAGCAAAAGGTATTTGCCCGGTTTGAATTCCTACCAAAGTTAGCGCAGCGAACAACGCCATTACGCCTTGGGCATAATTGAAAATTCCTGAGGCCTTAAAGATCAGCACAAAACCAAGGGCCACCAAAGAATACATCACACCAGCCATGAGGCCGTTGAGAATTACTTCCACTAAATATAAAAAATCAGCACTCATGTTCGTTTCCTCAGTGGCTCACGCCAAGATAGGCATCAATTACGGTTTGATCGTTACGTATGACGTCTGGAGTGCCATCACCAATTTTGCGGCCATAGTCCAGCACCACTACCCGATCGGCAATGTCCATCACCACACCCATGTCATGCTCAATCAAGGCAATGGTGGTACCGAAGGTGTCATTTACATCTAAGATAAAGCGACACATGTCCTCTTTTTCTTCTACGTTCATACCTGCCATGGGTTCATCGAGCAGCAGCATTTTAGGTTGTGCGGCTAAGGCACGACCCAATTCAACACGTTTTTGCAAACCGTAAGGCAAGCGCCCCACTGGGGTTTTACGAATGGCTTGAATCTCTAAGAAATCGATAATATGTTCTACAAATTCACGATTTTCAATTTCTTCTTGTTCTGCTGGACCTTTCCAGAGCGCTTGCCACAACATGTTTTTACGCATGTGGGTAAAACGCCCAGTCATAATATTATCCAACACACTCATACCCTTAAACAAAGCAATGTTTTGGAAGGTACGGGCAATGCCTTGGTAGGCAATTTGATAAGGCTTCATGGCATGACGTTGTTTTCCATCAAACCAAACTTCACCTTGTTGTGGGTGATAAAAGCCGTTAATTACATTCAACATGGAGCTTTTGCCAGCACCATTGGGGCCAATGATGGCACGAACTTCGCCTTCCAAAATGTCAAAGCTAATATTGCTGATGGCTTTTACACCACCAAAAGACAAGTCGATATTCTTCAGCTCTAGCAGTTTTGAGGCCGCTTCCATTTTTTGCAATGGTTCAGTCATGGCTTAGCTCGCTTGGGCTACAGGGTTAAAGGTTTTGGCATCATGAATATTGATGTCACCGGTAATTTTACCAACGCGGCCATCTTCAAAAGCCACTTCGGTTTCAATAAAGCACTGAGTTTTGCCATCGTAGAGGGCATCAATCAGAACTTTGTAACGCTCGTTAATGAGCTTGCGCTTAACCTTTTTGGTACGTGTTAGCTCACCATCATCGGCATCAAGTTCTTTGTGTAAAATAAGGAAGCGGGCAATTTGCGAGTGCGCTAACATTTCGTCATCAAGCAACGATTCATTCACCTCAGACACACTTTGAGCCACCATTTTGTTAACTTCGGGATGCGCTGCTAATTCTTGGTAAGAGGCGTAAGCAATGTTGTTGCGCTCTGCCCAATTGCCTACAGCACCTAGATCAATGTTGATAAACGCCATACAGTCGTCTTTGCCATCGCCAAAGGTCACTGCCTCTTGAATGTGCGGGAAAAACTTGAGTTTGTTTTCGATGTATTTAGGCGCAAACATCTTGCCGCTATTAAAGGTGCCTACGTCTTTAGCACGGTCGATAATTCGTAGATGGCCATTGCTCGTCATAAAGCCCGCATCGCCAGTATGCACCCAACCTTCAGAGGTTTTAGTGTCTGCGGTGGCTTCGGGATTTTTAAAGTAACTATGGAAGGCGCCGGAGCTGCGATAAATCACTTCGCCATTGTCGGCAATTTTTAGTTCTACACCAGGGCTAGGCGTACCCACGGTATCTGGATAAACCTCACCATCCGGTTGTACGGTAATAAACACCGAGGATTCGGTTTGGCCGTACAGCTGCTTAATATTGATCCCTAATGAACGGTAGAAATCGAATATTTCACCACCAATGGCTTCACCGGCAGTGTAGGCCAAACGCACGCGACCCATACCCAAAGCATCCTTTAGTGGCGCATAAACCAAGGCATTGCCTAGGGCGTATTTGATACGATCAACAATTCCAACGGGCTTGTTTTCTAATAACTTAATACCTGTAGTCTTGGCCACCTGCATAAAATATTTAAACATCTTACGCTTAAAGGGTGCGGCATCTTCCATACGGATTTGCACGCTAGTTAGTAAGCTTTCAAACACTCTAGGAGGCGCAAAATAATAGGTTGGGCCGATTTCACGCATATCCGCAGCCACTGTTTCGGTGCTTTCTGGGCAGTTAACACAAAAACCCATGGTGTACGATTGAGCATAAGAGAAGATATGGTCACCAATCCACGCCACTGGTAAGTAGGCGAGAATTTCTTCCTTCTCTGTCAGCCTTTCCATCAAGGCGCCATGGTAGCCGGTGAGCAAGGTGTTGTCATAGGTAAGCACTACACCTTTAGGTTTTCCAGTAGTACCTGATGTATAAAGGATAATGGAAATGTCATCGCCCTTCCCCTTGTTAATAAGCTCTTGGTATTGATTAGGATGTTGTGTTCGAACCGCCTCGCCTTGCGCCTGCACGGTCACAAAATCTTTAATTTCAATCACGTCAGGGGCGTACCCTTTCATGCCCCGTGGATCATCGTAAATAACCAATTCGACTGCTGGACAACGATCTTTCACATCCAATATTTTGTCTACTTGCTCTTGGTCTTCGGCTATAATTACGCGTGCTTCTGAGTGTTCTATAACAAACTGCATTTCGTCGGCAACCGAATCGTGATAAGTAGGTACTGGCACTGCCCCCAGCGATTGAACGGCACACATAGTCCAGTATGTACGGGGACGGTTGCCACCCACTATCAATACAGCGTCGCCGGCTTTTACGCCATTGGCTTGCAAGCCTAGCGCAAACCGCTCTACCTCGTCTGCGACCTGGCTCCAGGTCCAAGACTGCCAAACACCAAATTCTTTTTCGCGCATAGCGTCTTTGTGGGTGTACATACGAGCGTTGTGTTGCAACAACTTAGGAAAGGTATCAAGCCCAGGTGCTGGGTACGACTGCTTTTGAGCGCTGGATGCCATAGGAAACTCTTAAAGGTGATGTTGTTATTTGGTATAAGTTAACCTCAATACCCTAATCTAACCATTAGATATATGTCGGTACCTCGACATATGTCAGGGCCCGCTCTAGGTATAGACCCCAGAATGGGAACTCATTGGCGGGCGTGGTACCCTTGCTGCAACCCTCACTTGGTCCATGTTTATATGTTCACTAGCACTAGCCTACTTGTTATCTCCCTAGCCTATTTTGCGCTGCTCCTAGGTGTTGCCAAACTGGGTGATTGGTTGATGTCTTATAAAGCCTATGCCGACCAACACCTGCAAGCCATCATTTATAGCTTGTCGCTGGGTGTGTTTTTAACGTCGTGGACTTTTTATGGTTCTGTGGGTCGTGCAGCCACTTCTGGGTGGGACTTTTTAGGTCCTTACATTGCGCCAATCGCTTTCTTTTTGTTTGGCCACCGCGTTATTTACAAAATAATTCTCATCGCAAAGCGTGAAAATATTGGTTCAATTTCTGACTTTATTTCCTCCCGTTACGGCAAAAGCAGGCGCTTAGCCGTTATCGTTACATTGATGGCCACCTTAGGCTTGTTGCCTTACATTGCGCTGCAACTTAAAGCCATTGATTTAAGCTATGCCGTACTCACTACAGAAAGTCATTTACGTGGAGCTCACGCCGATTTATCGGTGTTTATCATTGCCATTCTGATCGGCATTTTTAGTGTTTTATTTGGCGCTAGACAAGTCGACACTTCGGCCCATAACCCCGGCATGGTATTGGCCATTGCAGCCGAGTCACTCATCAAGCTCATTGCCTTTGTTTCCATCGGTGTGTTCGCAACCTACGTGCTCAACGACGGCTTTGGCGACATTTTTAGCCAACTAGAGCAACAAGGCGGGCGAACCAGCTTAGCCGCCTTCGATCCGTTTCGTAGCAGTTTTATTATCGAAACATTTTTGGCCCTTATTGCAGTCCTTTGTCTACCCCGCCAATTCCATATGATGGTGGTGGAAAACACCAACCCACAGCACATCCACACAGCACGGTGGTTATTTCCGCTTTATATATCGGCCATGTGTGTATTTATGATCCCCATTGCTTGGGCAGGCACTCAAGCGCTGGCCGGCAGTGGCGTCAATGCCGATGTCTACTCCCTCATGTTGCCAATGATAAAAGGTCAAGACAACTTAGTTATCCTGGCTTATGTAGGCGGTATTTCTGCCGCTATGGGTATGGCAGCCGTATCCACCATCGCCATTAGCACGATGATTACTAACGACATTATAATGCCGTTTATCCTGCACGTTAAAGCCGTGGATGTGTCTCAAAACAGGGATCTTGGACGCCTTCTTCTTAACTTAAGGCGGCTCACTATTTTCGCCATATTGTTGCTGGCATTTGGCTACTACCTGCTCATCGACCGCGGCACGGCTTTGGTGTCTATTGGGTTATCGGCTTTTGTTGCAGTAGCACAGTTTGGCCCACCGTTATTTGCCGGCATCTTTTGGCGTGGAGGCCACGTACGGGGCGCCACGGCGGGGTTAATGGCGGGTTTCGCGGCCTGGATATACTGCTTACTACTACCCAACCTTACCGGCTTATTCGATCTATCAGGCAGTATTATTATCAATGGTCCATTTGGCATTGAGTGGCTAAGGCCTACCGCCTTATTTGGCTTGCAATTAGACCCTATCTCCCACGCCACGGTGATTAGCCTAAGCCTAAATATTGCGCTTTACTACCTCGTTTCTAAGTTCAACACCCCGCGGCTCATCGACCGCATCCAAGCCGATCTATTTGTTGGCACACTATCCAACGCAGGCCTAGTAGAAGGCCGCCACCACCACAGTGGGCATACGGTTGATGACCTCACTACACTACTCGAACGTTTTATGGGTTACCGTCGTACCGTCGATTCCTTCAATCAACTGGCATATCAGCAACCGCAATTGGACCTCCATAAAGACGCGCCTATTAATGCCTTTTTGATCCACCACTGTGAACGTGCGTTAAGCGGGATTATTGGCGCCTCGTCGGCGCGAGTAGTCGTAGAATCCAGCCTTAACGACAAAGCGGTACACTTAGGTGACGTAGTGTCGATTGTAGGTGAAGCTGCCAAAGCCGTGTCGTTTAACCGCGGGCTATTACAAGCCACCATAGATAACGTCAGCCAAGGCATCACCGTAATAGACCCAGACTTAAACTTGGTCATGTGGAATCAGCGTTACCTTGAGCTATTTGACTTTCCAGAAGGGGTAGTGAGTGTTGGCACGCCGGTTAAAGAAATCATCCGCCTAAGCGCACTACAAGGTGAGTACGGCCAAATAGACCCAGCCAAAATCGTAGCGGATCGTTTATCAATGATCGCCAAAGGCGAGCAACACCGCAGTATTCGCTATCGTGAAAACGGCACCGTCATCGAAGTACGAGGTAACGCGATGCCAGACGGTGGTTACGTCAACACCTACACCGATATTAGTGAACAGCATGCTGCTGAGACAGCTTTGCGCTCGAGCCAAGATGAATTATTGCAGGCTAACGAAAGTTTAGAGTTGCGCGTGGAAGAACGTACGCAAACCTTGTCGAAGGTAAACCAAGAATTAGAGCAAGCGCGAGCCCAAGCCGATGCGAGCCACCAGAGTAAAACTCGGTTTTTGGCGGCCGCCAGCCATGACTTGTTGCAACCGCTCAATGCCGCCAAACTATTCTCTACAGCCCTAGCTCAGCGTCAGTCTACGCTGCAACAAGACCCGCAAAGCGTAGAGCTTAGCACCCACTTGGATGCCTCGTTATCCAATGCAGAGCAACTGATCAGCGACCTGATTGAAGTTTCAAAACTCGATGGTGGCAGCCTAAAACCCCATAAAAAGCATTTCAAAATAGCACCATTACTAGACCAGTTGGCGAGTGACTTTAATGTCCTGTGCCAACAAAAAAACCTCACATTTAGCTTAAAGCGCAGCCAAACCACAGTCTATACCGATCCTGTTATGCTCAGGCGAGTACTACAAAACTTCCTCACTAATGCGATTCGCTACACCGCAACAGGCAAGGTGTTGTTAGGCTGCCGGCGTCAACCTAAAGGTTTGGAAATACAAGTGTGGGACACGGGGTTTGGCATTCCACAAGATCGGCTAGAAGATATTTTTGTAGAATTTAAACGGCTAGAGACCGGCCCCCATGCGCAACAAAATGGCATTGGTTTAGGCTTAGCTATTGCTCAGCGCACCGCCAATACGCTGGCCCATGATTTAAGGGTTAATTCGCATTATGGCAAAGGCTCAATGTTCAGCATCACGGTGCCTTGGGGTGACGCTGACCTAGTTAAGGCTGAGCCGCCGAATAGCAGTGCCACCGCCAATCATCAAC
Source organism: uncultured Oceanospirillaceae bacterium (assembly GCA_965366045.1). GTDB lineage: Bacteria > Pseudomonadota > Gammaproteobacteria > Pseudomonadales > Balneatricaceae > Njordibacter. The sequence continues at coordinate 23,879 of CBDUDU010000003.1, forward strand.
AGCTCGAGGACTACAGAGTGCTGGTAATCGACAATGAAGTGGCGATTTTGAAAGGCATGCAAGTCATGATGCAACAGTGGGGCTGTAAGGTGTATTGTGCGGCCAGTGGTGCGGAGGCGCTAAGCTTGTTAGGCACGCTGGACAAAAGCGATGAACCTAACCTTATTTTGGCAGACTATCATTTAGACGAAAGCCGGTTAGGCACCGACGCCATTGCCAACATACGCCAGGCTCTCAATGGTCAAATACCCGCTATCGTCATTACTGCCGACCGTAGCCAGCAAATGAAAAAAAACGTGGCTGAGGCCGGGTTGGGGCTGATACATAAACCCCTCAAACCGGCGGTGCTACGCAAGTTGATTAACCGCTTACTCTAAGCTGCTAGTCACATCGGCTGGTGTTGAGGGTCGTCCACTTGTAAGTGACTAAACAAAATTACCGCTTGCGTTCGGTTCGTCACATTCAACTTACGAAATATTTCGGTTACGTGGGCCCGAATGGTCGCATCGGTCACATCTAGCTCCGATGCTATTTGTTTATTGTACATGCCTTGAGCAAGCATCGATAACACCCGCAACTGTTGTGGCGTTAAGGTGGCAATTCGTTCGGCAGGTAAGCCATCCACTTCACTAGCCAACGGCTCAGGCAGACCGGCAGGCATCCAAACATGGCCTGCCATTACTGCATCAATGGCGCTGCCTATGTCTTCATTTGATGACGCTTTAGGTAAAAACCCACTGGCACCTATAGCAATGGTTTTATGTATGACATTAGGGTTGTCATTGCCAGAAACAATCATCACCGGCACTTCTGGAAACTGTTCACTGATCTGGGCTAGCCCAGTCAAACCAAGGGCTTCTGGTATATGTAAATCAAGTAACAACAGATCCACATTGAGGCCGGTTTTTAACAGACTCATTAACTCGGGCAAGCTGCCTACTTCTTCAATCTCCGCACCCACGAATTTTTGACCCAAGGTATGGGTCATGGCGGTACGGAATAATGGGTGATCGTCAGCAATTATAAATTGCATTAGGGCAGCTCCTTAAATCATACATGGCTTAGAATTAGGCCCAAACCCAACGTAAAGGCTCACCAAAATCGTCGTAGATCCATTTTTTAGTGGGCCTGCGATTAACTTTAGGAGGGGTTGGTTTGGGTTGGCGACTGGCTTGTTTGCGCTCTTCAATGGCCGTCACTTGGTCTGACAACAAGGTGCGTGTTTGTTGCTGTGATGCTAAGCTAGGCCTTTGTTGATTAAAACGCCCATTAATCAGGGCTGTAGCCCCCTGCTCAACTTCAACCACATTACCACCCCGAGCCAAAAAATCAGCCACATCATTAGCGAGCTCTTGCTTCACCTGATGCTTGTTGGGCGGCAACCTAAGCCTTGATTTTGGACGACTAATAATAGGCATGAGTGACGACTAATTAAAACGCAATCGAGCATCATAACACAAGAACCATAAGTTCCCACGCCAAAGGCTGGAACTATTTGTTACGCAAGGTGCTCACGCCTGCACGTAATGGCAAGCTAATGCCCTCTGCCATAATTAGGCCTGCACCTAACAACGCCATAATAGAGGGCTGTTCTGCGTAAACCCAATAACCTATGACTAATGCCACCGGCATTTGTACATAAAGCATCAAGCCCACCGTGCCGGCCTTGCCCGTATCAGCAGCCAATTGCAGTGACTTAGACACACTGGCCAAATCCACCACGGCCATAGCCCCCACCATTTGCAGCCACATGATCGACCCAAGACCGGGCATCGGCAATTGCTGCACTAGATGAATCGTCAAACTCACTACCAAAGCTTAGATACTTGGTCGTTACCTGCCATTCGAAATAGATCATCCCCTAAACAACCGTGTAGCACTAGTTCGAGACCCAAGCGTTGATGCAGCCCTTGATCAGGCAGCCGCAGCTTTAACTAAGGCCGGATATGAACTCGAAATAGTCACGCCTCCATGCATGCTAGATATTCACAACGCCTACATGCGCCTCATGTTCACCGAAATGTATTTAGCCAAAAAAATGTGGTGGATCGTTTTGGTTCGAGGTAATTACGGCGCGTATTAGATCATTACCTACAGCTTACCGAACCGTTTGATTTGACGGGCTACGCTCAGGCCCTATCTAAGCGTAACCACTATCATCGTGAATGGGATCAATTTCAACGCCGTCATCCCATCGTCATGACACCCATGATGACTACACCACCCTACAAAGCCGGCGCAGAGATGGAATCTGTTGAGGCCGTAGAGCTTATTTTAGACAGTTGCAGCAGCATGTCAGCCATGAATTATCTAGACTCACCTAGTATGAGTGTACCTACACAATCACGTGGCTTGGGCGTGCCTATTGGTGTACAGCTTATAGGCCCGCGGTATGGTGAACAACACGTCTTAGCAGCCGCACAGGCAGTGGAAGTTAGATGTGGCTCCCCTGTGGAGGAACTGCTACAGTAATAGGCAAACGTCATTCTGGCGCAGGCCAGAATCTACAGACTCATAACTACACCATGCCCAACCTAGCCATCAACTACCAAGATATCATCAACGCCAGCCAACGTATTAAAGGCCACGCGGTGACCACTCCCTTATTGGAATCCCAGCTACTTAACCAGCAGCTAGGAGGCCGGGTCCTATTTAAATCCGAAAATTTACAAAAAACAGGGTCATTCAAATTTCGTGGTGCCTTCAACAAACTCTGCAAACTTGCCGATGCTAATCAGCTCAATGGCGTTGTCGCCTATTCGTCAGGCAACCATGCTCAAGGAGTCGCTGCTGCCGCAGGCCACTTTAATGTGCCAGCCATCATCATCATGCCTGCCGACGCACCGCATATTAAAATCACTAATACTAAAACTCTGGGCGCCACCGTGGTTTTGTATGATCGGATCAAAGAAGATCGTCACGCCATTGGCCAAAAACTGGCAAACGAACAAAACTTAAGCTTGATCCCCCCCTATGACGACGCCGACATTATTGCCGGCCAAGGCACCCTAGGTTTAGAAGCCGCTCACCAACTTGAGGCGTTGAACCTCAGACCAGACCTAGCCATTAGTCCTATCGGTGGAGGCGGCTTAATTAGTGGCATAGCCACGGCATTAAAAAACCACTTTCCACACATTAAGATATGGGGAGCAGAACCACAAAACTACGACGATGCCCGCCGCTCTTTGGTCGCAGACCAGCGCCTAGCCAATGAGCCAGCGCCGGCATCAATCTGTGACGCCATTGTCACACCGATAGTTGGAGAGCTTACTTTTCCAATAATGCAGCATTATTTAGCGGGTGCCAAAGCAGTGAGTCAGGAGTCGGTACTCCAGGCGATGATGTGCTGCATGCAGGACTTAAAGCTAATTGTAGAGCCCGGTGGCTGCGTGGGATTAGCCGCCATTTTGGCAGGCCAACTAGATGTGCGAGACAAAGTAACCTTGGTTGTTTTGTCTGGGGGAAATGCCGACCCAGCAATGCTGAGCCGGGCGCTAGGCGCCAGCTAGTTATTCTGCTGGCGTAATGTCCACATTAACACTTAAAAACTCGCCCGTAGTGTATGGAATAGTAGTGTTCATTTGCCAAATATTGCCACCAAATTCGATGTAGGTTTTATAGCCCGTCACTTGGTTCACCGTGCGCTGCTGCATAATTACGTCACACACTTCTTGCTGCTTATGACCCACGATCACTTGTTTGCTCTTGCCCTTTTTATTGGCTATATCGGCACCGGCAATAGCGCCCAATATTGTGGCTGCGTCTTTACCACTACCATCACCCACCTGGTTGCCTAACAGACCACCAAAAATAGCACTGGCTATCACGTCAGCGGTAGAAGCTTGCTCTCCACTAGCTTGGGTGCCATAGATAGGGAGTTGTTCTATACGACAGGACTTAATTGGCACTTCTTTATACACTTCAGAGATTATTTCATCGGACTCTTGCAGCACTTTAACAAGCATGGTTTGCGCCTGTACGCCACCTGCCAACAATAGCCCTGCGGCCACCAACATTACTTTTTTCATGAGACTTTCCTTTACCAATCTAGTTCACTCCTTATTCTAGACTAACATATCAGACATTAATTCCCTGCACTTGTGTCAAACTAAGTAAAGATTACTAGCCATCCGCCAACAACTCCAGCCAATGTTTAACTGGCACTTTGGCGCTGCCGCCCAAATGTAGCTGACATCCGATGTTGGCCGTAACAATTTGATCCGGCTCTTCTAAGGTTAAGTCATGCAGTTTATTAGCTCGCAATTGATGGCTTAATTGTGGCTGCAACAAGGCATAAGTACCTGCAGAACCACAACATAAATGATCATTTTGAGTACTGGCTGTATCTACCCCAAACTGCTGTAAAAGGCCTTTCACTCGAGCAGGCAACTGCATCGCGTGCTGCTGAGTACAAGGGCAGTGAACCGCAACTTTACCCGCATTTTTTGATATTTTTAGTGACGTTAGATCTTCTTTCTCAAGAATTTCAACAATATCCTTAACCGCAGCCGACACCTGCTTGGCCTTAGCAGCATAATCTGAGTCGTCACGCAGCATGTACCCATAGTCTTGCAAGGTTGCACCACAGCCGGAGGCGGTCACCACAATGGTTTCAGCTCCTGCCTGCAACTCTGGCCAAACCAGATCAATATTGTGCCGCGCCTTTACCAGTGCTGCTGCGTGGGCATTGAGATGGTGATCTACAGCTCCGCAACAGCCTGTCTGCTGTAATACTTTGAGTTGTATGCCTAGCTTATTAAGCACTTGTGCCGCTGCAATATCCGTATTGGGTGCCGCACTGGCTTGCGCACAACCAGGCAAGCTAAGCATCACCTTATTGTGGCTAGATTGTGGTGGAATAAGCCGTTTAACCGGCTTGGGCAGGTGCTGTTTTAGCAAATCAGGTAACAACGGCCTAAATGTTTGACCGAGTTTAAATAAAGGTCCAAAACGGGCGCGGTAAGGCAACACCTGACGTAACCCCCAACGTACAAAGCGCTGGGATGTGGAGCGTGGTACCTTTTGCTCTACGACCACACGGCCCAAGTCCAGTAAGTGGCCATATTCGACACCTGAAGGGCAAGTTGTTTCGCAGCTTCGGCAGGTTAAGCAGCGGTCCAAATGATTCCTCGTTTCATGGCTGACAGCTTCGCCCTCAAACATGGCCTTCATCATGTAAATGCGGCCTCGGGGGCTGTCGCGCTCATCCCCAAGCATTAAATAAGTGGGACAAGTGGCGGTACAAAAGCCGCAATGCACGCAGGCTTGAAGAATCCCTTTGACCGGTGCAAATTGAGGTTGCTGTGCAAATTCTTTAGCTATAATGGTTTTCATAATCTAGTTCGTAGCCTGTATTAAAGCCAAGAGTAAAGTCGCCCAACGTTAAACAAACCATCAGGATCAAACGCATGTTTTATACGCTGTTGCAAGGCTTGGTCGTGGGCATTGATGCTGGGGTTAACTTCAATACTACGATCACCACCTCGATATTGTGTGAGCTGATGATTAGCGACAGGGTTGTCGCCGTTTAGGCCCAGCGCCCATCGTTCGGAGCCCGCCCAGTTAATAAACTGAGTGTTGGCTAAGGCCTCAGTCAGAGCATTTGATGGGCCCGACCAACGCCATAAAGTCTGCTTATCCTGAGCCATTAACAACTCATGCTCTCTCACTCTTTTCCAAAAATCTTGGGCCAATTCAGCCTCTAAAAGCGTAACTGCCAATGCTTTAGTAAAACATTTGAGGGTTTCCTCTACACCGGCAGCGGCACCTTGTAATCGTACATACAATTTGTGTTGCCAATAACACATACCGGTAACGGGTAAACTTAAATTGGCCCAAACCTGCATTTGTTTTAGGGCAGCTTCGGCATCTAGCTCACACACCAAGGTTTGGCTTGTTTTAAATTGAGGCAATACCTTAATCGAGAGTTCGGTAATAAGACCCAAGCTACCCATCGCGCCTGCCTGCATGCGAGTGACATCAAAACCAGCCACGTTTTTCATAACTTGGCCACCAAACTGCATGGCTTCACCATAGCCGTTGATCAAACCTAACCCAAGCAAACTATCTTTTACAGCGCCAAACCAAGGTCTAGACGGCCCGCTTTGGTTAGCCGCAACGGTGCCGCCAATGGTCGCTCGGGCCTGGTAATGAGGGGGCTCAAACGGCAGGCGTTGCCCCTCCTTAGCGAGGGCTAGTTGAAGTTCTTTAATAGTCGTACCCGCTCGTGCCCTAATCACTAGTTCCGTTGGGCTATAGCTAATAATCCCGCTGTGTTCACGGGTATTAATGGGCGTAGCTTGAGTGGCTCGACCTAAATGAGATTTGCTATTGCCACCCACTATTTGTAGCGGTGCCTGATCCGCACGGGCTTGCTGCACCTGCTCCACTAGCTTAGATGTTAAATCATGCATGTTGCAAACTCCGGTATTCTTGGCAATATTTGAGGGTTGGAATACCCTTACCCGGGTTAAGCAATTCACTCGGATCGAAGGCTGCTTTTAAACGCCTAAACTGAGCCAGCTCCGCATCACCAAATTGATAGGGCATTTGCGGCATTTTTTCTAAACCAATGCCATGTTCACCGGTGATGGTGCCACCCACATCTACGCATAAGGTAAGAATGTCGCCCCCTAGGCCTTCGGCTTGGGCTAACTGCCCTTCTATACTTGAGTCAAAAAGGATTAACGGGTGTAGATTGCCATCGCCCGCATGAAATACGTTGGCCACCGCTAGCCCATATTGCTGTGAAAGCTCGGCAATACGAGTCAATACTTGTGCAACTTGACCTCGAGGAATGGTGCCATCCATACAATAATAATCAGGTGAGATACTGCCTACGGCAGGAAAAGCCGATTTACGCCCCTGCCATAATGCCGCGGCTTCTTTGTCATCATTAGCCACTCGAATTTGATAAGCACCATGGTCGCTAAAACACTGACTAACCGCCGACAACTGCTCTTCTACTTCAGCATGGGTGCCATCGAGCTCGCAAATCAATAAGGCTTGGGCATCAGTAGGATATCCCACCTTAACGAAGTTCTCAGCCGCCTTAATGGCCAGATGGTCCATCATCTCTAAACCGGCTGGAATAATGCCCTGGCCAATTAACGCAGCCACTGCATCACCCGCAGCAGTCACATTGTCGAACGCGGCCATGAGCACTTGAATGCGTGGTGCGCGAGGAAGCAGCTTCACCTTAACCTCCACCACCACACCTAACAAACCTTCTGAACCCGCTACTAAAGACAATAAGTCCATACCCGTATCATCCAATCCGTCACCACCAAAGGTGACCAATTCGCCCTCTATAGTGACCAAGGTCACCTGCAATAAATTATTGACCGTAAGGCCATATTTGAGGCAATGTACACCACCGGAATTTTCTGCCACATTACCACCAATAGTACAGGCAATTTGCGACGACGGATCTGGCGCATAGTAGAGTCCAAACGGTTCTGCGGCTTGGCTTAACGCTAGGTTACGCACCCCAGGTTGAACCGTTGCAGACGCTGTGTGCTGATCTATGTGTAAGATTTGATTGAATTTGGTCATTACCAGCAACACACCTCGGGCATGAGGCATGGCACCTGCACATAAACCAGTGCCGGCTCCCCGCGGTACCAAGGGCACGTGATGCTCGCTACATAAACGCAACACTTCCTGCACCTGAAGCAAGGTTTCTGGAATCACCGTGACCATAGGTAATTGCTGATAAACGGCCAAACCGTCACACTCAAAGGGGCGCTGGCTTTCTTCACTCACAATAATACTGAATGCCGGTAAAAGCGTTCTTAAGCTAGCCAAAAATATGCGGTGATTTGAATCAGGTAAAGCGGCCATATACAGCGTTCCAATCGGCATTGTATAAATTGGTAATATTTTTTTACCAACATTTACATCCAGATTATCACACCCTTATAAAAATGGCACCCAAAGAACCTACTGCAGCTCTGTTAATAGGTCATAGGCTAGAGCAATTTGTTGTTGTAAATAAAAACTATAAAAATTCGGCGTCACCAAACCCACAATATCTTCACCAATACGCTCACCAGAGAGCGGATTAAGAAACATTAAAGTGGGTGAGAAATCGACACCTAGCTGCGCTGCAAACGCCTGCTGCGATAGTTTTTGGCCGGAAAAATCAACAAGTATTTGGGGCGAATTAAGATCGACCCTTGCCACTTGAAAACGCGACGACCACTGTGAATTTAAGGTGAGCGGTAGCAAAAAATTTTGCTTCACACGGTCACAAAAACTACAATTTTCAATTTCTGCCACTAGCACTAACACCCGATCTGGCTGTAACTGCTGGGGGTGTTTAAGTATGGAAAAGGCATCAGCAAATACCCAGCTGCTCGGCAATAACAACAATAGGCTTAACAGCCATGGTTGAAAATTAGCCTTCCTGCGTTCCACCTATTGCCCCGCTGACTCAATCAACTCAAGCATCGTTTCCACCACCTCATCGGCATATAAATCCCTGAAATAGTGGTCGGCGCCGTCCACAACAAGAAACTCTAGGTTAGAGAATTCGCGGGTCTGCATTTGTTGAGGTAAGTCTTTAATCACCTGGTCCTCACTGCCTGCCAACAGTACCGTTGGCAAGCCGCCTTGAATTATTAAATCAGGCGTATTGAGTGTTTGTGGCGGTTGGTAATAGGACAAAAAGCTAGCTGCTTTTACTTGAGGTGCATCTTTGCAATAGATGAAATTCGTGGCCTCTGGCATCCAAGCATCGCTAGCTTGCTGCTTTGCCAGCAGCAACTGCTCAGCCAAGGATTTTTGGTAACGGTGTAAATAGGTAGTAGCAGCGTACTCTGGACTCCAAGTCATGGGAGCAATCAACACTTGGCCGATGATGGCATCGTCTGCTTGCTGGCTGTAAGCAGCCACTTGGCTGCCACCGCGTGAGTGCCCGGCCAGTAAGATCTGTTCAACACCTTGTCCCTTAAGCCAACCTACCCAGGCACTAATTTCACTACTAGCATCTTCATGACGGTGCTGATGAGGTACTGCGCAATCGTAAGAGCCGTGCCGGTTGTCAATACCTAGGCTTAAGTTAATGGCTAAACTATTAAGTTCTTCGTCGGCCAGTAGTTCTTGTAAACTGGCAATAATTTCCATGCCATTATGGGCCAAGGTGCCGTGCACTATCAGTACCACAGGGCTTTCGTTGATAGCTTCGGTAACCAGGCTCAATTGCCCATTCAGGCGCAATTCGCTGGGTTTAATACTTACTTCGTCGGCGCTCAATAGCCCCGCAGTTAAGCCAAATAAGGGCAATAACAGCACCTGCTTTATAAATTTATTCATGCTCTGCACCTTTACCCTTTGTAACCCGGATTACCTGCTACATTTACTAACTTAGGCGTATTGAGTTTAGTAATCTTCACTTCTTGCTGATCACGTAGATATTGCGCTACCACGTCCCAAATGTCATCACCTTCGGAACGAGACCCGACGGTGGCCCAACCCGCAACACGGTAGGATTTATTAGCTTCAATTACAGTGCCGTTATCCAAGCGCATTTCATCGATACGTGAACCCATTGCCGCTAAAGGATCACAACGGTAGTCTAAGCCACCCAAGCGCACCATGTCCCCACCAGACTGCAGATAAGGTTCCGGATTAAAAATGTTATCGGCTACATCCTCCAAAATGAGCTTAATGTCAGCACCGGTCATGTCACGAGCATAGGTTTCCGGGTAGGTAGTACAGGTTTGATCTAACACCCGCTCCATAGTAATGGTTTGCCCCTGTAATACACTGGTACCCCAACGGAAGCCAGGAGATAAAGAGATTTGTGCGTCATAGTGGCTACGCAACGAATCACAGATTACCTGATCGAAGGTACCGTTAAAGTTGCCCCGTCGGTATAGAGTTTCATCAGCCACTGCCAATTCTTCGTCCATCCAATCAGCATAAGGAGCACGTTCGGCAGCGATGAGTGCCGCCATGTCTTTATCCGCTGGTAAGAGCTCAGAAAATACAGGTAATAAGCGGTAACGGAAGTCCTTCACCTTGCCTTTGCCGATATCCAAATCTAATACACCTAAAAACTTACCGTTAGAACCCACGTTACACACTAAAGTGGTGTGTCCGTTGTTTTTAACTTGTGTAGGCGCCGGTATGCCGTCATGAGTGTGTCCACCCAAAATAGCATCAATACCTGTGACTCGCTGAGCCATCGCCACGTCCACATCCATACCGTTGTGAGACAATACCACCACGGCATCCACGCCTTTGTTCTGACGCAAGTCGTCTACCAACTCTTGCATCATTTCGCCGTTAATATCAAAACTCCAGTCCGGAACAAAACGTGCAGGGTTGGCAATTTTAACCCGCGGGAAGGCTTGGCCAATCACCGCCACTTTGGCACCTCCCATGTTACGAATACTATAGGGTTTAAATACCCGCATTGAGTCTTCATCGTAAATATACTCATCGGCACCGTCGAATAAGGCGTCTTCAGTCACTAGCACGTTTTGGGCTAAAAATTCACCATTAAACTGGCTTATATTGTTGAGTATTTCTTGTTGGTGATAGGTAAATTCCCAATGGCCGGTCATCATATCTACACCTAGTAGATTACAGGCTCTTACCATGTCCATACCACGAGTTTTGTAGTTGATGCCAGAACCCTGCCAAGTATCACCACCGTCTAGCAACAAGGTATTTTCACTACCGTAACTAGTACGCAAACGGTCTACAAGGGTTTTTAAGTGGGAAAAACCACCCACTTTGCCGTATTCCTGCGCTGCCTTTTCAAAATCCAAATAGGTAAAGGCGTAGGCTTCTAAAGAGCCCGCTTCAATACCAAAATGATCAAGAAATTTATTGCCCACTACGTGGGGGGCTTTGCCGTAGGCAGAACCAACACCCAGATTAATGCTTGGCTCACGAAAGTACACTGGGTTTAACTGACCATGGCAATCCGTCATATGTAGCAAGCGCGCATTGCCGAAATTTGGTAGTTCATAAAAATCTGCTGCCTGCTTTTGCGCAGCATAACCTTGGCGAGGAAGTACGCCAGCGACCGCGGCAATCCCCATTAAGCGAGCAAAGTCGCGACGGCTAGTAGACATGATGCATTCCTATAAATAATGAGTACAATAAAATAAGCCCACCGAACTACAATTACGGCAGAACGTGGGCTTGAACTAGTTAAGTCTTTTGGCTTGAAACCTTACTCAGGTACAGCCATGACCCATTCTTTTTGCGACTGATGGTATTGAACCATGCCCATACGTGCGTGGTACTGGGCTTGAGCAGAAATATCCATCGACTTACGGAAGTCTCCAGACGCTAACGCCTTGGCAGATGCTTTAAGCAGATTTTTGGTCAGGGTCCAACCAAAGTCCACGGCCGCTACTTGTGCATGCTGGTCTTTGGCTGCTGCTAACAACTTGGCTGCATTGTCGGCGTTTGCCTCCACCGCAGCGGCCACTTCTTCAGGGTGATCCGTGGTGTAGGTTTGTCCCTCAAAAGTAAAGCTATGGCCCTTACCATACATGGCACGCTGTGCATTAAATGCTTCGTCAAAGGACTGCGCCGAAACGCCGGCCGAAACCATCATTAATGCGGCCACAAGAGAAATTGTTTTATTCATATTGTTCTCCTTGTCTGCTTATTTACGTGCGCCAGGGCCATTGACCACTAACCCATTAGACATATACGTTTGGAAAAATTCTAAGTTACGGAACTTCTCACCTTGTGTTTTTTGTGGCGTACCACGAACATTCTTTTGGCAACCACCATAACGACGTTGCAATGTACCTAACTCACCCCACTTAGAGCGGAACACTGGGAAGTGAGTCACATGCCCCAAAGTTGGACCCGGCAAGTCTGCTCGGATGAGAATATTGGCTCCAGCCACATGACAGTTTGCACAACTCATATTTAATTGACCTCGGCGCGCATAAAAACTTTGTTTGCCATCGAGATAGGCTGCCTTAGCTTCATCATTAGGAATTTGTAGGTCAAACACGTTGTCCCGCGACGTATAGGCCATATAAGCAGAAACCTTAGCTATTTTGCCCTTTTTCCAGCCTAGCGCCTTTTCACCGTTAGCTTCTCTACATTGGTTGATGGCGAGTTCAAGCGTCACTATCTGCCCCTGGCCTTCATCCCAACGTGGGAAATTTTGCCGAATACCTATACCACCGTTGTCAAAACAGTCGGCATAGGAGTTGCCATTGGCAAAGGGTGTATTAAATAGTTCTTCGCCTTCTTCAACATCAAATTCGTAGGGTGGAAACTCTTCAATTTCTTGCCATTGCTCACGTGAGGGAGCATCGAGGGCGTAAATACCGTTCACATAGTCACTCACAGCCACTTTTGGAAAGCGCTTTTGAAAGTAGCTTTGTAAAGCCAACCGGTCGGCCTCTGGGTCTACGGTTGCCAGTGTATTACCGCTGGTTGCGGCTTGGCTGACACTAGCAACAAGCGCTAATGAAGCGCCGGCTAGCAGGGATTTTATTATTTTCATATCACATGCCTCTTGCTATAGAGTTGCCATTACTGGCTACTTGATTTTGGCGGTTTCCGTGGCCGTAGCGCCGGTAATTTCCGTCCAAGTCATTTCTAATTCGTCACCCTTAGTGCCACCAACAAAGGTGAAGGCCAAGTATGGATTTTTAGAAATGGCTGTTCCCATATTGGTTTCCATAACGGTTTTACCCTGGTACGCAACAGTGAGGGTTTGAATGTAGTTAGCGGGAATTTTGTTGCCACTTTTATCTTTGCGATTACCCGTTTCCATAGCATGTTTAGCCATGATCTTAACTACCGTATTGCCGCCTTTTGCTTTAGCTTTGGCGCGTAAAATACCTTTTGCCATGATAATTTCTCCTGTTTCGCCCTTAGCCGCCGCAGCCGCCGATTGTTACTTTCACTTCCTTAGAAGCGCTGAATGAACCACTGTCTGTTGTGACCACTGCAGTCACAGCAGAGGTCTTACCCATACGAATCCGGCAAGACACATTAGCTAACGTACCTTCTGGAATGGTGAACTGCGCCGCTAGTGGTTGTGGGTTATTCGCCACAAAGATGGCAATGCTGGTAACGCCAGCGAGACTACTATTCACACTAATAGGTACCACAGCACCGTTTTCGGCAATGTCTGGCGCTTTTAAGGTGACGTCTACACTGGCACTAGGGGCGGCTTCATACAAAGCACCCATAGCGGCTTCTTGCGTTTCGGCTTCAAATGCAGCCTTAGACCATGCGGCCAGTGCCACGCGAGGCATCAACACGCCCAAACCAGCAACTAAGCCACCGGTAAACACAGCTTTTAAAACACTTCTTCGATTCATCATTGGTTTATTCCTTGGCTTCGCGTTGACATAGCAAAGCTTAAAATTAAATTAGTAGACATTAATATTCGTATAAATAAGCGATTAAGGCGTCAATTTCTGCTTCGGATAAAATCCAGTGCCGGCCAAAGGGAGGCATAATGCTCAGTGGATTTCTTACGGTAGCATCCCAAATCTGGGCCCTAAGCTTGGTTGAATCTGGAAATCGTGCCTTCATGGCCAACAAAGGCGGACCCTGGTTACCGGGCAACTTGGCATCGGCATCAGGAATCATATGACAGGCAATACAATTGCCTTTTTTCTTATTTAGATAAAGCGCTTTACCCTTGGCTATATCGTCTGCAGAATAGTCTGCCAGCGTCACGGATGACGCGCCGATCAACGCCAAACCCAGTAATGCGTGCTTTATTATGTTTTTTCGCATTGGTTTTTCCTCGTTTTTGTCTTTATGAAACCCAACGTTAGTGTTGAGACTCCACCATAAATAGGACCGCATTGGTCACTGCTTCGTTTGATAAATCTGCTCTGCCACCTTTGGCTGGCATATAACCTGTGCTCCCAGCGAAACCTTGCAAGGCATGACTGATCAAAAGGTCATTGCCTTGTTGCAAGCGCTCAACCCAGGCCGGCGCGTCACCGACTTTAGGTGCACCTGCCAAACCATTGGTGTGGCATACTCCACACGCTGCTTTGTAAGTTGATTCGCCAGCGATAGCGGCTGCACTCATTGCCGCCGGTTCGCTTGCCTCGGCTACAGCGGGTTCTTCACCGGTGATAGCGGCCTTACGCTCGGCTTCTTTACTGGCTTCTAAATCATGCTGGCCCGAATGGCTGGCCGCTGGCGCATCTGCACCTTCTACAAAATGGCCAATGGGTGTGACGCCCGCAAGAGAGCCTTTCATCATAAGCTTGTCTGGATCTGCGCAATCACTCATACAGCGTGGATTTTGCACATCTGGACGATCATCTACAAAAAAGCCATCTTCATTAGGCATTACAATCTGTGCCAAATTTTGTTGTGACAATTCAAAATCTTCTTCGATAATGTCATTCATATAGAGCACATATGCAGTGATGTCATAAACTTGCTGATCACTCAAACTCATGGGCGCTGTAAATGGCATGGCACGGCGAATGTAATCAAACAAGGTACTGGCGTAAGGCCAATAGCTGCCTACCGTCTTAACCGGGCGTTCATCGGCTAGCGTGCCTTCACCGCCCACTAATACTGGCCAACGGCCTTCGCCCTCACCAAATACACCGTGACATGAGGCACAAACCATTTCGTAGGCTTCTTCGCCATCAATGGCATTACCACTACCTACAGGGAGGCCTTTACCGTCTGGCCGAATATCAATATCCCAACCGGCGATTTCAAGCGCGGTGGCTGGGGTACCAATCTGATAATCTTGGGCATAAGCCACACCAGCAGCACCCAACACAACAACTGCCAACATAAGAAGAGATTTAGGTGATTTGAACATTTTTCACCTCCCCTGTTGGAGCAATTTGCCATGTATGAATTGAGTTTTTGTGGTAAATAGAATTGACGCCACGCTGTTCTCTAAGCTGGGCTAATGTAGGCTGCACATAACCACTATCATCATATGCGCGACTTTGAATCAACCATGGTTCGCCTTGCCATTGAGTCGTTAAACTAAAGCGCGTAAGAGCTTTATCCAACACCAACCCTTTGAGCTGTGCTGGACGCCAAGAAACGCCACCGTCAAAGGAAATGTCTACACCTTTTATTTTGCCACGGCCGGTCCATGCCAAACCTTCAACTTCTAAAAAGCCTTTGCGGCGGATAGGGTTTTCTGGGCAAGGGCTAGTAATTACCGAGTTACACTCTTGTACAAAGGTAAAGCGACGCGCGCGTCCGTCTTCCATTAAGTCGGTGTATTTAGACGTTTCTTCACGGTGATGCCACGGCTTGTCGCCCACTTCGATACGACGTAGCCACTTAATTGATGTATTACCTTCCCAACCTGGATTAAGCAACCGCAATGGGTAGCCTTGTTCAGGGCGCAACATTTCGCCGTTCTGAGCGTACACTACCAAGGTATCATCAAGGATTTTTTCAATGGGGATAGAACGGCTCATGTGCGCGCCATCTGCGCCTTCGGCCAAAATCCACTTTCCTTCAGTTTGAATACCAGCCGCATCCAATAGTACTTTTAGCGGCACTCCGGTCCATTCGCAGCAGCTCAACATACCGTGGGTGAATTGCAAGGCTTCCATCTGTGGGCCGCGCCACTCCATACCACCGTTTGCAGGGCATTCAATAAATTTAATTTCAGACACTGATGGAAAACGCATAAGGTCTTCCATGGTGAAAATAAGTGGATTATCAACCAGACCATGGATCATCAGCCGGTGTTCGTCAGGGTTAATGTCGGGCACGCCCGCATGATAACGTTCAAACACCAAACCATTAGGTGTGATAATGCCTTTAAGATCCTGTATTGGACTCATACTAATGGACGAAATTGATTCGGCTGTTAGCCAAGGCACCGTACGACGCACTACTTGTGATTCGTGGCGTGATGGTAATCCATAAGGATTTTCAACCACACCGGTGCCTAACTGGCGACCCCACTGAGGTTCATTAGGTGGTAAATTACTACTCACACCCGATGCCGTAGCGATACTCGCACCGCCAACGGCAGCAGCGCCAGCCACGTAACTAACTCCACGACGTAAAAAGTCACGTCGGTCATTGGTGGTTAAGTGTTCGCTGGCGTGCTGCATGGTTTGCAGGAGCTGCTTAGTACTGGGTGTAGTCATAAATAAGTCGTTTGATCAAGCAATACTTGTAGCATACTGAATCCATGCCAAACATTACAAGCAACTAAAGTAGCATATTCCAAAACAAACTATACAGCATAAGCTTATATTATTTATTTATATAAAAAGACGAAAAATAATACTGCGAAACTATGCTATCTTGAGTTAAAGGCCTACCAAAGGAGTCAAAGAACCATGACACGCTACCGATTTTTGCTCACAGCATGCCTTGTTCTTTGCGTACCCACGAGCACTTGGGCTGATACCTACGCACCTCAAAAAGTGGTCTATCACATCAATTATGCAGACGAAAGCCGCATAAACGCCACTTTTAATAACATAAACAATCACATAGAGGCCCTAGACGAAGACACTTTAGATATCAAAGTGGTTATCCACGGACCGTCTCTCGAGTATTTTATTACGGCTACCTCAGACACCACTAAACAAATCACCTTGGACAACCTGAAATTGCAGGATGTGCAATTTTTAATTTGTGGCAACACCATTGCCGCTTACCACATCACCCGAGCTGACCTATATGATGTAGCACAAGAAGACGTAGTTCAGGCTGGCCTACCCGCCATTGTGGCATTACAGCAGCAAGGTTATATCTACCTACGACCATAATCCTGCATACTAAAAAACGTGATTTGCAAGTTAGGAACCCTTATAATTAAGCCATATGAATGATTGGCATTTCTTATGGACTACGAGCAACTTATCACCGATATTGGCATCCAACCATTACAGCTATACCTTGGCCTCGCCCTGGGTTTAGCCTTTGGTATGGGCTCAGCGCTGAGCCACTTTTGCCTGCGTAGATTGGTACTGGATTTTTCCCAGTTTAAAATGGGCGCTGATAGCTACACTTGGTTATTAGGTTTAGGCGTGTCTATTCTGGTCACTCAATTACTGTTACGAGGCGATGCCAGCGATATCAGCGAAGCACAAATTATCGCCTCTGAGGCGAGTCTCAGCGGGCCGATTGTCGGCGGCCTGATGTTCGGCTTTGGCATGATATTAAGCCGTGGCTGTAGTTCTAGGCAACTCGTGCTTATTGCCACTGGCAACCTAAGGTCGGTTTTCACCCTCATGGCCTTTGCCTTGGCAGCTCAGCTCGCCTATGGCGGCCAGCTGAGATCATTACGCATCAAAGTACAGGACTTATGGCGTTTAGATTGGCCCAGCAGTCAGCTGTATGAAGTTTTACCGTTGGCACAATCGCACTACGCGGTAGTAGGCTTGGTTATTTCTAGCTTATGTGCGGCACTACTGTTAAAACAGCGTGCCTGGCCTCAGCTGATCGGTGCTATGGTTGTGGGCCTAGCCGTTGCTGTGGGATGGTACTCAACCAGCTTTGTGGCCTACCATAGCTTCAATGCAATGTTGCCGCAAAGCATTACCTTTAGCGCACCTGCCGCCCAAAACCTGATCTCCATCTTCTCCCTAGACGCGCCCTTTGTGAGGCTTGGCGCTGGCCTATTAATGGGCTGTTTTGTGGGTTCGTTGCTCATCACTCTAGTTCGGCGCGACTTCACATTCCAAGGTTTTGATACTCAGCATCCAGTTACTCGTTATCTGCTAGCAGGCGCCCTTATGGGTGTGGGGTCAGTCATTGCCAGCGGTTGTTCTGTTGGCGCCGGCTTGTCGGGCACTTCAGTGCTAGCAATCAACGCTATAGTAACTCTAGTTTGTATCATCATTGGCGGCTTGTTTGGGTTGCGCTACACTTCATAAGTGCTGGGTAGACACCAGCTGCCAGGGCAACAAATGTTGATTCTTGAGTTCTCTTAATGCAAAACTAGAATTAAGTGCAGCGACGCCAGGTAATTTCACCAACTTACGTTTTAGGGTTAGTTCGTATTGCTCTATCGATTGCACCACCACGCGTAACAAATAATCCACGTCACCGGACATGATGTAGCACTGCATTACTTCATCCATTGCCACGGCGGCAGCTTCAAACTGCGCCAATAGTTGCTCGTCATGGCCATTGAGCTTAACCGTGACAAACACTACCACCCCTAGACCTACTTTCTTGGCGTCCACTAACGCGACATTGGCACTGATGACGCCACTTTCTTGTAGCCGCTTGATACGACGCCAACAGGGCGTATGTGATAAACCCACCAGATCAGCCACCACCTGCACCGACTGACTGGCATCATTTTGCAATTGCTGCAATATCTTAATATCGAAACTGTCTAACTTCATACTTTACCTTTTTAGGGAATTTATCCTAATATTTAACTAATTACCGAAAAAATCTATTCAATTATTCCTTATTTAGGCATTAATACGCAAACTAATTTCACCCTAAATACTCCATACTGCACTACTACACCTACAATTACTGCGTGAGATTTTCCGCCATGACTAAACCACTCGCCTACCAGCCTGAAGACCTGTTTGAATGTTACCGCCAAGATTCTGGCCAAGTATATATGAGTGGAGTGCAAGCCTTGGCACGCATTCCCATGGCGCAAGTTCGCCGCGACCAAGGCTCTGGTTTGAACACAGGTGGATTTATCAGTGGTTACCGTGGTTCGCCTTTAGGCTTGCTAGACAAAACGCTACAGCAAGCGCAACCCTATCTAGACCAACACAACATTCGTTTTCAACCTGGCGTCAATGAAGAGTTAGCCGCTACTATGGTGTGGGGCTCACAACAACTACACCTGTCTAAAGATGCCAAATTCGATGGCCTAGTCGGCATGTGGTACGGCAAAGGCCCCGGTGTTGACCGCTGTGGCGACGTGTTTAAACATGCAAACGCTGCGGGATCTGCGCCTTATGGCGGAGTGTTATGTGTAGCCGGAGATGACCATGGCGCCAAGTCCTCCACCGTACCACACCAGTCGGACCATGCTTTTATGTCATCCACCATGCCGGTGTTATACCCTTCCTCCATTCATGAATACATTTGGATGGGTCTAGCGGGCATTGCTATGTCTCGCTATAGCGGCTGCTGGGTTGGATTTAAGGTAATTTCTGAAACTGTGGAAACCACCGCAGCGGTTAGCCTTAAAGACGAAGACGTAGAATTTGTGATTCCGGACGATTTTGAGATTCCAGAAGACGGCCTAAACCTGCGCTGGCCCGATGATCGTATGCAGCAAGATTCGCGCCTACAAAATCACAAGGGTTACGCTGCACTTGCCTTCGCTCGAGCCAATGGTTTTAACCGTGTCACTTTAGCCGCGCCTAAACCCCGTTTTGGTATTGTGGCATCGGGCAAGTCTTACGAAGAAACCCGACAAGCCATCCACGAATTAGGTTTAACCGACGATCAAGCTGCGCAGTTGGGTATTAGCGTATTTAAAGTGGGTATGCCTTGGCCACTTGAACCACAAGGTATCCGTGAATTTTCTGAAGGTTTAGAAGAGATTTTAGTGGTGGAAGAACGCCGCGAAATGATCGAAAACCAAATCAAGCAACAGCTCTTTAACTGGGCCACCCACAATCGACCTCGCATCACCGGTAAATTTGACGAATTAGATCATAGCGTATTGCCGTTAGACAAAGAGCTTGATGTGCCTATGGTGGCTAAGGTGATCGCTCAGCGGCTGCTCAAACTAGACCTAGGCGCCGACACCAGGGCTCAGCTAACAGCTCAAATCACGCGTATCGATGCCCAACATGAGGCCAGCTCAGAGATTCTGGCTCCGGTTAGCCGCACGCCCTATTTCTGCGCCGGCTGTCCCCATAACACCTCTACCAAAGTACCCGAAGGAAGCCGTGCTGCTGTAGGCATTGGTTGCCACTTTATGGTGCAGTGGATGGGTCGCAATAGCGAAACCTTTAGTCAAATGGGTGGAGAAGGCACCATGTGGGCAGGTTGCGCCCACTTTACCGATGAAGCACACCAGTTTGTTAACCTTGGCGATGGTACCTACTTTCATTCGGGTTCCTTAGCCATTCGCCAATCGTTAGCCGCTGGCGCTAACATTACCTATAAAATCCTTTATAACGATGCGGTTGCAATGACCGGAGGCCAGAGTGTGGACGGCGTTTTAACCATGCCGCAAATTACCCATCAGCTATACCATGAAGGCGTGCAAGAAATTATCGTTTTGGCAGACAACCCAAGCGAATTCAAGCAGTCTGAGCTAGCACAAGGCACATATCTAGGACATCGTGACGAGCTAGAGCCCATCATGCTACGTTTGCGCGAGCAGCAAGGCTTAAGTGTTATTGTGTTCCAACAAACCTGTGCAACAGAAAAACGCCGTTTACGTAAACAAGGCAAAGTTGAAGCCATTAAAACCCGCGCTTGGATTCACCCCGAAATATGTGAAGGTTGTGGTGACTGCTCAGTACAGTCAAACTGTGTAGCCATCGAGCCACTAGACACAGATTTAGGCCGCAAACGCAAAATCAATCAATCCAGCTGTAATGCTGATTTGTCTTGCGTGAAGGGGTTTTGTCCTTCTTTCATCACCATTGAAGGTGCACAAGTGCGTAAACCTAAAGCCCAATCACAAACACTGCTGGAGTTGCCCAAACCGGCTACCCATAAAGGTTTAGAGCAGCCCTTCAACATTGCTGTTACCGGCGTTGGCGGCACTGGTGTACTCACCATTGGTGCATTGTTAGGTATGGCCGCTCATTTAGACGGTAACGCCTTTATGACCTTAGATTTTTCAGGTTTGGCACAAAAAGGTGGCGCGGTATTGAGCCACGTACGCTTGGCAGCCACGCCAGAACAAGTGACAACCCCACGTATTGTTGAGGGGCGTGCCGATTTATTGTTAGCCGCTGATGCAGTAGTGACCGTGGCACCCAGCGTATTGGGCTTATGTAGCCAAAATACACAAGCGGTGGTGAGTAGTCACCTAATCCCTGTATCTAACTTTGTGCAGGATGCCGATTTTGTGTTTAAGCAGGATGAATGTTTAGACCTGATTGCTGCTCACGTATCCAAAAACCGTCACCAATTAGACTTTCATCAACTAGCGTTGCAACAAATGGGGGACACCATTTTCGCCAACGTTATGTTATTGGGTTTTGCAGTACAAAAAGGTCTAGTGCCGGTTTCTATTGCCGCACTAGAACAAGCGGTGCATTTAAACGGGGTCGCGATTGACGCCAATCTTCGTGCCTTGCACCTTGGGCGCCAATTAGCCCATGTAGGCATAGAGCAACCACAAGTATTGCAGATTAAAGCGTCTGCGCCGAGTTACGAACAGCTGCTAGCAGACCGTGAACAACGCTTGAGTAATTACCAAAACCAAACCTTCGCCGACCAATATAGCCAACAATTAGGCCATTGGCAGCACATTATTGACATCAAATTGCCCACATACAACACCGAGTCACTCAAACAAGCCTTGGCCACCACTTACTTTAAGTTGTTAGCCGTTAAGGATGAATACGAAGTGGCTCGGTTGTTTAGTCAGCCGGATTTTAAGGCCAAACTGAATAACGAATTTAGCGGCGACTACCATATATCCCTAAACCTTTCGCCGCTAGGTTTTGCTGGCTGGAATAAAAACCTAAATCAGCCTAAAAAATATAACATAGGCAGCTGGATGCTCAAATTAATGAAGCCATTGAGCATGCTAAAAGGTATTCGTGGCACTGCCATCGACCCCTATAGCTACCATACAGAACGCAAAGCTGAACGCGCTTTTGTGGGTTATTATGTAGAGCAAATCAATCTCCTATTAGGGCAGTTAGACGCCACTAACGCGGCCCAAATAGTGGATACAATTAAGCTCTTTGATAAGGTGCGCGGCTACGGTTATTTAAGAGCTGATTCCATGGCCATGGCTAAGGCTCTAGTTGAAGCTGAGTTTCGAAACCTACGCATTGATGAACAGACGTACGCGGCCTAAGCCCCGCTTCGCTAACGGGGCAGACCCACGTCGCAATCCTTACCTAAGTGCACTTGATGCCTAGGGTAATTGAAGGCAGAATGGGGCATCTTTTTATGCATTGGAGTGACTTGCATGCGCCCACATTTATCCATGTCTCGTCGTACACGTCGTACGCCGTTTAGTAGCCGCGTAGAGGCTGCAGGAGCTAGTGGTTATACAGTTTATAACCATACCCTGCTTGCCACTTCATTTCGTGGCATAGAAGTGGATTATTGGCACTTATGCGAAAACGTACAAGTGTGGGATGTGAGTTGCGAAAAGCAGGTCACATTAATGGGCCCAGGTGCCAACCAACTCGCGCAGTATATGACTCCACGAGACTTAACTAACACCAAAGTTGGCCGCTGTTATTATTTGCCGATGTGTGACGAAAACGGCAACATGATGAACGATGCGGTGGCCATTAAAGTGAATGATCGTCATTGGCGTTTGTCGGTTGCAGATTCCGACGTATTACTTTGGGCCAAGGGTTTGGCTATTGGTTTTGGTTTAGATGTTGAAGTGAGGGAACCGGACATTTTCCCCCTAGCCGTACAAGGACCTAAAGCCAAAGAGCTGATGTGCCGTGTATTTGGTGACGAAATAAAAGACTTAGGTTTCTTTGCTATTGCACCGTTTATATACAATGGTCAACGTATGAAAGTGGCTCGTTCAGGTTGGAGCAAACAAACCGGGTATGAAGTGTTTGTTAACAACCCTGGTATTGGCACTCAGTTATGGGATGAATTGTTCGCCAAAGGCCAAGATTTAGACGTACGTGCAGGCTGCCCTAACTTAATTGAACGCATTGAAAGTGGTCTGTTATCTTTTGGCAATGATATGGGCCACGAAACCACGCCATTCGAAATAGGCCTCGACAAATACGTAGACCTAGATGCTGATATTCAAAGCTTAAGCTTACCCGCGTTACGTGAACGCAAACCTACTAAACAATTGATGGGGTTAGTACTTGAGTATCACCGTAATTTGGGTGATTTAAACGTGTGTGTAGGCGACCAAAAAATTGGCGACATTCGCAGCCAAGCCTATTCACCCAAATACATGCGCCGCTTGGCCTTTGTGATGTGTGATTTAGCGGCATTGAATGGGGCCACCACGGTAGAAGTGAATACAGACCAAGGCAAAGCCAAAGGCACTCTCACAAGTTTGCCATTTGACTTTAATGCCCTGGGCCTCGAAGCCTGTCGTTAGCCGCCTTAAATGACTCATCTGGTCTAAGCAGTATTGAAAGTGACTATGTGGGCTTGACTATTTGCCTGTGCTATTTGAGGGCGTATATTCCGTTCACTTAATTCAACTATAGCTTTCACTTGGTCGTAACATCATGATGCCACAACTTTCTATATCTCGTCGTACCCGCTCCACTCCATTCACTAGCCGGGTAGAAGCTGCTGGTGTTCGGGCTTACACCGTATACAACCATACCTTACTCGCGACCAGCTATCGCGGGGTTGAAGAAGACTATTGGCACCTGTGCGAGCACGTACAAGTATGGGATGTGTCATGTGAAAAACAGGTGGCGATTAGTGGCCCCGATGCCTACCAATTGATCCAGCTGATGACCCCACGAGATTTGTCTAAAGCACGTATTGGCCGTTGTTTTTATGTGCCCCTGTGTAACGAACAAGGCGGCATCGTCAACGACCCCATTGCCATTAAACTCAGCGAAAACGATTGGTGGTTATCCATCGCCGATACTGACGTTATGCTGTGGGCTCAAGGCTTAGCAACCGGGTTTAACCTAGATGTGAAGGTTAGTGAACCTGATATTTGGCCCCTTGCAGTACAAGGCCCAAAGGCAGAAGAATTGATGGCACGGGTATTTGGTGAAGATGTACGCAATATTAAGTTCTTTAACATTCAGCCCATGCGTTACCAAGGTGTAAACATGCAAGTGGCGCGCTCAGGCTGGAGCAAACAAGGTGGTTTTGAAGTTTATGTCAATGATGCAGGCCTGGCAGGCCCCTTGTGGGATGAACTATTTGAAAAAGGCCAAGACCTCAACGTAGGCCCGGGCTGCCCCAACCTGATTGAACGGGTGGAAAGTGGTCTATTGTCGCTGGGCAACGACATGGGCTATGACACCACGCCACTAGAGTGTGGCTTAGACCAATACGTTGACTTAGATGCCAACATCAAGAGTTTGTCATTACCCGCCTTGCGCCAACAAAACTCGCGGCGCCAACTCAAAGGTTTAGTGATTAGTCAACGCTGCGAAATTAGCGACCTAGATGTCTATATTGATGGAAACATTGTGGGCGAAATCACCAGCCAAGCCTATTCTTCAAAATATGGCGTGCACTTGGCATTTGTCTTGTGTTCTTTAGTTAGTTTAGGCGCTAGTCTTACACTAGATGTAAATACTAACCAAGGCCCGTTAACCGGCCAGATCACGAGTTTGCCGTTTAACTTTAACACCTTAGGTTTAAATCCAAAAACACCAGCATAACGCAATTTATTCGAGTGATTAGCATGAGCAAATCTTCTTTTTTAGGGGCCGACACCATTGCCCTGCACAGCGGTTATCAACCCGAGTCGGACCACGGCTCCCGTGCCGTACCTATTTACCAAACCACATCCTATGTATTTGATAGCGTAGATGAAGCGTCTGCCCTATTTAACGTAGAACAAGGTGGACATATATACAGCCGCATCACTAATCCTACGGTGGCCGTGTTGGAACAACGGTTAGCTGCTTTAGAAGGTGGTGCTGGTGCCATTTGTACGGCTTCGGGCATGAGTGCGTTATTTGTCACCTTTTTTAGCCTGTGTTCCGCCGGTGATCACATTGTTAGTGCAGCTCAAATCTACGGCTCTACGGTTACGTTACTAAAGCACACACTTAAACGTTTCAACATTGATTGCACCTTTGTTGATATCAACGACCAAGATGCCCTAGCAGATGCTATCCAAGACAATACTAAATTGGTATTCTGTGAGTCCATTGGCAACCCGGGCCTTGCTGTTTCTAACTTACCCGCTATTGCTGACACAGCTCATCTACAGGGTATCCCTTTAGTAGTGGACGCTACCTTTGCAACACCTTATTTAAATAATCCTATCCAACACGGTGCCGATGTTGTGGTTCATTCAGTGACTAAATGGATTGGTGGTCATGGCGTAGCCATCGGTGGTGTAGTGATTGATGGGGGTAATTTTGATTGGTTAAAAAGCGGCCGCTTCCCTACCTTAACCCAGCCATATGAACCCTTTCATGGCATGAATTTTTGGGAAGAATTTGGCCCATCTGCCTTGGCCATGCGTATTCGTTGCGAGTCGATGCGCGACATAGGTGCCGCCATGACGCCACACAATGCGTTCTTACTATTACAAGGTTTAGAAACCCTCAACCTGCGTATGCAGCAACACGTGACTAATGCGCAGGCCATGGTCTCTTGGTTACAAGAACAAGACGCAGTGGCTTGGGTGAACCATCCCGACATTGAGCCAGACCAACATACTCAAACCTTATTCCCTAAGGGCGCAGGTTCTATGCTCACCTTCGGTGTTAAAGGCGGGCGAAGCGCTGGCGCAGCGTTTATTAATGCTCTACAGCTCTCTTCCAACCTGGCCAATGTGGGCGATTCGCGCACCTTAGTATTACACCCAGGTAGCACCACTCACTCCCGTTTAAGCGAAACCGATTTAGTGGCTGCAGGCATCAGCGCCGATCTAATCAGAGTGTCCGTCGGTATTGAAACCCTTAAAGACATCAAATCCGATTTTGGATTAGGTTTACGAGCCGCGGCAAAAGTGGCTGCAGCGCAAATAGCGCAGATGGAGGCCTAGTTATGTATATTAAAGTAGACAATAACAGCACCTTTGTGGCCACCGGCGGCAAACCTTTTGATGCCAGTTTGCCGACTGTGGTGTTGATACACGGCTCGGGCTTGGATCATCGAGGGTGGGCCTTGCAAGCACGTTGGTTTGCCTTTCACGGCTATAGTGTATTTGCCCCCGACCTACCTGGCCATAGCCTATCGGAAGGTGATGCTTTAACTAGCATCGAAGCCATGGGCTCATGGTTAGTGCGGGCATTAGATGTTGCTGGTGTCGGCGACGTGCACTTAGTCGGCCATTCTCAAGGACTACTAGTGGCTTTGGAAGCTGCTGAAATATTGTCAGACCGCCTGCAATCCATTGTAGCCATATCAACAGGCAGTGCCATACCTGTTAATCCTAGCCTGATCGAAACCGCCCAAAACGACCCCAACTTAGCAGCACAAATGATGCTGCAATGGGGATTTGGTAACCAACATCAACAAGGTGCTAGTGCGGTGCCAGGCATGCAACCCATTGGCATCGGCCAGCGCATTATGGCCAACAACCCGTTAGCCATCGACTTGGCCGCATGCGATGCCTATACCACCGGTTCAAAGCGCGCCCAACAACTGGCTGACAAAGGCTGCCCGAGCTGCGTTATCCTCGCGGCACAAGACCGCATGACCCAGCGATCAGCCGGTTTCATACTGGCTCAAGACCTTGGCACCCAGGCTCAAGTGATTTCCAATATGGGCCACATGTTACCCATGGAAGCACCCAAACAAAGCCTTAACATTATGAAAACATTTATTCAGTCAATAGAGAAATAACCATGGCCAAGCTCATCGCCAACAAGACAGCCCCTAAGTCAGTCATCAAAAAGGTCGCGGTGATCGGCGCGGGCACCATGGGTGCTGGCATCGCAGGCCAAGTGGCCAATGCCGGAGTTGAAGTGTGGTTGTTAGACTTACCCAGCAACAATGACAGTGTTAACGCCCTAGCCGAGCGTGGTTTCAAACGTTTACAAAACCTTAATTCACCGGGCTTAATGAGCAACGACGCTGGCCAATTAATCCATTGTGGCAACACCATTGACGACTTTGAACAATTGGCCGATTGTGACTGGATTGCAGAAGCTGTAGTGGAGCGTTTAGATATAAAACAAGCACTCTACCGCCGTATTGAAGCTATTACCGGCCCAGAGACTATCGTCACGTCTAACACCTCTACCATCCCTATCAGTTTGCTAACGCAAGACCTACCTCAGGCATTTTGTGAACGCTTTGCTATTACCCACTTCTTTAACCCTGTGCGGTTTATGCGTTTGCTTGAGTTAGTCAGGGGCGAACATACCCGTGATGACGTGATCACTACCCTAGATCAATTTTGCGAGAGCAATCTTGGCAAAGGCGTGGTGGTGTGTGAAGACACCCCCGGATTTTTGGGCAACCGTGTCGGGGTATTCGCCATTCAATGCGCTTTACATACAGCCTTTAAATTAGGCCTGTCGCCTGCAGAAGCAGACGCACTATTTGGCCGCCCCATGGGTATTCCCAAAACCGGCGTATTTGGTTTATACGATTTAATTGGCATCGACTTGATGGCAGACGTAGCCAAGAGCCTAGAGCAAATTTTACCTGCTAACGACGAGTTTCATCAATACGCCCAGCCGGTGACGTTGATGACACAAATGATTGCCAAGGGTCAAACCGGTAACAAAGGTGGTCAAGGTTTTTATAAAGACACCGAAGCCGGCCGCCAAGTTCTGGACTTGGCAAGTGGTGAATACCAAGTGAGTGAGCGCTTACAATTAGCGTTGGCGCAAAAAGCTGAAGCAGAAGGTGTTTCTGTGTTACTGGATGATGACAGCGTCTACGGCCAATTCGCATGGCAAGTGTTATCCAGCACCTTGAACTATGCCGCTTCGTTGATTCCCGAAACCGGGCCTAATATTCTACCCATCGACGATGCTATGAAGTTAGGCTACAACTGGATTTATGGGCCCTTTGAACTGTTAGACCAATTGGGCGCGCAACGGGTTGTGGAGCGCATGCAACAGGAAGGCCGCGAAGTGGCACCCATCTTAGCATTAGCGGCTCGCCAACAAGGTTTCTACCAAGTTGTGGATGCGCAATTGGTGAGCCTCACCCAATCGGGGGACTATACTGCAGTAGAACGTCCGCAAGGTGTATTACGTTTTTCAGAACTGAAACAAACACTTACCCCGGTATTCGGCAATACCAAAGCCAGTTGGTACGAATACGACAATGCCGCCATCGTTGAATTTCATTCCAAAGCTAATGCTTTAGATGCCGACTCTATGGCCGTTATTCAACATGCCTTGACTCAAGCCCAAAGCCGAAATCTACGTGGCGTAGTGTTGCACAATGACTCTCAACATTTTTCCTGTGGCGTTAACTTAAGCGCCTTTCGTGGTTTCTTTGAAGCTGAAGATTATCAAGGTATGGACGATTTTCTTAATCACTTTCAACAAACCATGCATGCCATGAATACCTGCCCACTGCCCGTGATTGCAGCCCCTGTAGGTATGTCTATTGGAGGCGGATTTGAGGCTGTATTGGCTGCCGATCACGTCATTTGCCACGCTAACTCGGTGATGGGTTTAGTTGAAGCGAGCGTCGGCGTAGTGCCTGGCGGAGGTGGTTGTAAAGAATACTTGTACCGCTGGTACGAAGTACTTGACGACATTAAAGCTGCAGCTTGGAAGGCCTTTATGATTGTAGGTTACGGCTGGACCGCTAAGTCGCCCATTGAGGCCACCGAGCAATCCATGCTGTATCCAGAAGACCAGTACATGATGAACCGTGACCGCATCCTGCAAGAGGCGTTATCACAACTGGATAAGGTCAAAAAAGCCAAACCACGCAAACCGTTACCTATGGCAGGCGAAGACACATACCGCGAAATGATGGACTGGTTATTTGAAGCCGAAGACCAAGGTAAGATCACAGCTCACGATGTTGTCGTAGGCACCGAGCTTGCGCGAATTTTCACCGGTGGCAAAGTAAAAACCAATACTATGATGAGCGAGCAGGATTTGTTTGATGCTGAACGAGACGCATTTTTGCGCTTAGCGCGCTCAAGCGATACACAAGCAAGAATTATCAGTATGTTGGATCAAGGCAGTCCAATACGTAACTAAACCAATGATATAGCTCTATGTTAACCGACGTTGTGATTGCAGAGGAAAGTCTTGCCTGATGGTTTTAACGCGCTCCAAATCAACATTAGCGATTGCCAAACCCGCACCCTCTTCCAGTTCAACAAGTATTGTTCCCCATGGATCAATAATCATTGAATGGCCGTAGGTTTGACGGTGATCATGTTGCCCACCGTGGGACGCAGCTAAAACATAGCACTGCGTCTCTATAGCACGTGCGCGTAATAGTGTGTGCCAGTGTGCCTGACCAGTGGTTTTGGTGAAGGCTGCACCGTTAGCAATAATCTGCGCACCTCGATCCACAAGCTGGGCGTGAATTTCTGCAAACCTCAAATCGTAACAGATGGTTAAACCTATCCTGCCTACCGGCGTGTCTACCACTACCAATTGGTTGCCTGCTTCAAAGGTATCGGACTCACGGTAACTGCCATGACTGTCTTCAATGTCGACGTCAAACATATGTATTTTGTCGTAACGAGCCACTTCTTTGCCACCATCATCATAAACAAAACATGCAGAGCGCACCTTACTCAGGTCGTGCATGTCTTGTTGGCACGGAATAGTACCCCCAATAATCCAAACTTGGTTTAGTTTTGACTGTTGCGACAACCATAAACGTAAGCCGCTATTTGGCACGGCCGCCTGCGCGCCGTAAGCCACCATTTGTGGGTCACCGAACACCGCAAAGCTCTCAGGCAGCATAATTAACTTGGCACCCAATGCAGCAGCTCTAGATATTTGTGTTGCCGCCTGTTCTAGATTGTCCTCAACATTGAGCTTACTGACCAATTGCACCACCGCAACCGCCGTGCCCGGTCCTTTTGAGTTAACCACTTGATTGTGACTAATCGATTGAGATGACATTTTCAATACGCTCCTGAACAGATTGGTTTTGGTAGTCTTTATCAAATATCTTAACTAACTCAACTTGCGGCTTGTCTAATGAGCCCACTACTTGGTAGCGCGCACTAGTAAAGGTCTCCAACTCGTCGCCAATAAATTTGTTGGCAATATAAATTGCGCCACTCAATTGCGGTAAACCTGCTAGTAATGCAGCTAACGGTAACTTATCCACCACCGGCAAAGTAACCACCAGGCTGTTGTGGACTAGCCGTTGGTTAAAATCAATCCAGCCACTCATGGTAAGGTTTAAGGAAGATGATTTCAGCGCCAAGGGGCTCATAGTCTGTGCAACACCTTGGTTAAAGCGGTAGTGAGCGTTAACACTGTCAAAACTAAAGCCTGGCTTAATTACATCAGAGATGTCCAGCTTAACTCGGCGCATGAGTCTGCTCATGTCCATTAACGCAAGAATTTTAAGACCTGCGGCACCATCCAGAGAATCAGCAAACCGACCTTGTTTGAGACGTAGCCCTATATCGCCTGTCACTTCTTTAAGAGCAAAGGCTAACGGCGAGTGGGGCCACTCTAACTGAACTTCGATGGCTGATACGTCGGCAGACACACTTGGGCCGTACCCCCAATCAATCAACATATTGGAGATATCACTGGTGGCTACACGGCCAGTAAACTGAGTTTGGTGTAAACCGTCAACTTTACTCCATATTAAATTACCTTGTAGGTGGGAATGGCGAATAAACGCCTCTAAGTCATGTACATTCACCTGCGAATTTTGGTGTCGGGTTTTAAACTGCCATTGGCCAAAATATTCGCCATTTTTAATAAGTTCATCAATGGTCACATCGGCATCGGGCAAGGCGCTAGGATCGATATGCTCCAACAAGTCGGTGTTTACATCAGCTTGAGGTTCGGGGAAATCAAAACGCGCGTAATCCACGTGCACAACCAAAGGGTTTTTGGCGCTAAAAGAGTTAATTTGGCCTGTCAATTGCTCCGATGTAAGGCGCAATCGCCAAGGCGGAGCAACCTCAGTGGAGGCAGACTCGGCCAACGTTGTTTTAAAGTCGAGCGTGGCATCATCTAGGGTCACATCGTACCAATGTGCATGTTTGACCCGCACTTTAACCTGCGGCCGTATACCGGCCTTGCCACTAGCATCAACCAACGGCCCTATATGCGTTTGGTAGGCTTGCCACCAAGCCGGCATATCAATATTATCTAACTCCCCAGATACCGACCACTCACCCGTTTGCGCCCAGTGCACAGGCTGCTGCAAAGACAGCACTCCGCCCTGCCACTGCAGACTCCGACCGGTCGCCTTATCTTGCTGTAGAACAATAGACATATGATGTTCATCAATCGCCGCATACCACTGCTGTTGTTCGCCATGCCAATCGCCTAATAACTGCATCTGTTGCAACTGATTTATGGGCGCTGGCAAATTGAAATCTGCTCGAGTTAGGTCGATCTGAGCCGATAACTGTGAACAAGCATCAACGCTGCCGTCGGTACAGGTTGCCAAACGCACAACGAAAGGCAGTTCTCCGGGAATTTGCTCCAACCAAGGTTGTTTGTATTTAGTATTAAGATAACCTGCCGGTGCACGGCCAGAAAACTCAATGACTAAATCTCGCTGTGCTAACCGTTGGCTGTCTATAATAGATATGGGAATTTGATCAAGCCACGGCCGCGCTAATGCCCACTGATCCAGCCGTCTAAAACTGATTTTTTGGCCATCCATTAGCCCGGAGCCACTAATGGCACCAATGGCACCAATACCGTGAGCTGCAGAATTAACATCAACCAAAAATTCAATATGACGCAAATCTGCTCGCAACGGCGCCCAAGTAGCACTTAAGTCTTGACTAGACACCTCAAGCTTGTAGCTGGCTGGCGCTTTGTGTCCATACGCTACGGCGACGTCGCCCGCCACCTTAACTAAACCTTGTGGACGAGCATCATGCAGCCAGGTCGGTAAATTCAACTTAATGGGCAATTGTTGAGCTAAGGACATGATGTGCGTCGCTTCGCCTGCCACCTGCCCTTGGACGTTGATGTATTGCCCTGCACCAGCCTTAATAGGCACTTGTACCTGCAAACCTTCAATAGACTGGCTTAGCTGAGGTGTTTGTATATGCCCAGCCTGGGCCGTCACCCGGACACTTGTGGCGTTAACCGCCACTGTAGCCAATAAGTTTTCGACCGCAGGCCAGCCTTTAGTATAGATTAAAGAAGGACTAACCACCTTGGCCTTAATCGGTATCGACTTGGAAACACCGGGTTGACCATAGTAAAGTAAAGCCGCCTGCGTGACCTGCCCCGCAGGGGTGGATTGCGTGAGCCACGCTCCCAATTGATCACCTAACACCCGGTCGGGTAAGAGATCGGGTAAACCTGCCAAATCTAAGTTTTGTAAACCCAAGGCCAACTGCAGCATCGGCTTAGTGGCCGAACCTTTACGGGGAAATTCGGCCACGATGGCTAAATTGGCTTGGCCTTGATCCAACTCAATCGCCATATTAGACGACGCAAAGCGATTACTTAAAGAACCATAACGCCAGCTAAACTCACCCTTTAAACCTTCGATAGGCCAAGCCTTTGAGATCAAATTAACCACTCGCACCGATAACCCATTATCGTCCGATATGGCAACCTTGCCGCCATATCGATTAAGCCAAATGTGGCCATCAGCTTGCTCAATTTGCGGCACGCCAAGCCACGGCTTAATACTGGCACCATGCACCTGGGCTTGAAACAAAAACTCTTTGGGGTGACTGAGGTTCAAATGTAACTGCACGCTAGTAGCTCTGCCAGAGGGTGCTAAAGCATGAATTGGAGTCACTATCTTGGGCGGTAATCCCTCAATTGTTTGCAGCACTGCAAGGGTTCTGTCTAAGTTCAGTTGAGGCACCTCAAGAGCAAACTGGCCGTGTTGGTTCTGCGCAATAACTGTGTCGGTGGGTATGTCTCGGCCATTCACCTGCCCCGTTAACTCGGTAGCCGACAAGCGCCAATCATCCATCATAAAGAGATCTTCGGAGCCAGCCTCGGCACTACTAGCGGCAGACAGTTTTCCAGACAACTCAAGACGAAGTGAATCACTTGCAAGATCCAACTTCATTTTCCTAGTGGTTAATTTAAGGCCCTGGCCTGGTTGGTAATTGAACCAATAATCGCCTTCAATATACACGCGTTTCAGCTTGGCTTTGTAGTTTTGTGAAGCGGTTTGTTGCGCCAGTGCAGAAGCCCATGGAGTTAAATCCACGCCTTCACTGTGCAGGTAAATTTGCGCTTGTTTTATGCCGTGTTGGGGAGAAATAGCGACCTTCATGTGAGCCTCAAGGCCGGTGATGTCCACCCCTGAGTTGGGTTGATTAATACCGTACAACGAGACTGATATGTGGTTCAAGCCATCACCTGACTGCAATGAGTCATGATCTAACGCTAGCCTAGCGTTCAAGTTGGGGATACGTATCACCGGCGCGTTGACTGGCTGAAAACTTAAACTAACATTGTGTAACCAAAGGTTTGGCACCTGCTGAACTAGTGCTAGCATTAATGCTGGTGCGGATTGCCCCCCCTGCTCACCGGTGGACTGCGGCCCCCAAGCACCGCTAGCCTGTTGCGCCAAATTGAGTGCCAACCCTGTAGCCTGCACTTGCGACACAGCCAAACGGCCCTGCAGCAGGGAGGTGCGTACATCTACACCCAACGACAAGCGAGCTAAGCTAAGCTCTTGTGCAGCAGTAATCCCGGCCAACTGTATTTTCAGCTGACTACCGAGTAGTTGCACATTAAAGGCATCCAAATACAACTCTTGGCCTACGGCCTGGCTCACTTGGGACTGCACCCAGTTGTGATACAGGGGGTGACTATTAATGCCTATCCGCAACCATGTCAGACCGAGGGCAAGTACGAGCAATGGGATACATAACCCCATGAATAACCAGCGGCACGCCCGCAACATCATTACCTCAGCACCACATCGTATTGTTCATTAAAATACAGCGATTCCACCTGCAAACAGATACTTTTGCCAATAAACTCTTCCAACTCGGCTAACCGATGGGCCTCTTCATCTAGTAATTGGTCAATCACAGCTTGTGATGCAAGTACTAAATAGGTGGCTGTGTCGTAGGCTCGATGCGCTCGCAAGATTTCGCGGAATATTTCGTAACAAATGGTTTCGGCCGTTTTTGTGGTTCCGGTGCCTGCGCACGATGGGCACGGCTGGCACAACAACTGTTCTAGGCTTTCACGTGTACGTTTACGCGTCATCTCTATAAGGCCCAAATCTGACACACCGGAAACCTTGGTTTTTACGTGGTCCTTGTCCAGGCCAACAGACAAGGTACGGCTCACTTGACGCTGGTGTTCCGGGTCCTTCATATCTATAAAGTCTAAAATAATAATACCACCGAGATTACGCAAGCGAAGTTGCCTACCAATTGCCGTCGCGGCCTCAAGGTTAGTTTTAAAGATCGTCTCTTCGAGGTTACGGTGGCCAACATAAGCGCCGGTATTCACATCAACAGTTGTCATGGCTTCGGTTTGATCAATGATGAGGTAGCCGCCGGACTTTAAGGGCACCTTACGACCTAATGCCTTTTGTATTTCGTCTTCTACATTATAAAGATCAAAGATCGGCCGCCCGCCAGGGTAATGTTGTAACTTGGCTGCCATGTCTGGCACTAGCTGATGCACAAAATCGGACACTTTTTGATACGTTTCGTTTGAGTCTATGCGTATTTTTTCCACCTGAGGGTGAGCAATATCCCGTAGCGTGCGTAACGCCAAGGACAGGTCTTGGTAGATTATTTGAGGGGCTTTAGCGGCGGCAATCTGCTGACTTATTTGACGCCAAAGTCGACGTAAAAAATCGACATCTTGTTGTAATCCTGGAGCAGCAACCCCTTCCGCTAAGGTGCGGATAATAATACCTTCTGCCGCATATTTTTGGCCCGCCAAATCACCCTCAGGAGCCTTATGCAGATAGTCTTCTAAACAGGTTTTAAGCCGTAGTCTTTCAGCTTCGTCTTCGATTCGCTGGGAAACCCCCACATGCCCCGTGCCAGGCATATACACCAGATACCGCGACGGAATCGAAATTTGTGTGGTTAATCTGGCGCCTTTGGTGCCAATAGGGTCTTTTAGCACCTGCACTAAAATGCTCTGGCCTTCGCGTACCAGCTGAGCGATAGGTGCCTCACCAGTTTCTGAACGATGGTCTTGAGACTCTATATCAGCGACGTGAATAAAACCGGTTCTTTCTAATCCTATTTCTACAAAAGCAGCCTGCATACCGGGTAAAACTCGAACAATTTTACCCAAATAAATGTTGCCAACAATGCCACGATGATCGTTGCGCTCAACATGCACCTCTTGCAACATGCCGTTTTCGATCACGGCAACGCGGGTTTCCATTGGGCTAAAATTGATGAGGATTTCTTCGTTCATTAAGCCACCTTAAAGGCGCGGCGAATACCGCGTAATACGACAAATATCCACAACCATAATAGCCCACTGCTTAATGCTGGCAATAAAAACCACAAGCCACTACTCGCATCGCTACCGATTCCCTGCGCCCAATAACTCACGATTTGATGAATGGCCACTAAGAAGGTCACCATAAAAGCCTGCTGCCACACTCTATACATACGTAGACGACGATACATGAGGATAGCAAAAAAAGTGACGCAAACCATAGCCAAAGCGTTAATACCCAGGTGGTTGCCTTGCAATAGATCCAACAACAAACCCAAAATAAAGGCCCAGCCCAATCCAAACCGGTGTGGCAAAGCAATCACCCAATATAAGAACACCACCAATACCCATTCTGGCCAGCCCCATTGCACCGACTCTGGCAGTGGCCATGCACTCAACATAAAGGCCAGCAACAAGGTTACAAAAGGAACCCATAGGTTGTGCGCTCTAACCAACAACATTATTCACCCCCACTGGCCGTAGCAATTTGTTGATGAGCTGTTTCGATCAACAGCAAGTGTCTTGAGCGACTCAATTGCGCGGTAGGCTTAGCCAAAATTTTGGCAAAATCCCTGCCACCAAAATGTTGTACTTCAATAACCTCCGCTACAGGATATCCTTTGGGGAAACGCAAACCTAAGCCAGAACTCACCAAAATATCTCCCACCTCAATATCAGCTGTATCGGATAAGTCTTCTAGCTCCAAATAATCATAGTGACCGCGGCCGTATGCAACACTGCGCAAACCGTTACGATTAACCTCCACTGGGATGGCATGATCCGCATCGGTGATCAATAACACGCGGCTGGTGAAGGCCGAAGTAGACGTGACCTGCCCCATTACGCCGGTGGCATCCAATACCGGCTGGCCTACGAATACGTTGCTGTCAAAACCGTTATTGATAATAATTTGGTGTACAAACGGATCTGAGTTAGCGCCAATCAATTCACTCACCATCACTTTTTCATCAAGCCGCTCTTTGCTATTGAGCAAATCCCTTAAACGAAAATTTTCTACGGTTAATGACGCAAGCTTTTGCACTCGCCTCTCGGCCAACAAGGCTTGTGCTCGCAATTGTTTGTTTTCGGCAATTAACTCGTCTCTTTCTTGTAAACGCTCATCAAGCCAGGTCCAGGACCTTTGGGGCACATCAACCAGCCATTGAACGGGAGTCACCGCAAGGGATAACCAAGCACGAATTTGTTGCATCTGCTGAAACTGATAGTCAGCAACAATTAAGGATAGGCAGATCACCCCATAAGTCATGAATTTTCTAACCGTGGAGCGGCCCTTAAACAAAGGATCGATAACAATTCCTCAAGCAAAAACGGCGAGATTGCTTAAGCCACCCCGCCGTTTGTTTGTTCTGGTTGTGTTGACTTATTCTCGGGCCAACAAATCAAAAGTGCTTTCATCAAGCATTTGTAATGCCCTGCCGCCACCACGAGCCACACACGTTAGTGGGTCTTCTGCAACAATAACCGGCAACCCTGTCTCTTCGCTAATTAGGCGATCCAAATCGCGTAACAATGCACCGCCTCCGGTTAAGACAATGCCACTTTCAGCAATATCGGAGGCTAATTCTGGGGGCGAATGCTCTAGTGCACTCTTAACAGACTGCACGATGGTAGACAATGGCTCTTGCAAGGCTTCCATGATTTCATTGCAGTTTAAGGTAAAACTGCGTGGAATACCTTCGGCGAGATTACGCCCACGCACATCGATTTCTAACACTTCAGTACTTGGGTAAGCAGTACCAATTTCTTGTTTAATACGCTCTGCCGTAGCCTCACCAATGAGTGATCCGTAGTTGCGACGTACATAGGCGATGATAGCTTCATCAAAGCGGTCGCCTCCCACACGCACAGACTCGGCATACACCACACCGTTCAAAGAAATAATGGCAATCTCGGTAGTACCACCACCGATGTCTACCACCATAGACCCGCTAGCTTGCTCTACCGGCAAACCAGCGCCAATAGCTGCGGCCATTGGCTCTTCAATTAAATACACTTCACGTGCGCCCGCACCCATCGCCGATTCTTTAATTGCACGGCGTTCCACTTGAGTGGATTTACAAGGCACACACACTAAAACCCGAGGGCTCGGTGTCATCCAACTGTTCTCATGGACTTTATGGATGAAATGCTGGAGCATTTTTTCAGTCACGTGGAAGTCTGCAATGACGCCGTCTTTCAAAGGCCGAATAGCGGTAATGTTGCCCGGCGTACGGCCCAACATACGCTTAGCGTCTGCTCCCACAGCAGCAACACTTTTTTGGTTACCGTGGGTACGAATCGCCACTACAGAAGGTTCGTTAAGCACGACATCTTTGTCGCGCACGTAAATAAGGGTATTGGCGGTACCTAAGTCGATGGACAGGTCAGTAGAAAATAGGCCGCGGATTTTTTTAAACATACTTAATTAAAGGCTCTAATCGGAGATTAACAGCAACTCTTGTAAGCCGCTGAGACTAAGTTATAAATATTAACAATCGGGTAGCATTTGAGCAAGGTTAATCCGTTTTCCAACGGCGTAATTTATGCTAAATTAGAGCCCTTTTTCGCTAGTTCTGCATAACTGACGAAATGGCGCCTACATTACAACCGAAATTCATCTAATTTGAGCCCATTTGAACAAAAAAGTTCAACTTCCACTCAAGTTAATAACTTTAGACTAAATAGAGACCATTATGGCCCTAGAAAACGCCGACATCGAGAACATAGCCGTCCTTGCGCGCCTGCAAGTTTCTGCTACCGAAACTAGCGATTATGCCGACAGCATTTCCAGCATTCTGGCACTTGTGGACCAAATGCAGCAAGTCGACACTATTGGTGTGGAACCTCTATCCAACCCACACGATGCGACCCAGCGCTTGCGAGCCGACGTAGTGACCTGTGACAACCAGCGTGACGCCTTTATGGCTATTGCCCCAGCCACCGAAGAAGGCCTTTACCTTGTGCCTAAAGTGATTGACTAATATGACTAACAAGACCTTAATTCAAATTTCCACTGAGCTGAGTGCAGGCAACTACTCTAGCCGCGAAATTACCCAAGACATTATTGCCGGTATCAAGGCGCGCGATCATCAGTTTAATAGTTTCATCACCGTATCTGAAGACCTAGCGTTACAGCAAGCCGATGCCGCCGATGCCCGTCGAGCCACAGGCAATGCCGACCTATTGACCGGTGTACCGTTTGCCCACAAAGATTTGTTCTGTACCCAAGGGTTACGCACCACTTGTGCCTCCAAAATGCTGGAAAACTTTGTACCACCATACGAATCTACAGTAGGCCAACGGCTACTCGCCACCGGTGCGGTATGCGTGGGCAAAACCAACATGGACGAATTTGCCATGGGCTCGTCCAACGAAAACAGTTACTTTGGTGCCGTTAAAAACCCTTGGGATCTTAGTGCTGTACCTGGTGGTTCGTCTGGTGGTTCTGCAGCCGCAGTTGCGGCAGGCCTTGTGCCGGCTGCAACGGGCACCGATACCGGTGGTTCCATCCGCCAACCTGCCTCGTTTTGCAACCTAACCGGGATCAAGCCCACCTACGGCCGTGTTTCACGTTTTGGTATTGTGGCTTACGCTTCTAGCCTCGACCAAGCAGGTCCTATGTGTACCACCGCAGAAGATGCCGCGGTAATGCTGAATGCCATGGCAGGGTTCGACGCCCAAGACTCCACCAGTGTGCAGCAAGACGCAGCCGACTTTACTGCCGACCTAAACCAGCCCCTTGCGGGCCTTAAAGTGGGCTTGCCAAAAGAGTTTTTTGGCTCAGGTTTGGATCCACAGGTGGCCGATTGCATTATGGCCGCTGTGAAACAAATTGAAGCCTTAGGCGCAGAGATTGTAGACATTAGCCTTCCCAACTTAGAACTATCTATTCCGGCCTATTACGTGATTGCGCCGTCTGAGGCATCATCAAACCTCAGCCGCTTTGACGGTGTACGTTATGGATACCGTTGCGATCAGCCAGAAGATTTAATGGATTTATATTGCCGTAGTCGCGCCGAGGGTTTTGGTGCCGAAGTCAAACGCCGCATCATGGTGGGAACTTATGCACTGTCCGAAGGCTATTACGATGCTTATTATTTGAAAGCTCAACGTATCCGCCGTCTGATCAAAGACGACTTCGCCCGTGCTTTAGCAAAGGTCGATGTCATTATGGGGCCAGTGGCTCCAACACCAGCCTTCGATTTAGGCAGCAACACCAAAGACCCAGTGGCCATGTACTTAGAAGACATTTACACTCTGTCTGCCAACATGGCGGGTATCCCTGCAATGTCGACACCGGCAGGTTTTGTTAATGGCCGACCCGTTGGCCTACACATTATGGGCAACTATTTTGCCGAAGCAAAGCTGCTCAACATTGCCCATCAGTATCAACAAGTCACCGATTGGCATCTAGAAACGCCATCCACAATGCAAAAGGGGGCTTAATCATGGCTTGGGAAATTGTTATTGGCCTAGAAATTCACGTTCAATTGGCAACAAAGTCTAAATTATTCTCCGGTGCCAAAGTAGGCTTCGGTGCAGAACCCAACACTCAGACCACTTTAGTGGATTTGGGTATGCCCGGGTCTCTACCGGTATTTAACCAAGAAGCCTTACGTATGGCTGTCACCTTTGGCACCGCCATTGACGCAGAGATAGGCAAGCATTCAGTATTTGCCCGTAAAAACTACTTCTACCCAGATTCGCCAAAAGGCTATCAAACCAGCCAAATGGATCACCCTATTGTGGGCATTGGCCATTTAGATATTCAGCTAGAAGACGGCAGCACCAAACGCATTGGCGTAACCCGCGCCCACCTTGAAGAGGACGCTGGCAAGTCATTACACGATGACTTCGACGGCATGACAGGTATAGACCTTAACCGCTCCAGTACACCTTTGTTAGAAATTGTGTCTGAGCCAGACATGCGTAACGCAAAAGAAGCCGTGGCCTACATGCGGAAAATGCACGCCATTGTAACCACCATAGGCATTTCCGATGGCAACATGGCGGAAGGCTCCATGCGTTGTGATGCCAACGTGTCTATTCGCCCTAAAGGCCAAGAGAAATTAGGCACCCGGGCAGAATTGAAGAACATCAACTCCTTCCGCTTTATCGAACGCGCCATTAACGTAGAAGTAGAGCGTCAAATCGACATCCTGGAAGATGGCGGAAAAATTGCCCAAGAAACCCGCCTATATGATGCAGATAAGAATGAAACGCGCCCTATGCGCAGCAAAGAAGAGGCCAACGATTACCGTTATTTTCCTTGCCCAGATCTGCTTCCGATCGAAATCGACGACGCTTATATCGACGTCATTCGTAATGCCTTACCAGAGTTACCAGACCAGCGTAGCGCCCGTTTTGTTAACCAACTCAAACTCAGTGAATACGATGCGGGCGTACTCTCTGCAAGCCGTGCACTAGCCGATTATTTTGAAGCTGTAGTAGTGGTATGTAATGACACCAAACTTAGCGCCAACTGGGTGACGGGCGAACTTGCCAAGTTCCTCAATCAAAATAATTTGGAAATTGATGCTGCGCCAGTGACCGCCGAGCAGCTAGGCCAACTGATTAGCCGCATCAAAGATGACACCATCAACACCAAAGGTGCCAAAACCGTGTTTGAAGAACTATGGAATCAAACCGGCACCGTGGATGGCATTATTGCTGACAAAGGTTTAAAGCAAGTGAGCGACATGGACGCTATCGAAGCGATGGTTGATGACGTCATTGCAGCCAGCCCCAAGCAAGTACAACAGTACCTTGATGCCGAAGTAGAAAAACGCGGCAAAATGTTAGGTTTCTTTATGGGCCAGGTAATGAAGGCCTCCAAAGGTTCTGCTAACCCGGGACAGGTGAACGGTTTGCTGAAAAAGAAACTAGACGCGCTCTGCTAACAAAAACGTCATCCTGACGAAGGTCAGGATCTCAACCACTACAGATTGCGGCCTGCGCCGCAATGACACTGCCCCTACTCACCAGCAGCTATCAAACTCGCATTGCCACCCGCCGCCGTAGTATCGATGCACAAATGACGCTCCATGGTATAGCGTTGTGGGTCCGAGGTTTCACTTATCAAGGGCAGTAACGCCCCCGTTTTATTAGCCAAGGCTTGGCGTAAACTCTGCTGATAATCCGACTCTGCGTTAGCCGCTACCCCATGATACCCGGTCAGCTCAGCAACAGCAGATGCCTCCATCCGGCCATTCAATACTACCAATGGCAGATCGTTGTTAGGCACAACCACGTCACTCACCACCAACACTACCGCATTACCTTGCGCTAAAGCCGTCTGTGCTTGTGTCAACGCCGCCTGACGGTCTGGCCCTAAACACAGCACTACGCCTCGAGCCACAGTTGACAGTTGGTTCAGCTCCCCTGTTGGCCCCGGTAACAATACGGCATCACGACAAAGGTCCTGCAACCGGCTAGCTTGAGGACCAAATACCTGGCATAACCGAGACAAACGATCGTTCGACTGCTGCCAACGGGCGCACACAGCACCACCAACATTATTAATAGCCCGCTGTACGTGCTCCACATCCACAACGCTACCGCTTGGCGAATGCGCTACCACTTGGAGTGGATTACGCAAACGTTGAACGTACTGTGGGCCACCCGCTTTAGGTCCAGTGCCCGACAAACCTTCACCACCAAATGGCTGACTGCCTACCACCGCACCAATTTGGTTGCGGTTAACATAGGTATTACCTGCATGAACACCTTTGACCAACTGTTCTACCCGAGCATCCACACGGGTATGCACACCAAAGGTTAAACCGTAACCTTGAGCATTGATGGTATCAATGAGCTTAGGTAAAGATTGCGCCGCAAAAGTAGCCACGTGCAATACTGGGCCAAAAATCTCTTCTGCAAGATCCTCTATACCATTTAACTTAATCACCGTAGGCCCAACAAACAAACCATGATCAGGAATAGGCATGCGTTTTAGCACCTTACCTTGATCAGCGCAGGCCTCAATATGAGCTTCTATTTTGGCCTTAGAAGCCGCGTCTATCACGGGGCCTACATCGGTATCTAAGTGCCAAGGGTTGCCGAGTTTCAACTCATCCATGGCACCATAAAGCATGTGTAATACTTTGTCGGCAATGTCTTCTTGCAAATACAGCATTCGTAACGCCGAACACCGTTGCCCGGCACTCTGAAAGGCCGAGGCCAACACATCGCGAACCACTTGTTCGGGCAACGCCGTTGAATCGACGATCATGGCATTAAGGCCTCCAGTTTCGGCTATCATCACCGCATCGGGAGGCAATTTTTCGGCCATCACGCGGTTGATGTGTTGCGCCGTTGCCGTTGAACCGGTGAAACACACCCCACTAATGCGTGAGTCGCTAGTAATCGGCACGCCCACCTCCTGCGCACCTCCTGGAAGGTATTGAATCGCAGCGACAGGAAATCCCGCTTCATGCATTAACTGCACGGCCCTAAAAGCCACCAAATTAGTTTGGCCAGCTGGCTTTGCTAACACCGCATTACCCGCCGCTAAAGCAGCAAACACTTGGCCACTAAAAATGGCTAAGGGGAAATTCCACGGAGAGATACAACTCACAACACCAAGGCCTTTAGCTTGTGGCATCGACGCCATTTCTTGCGCATAAAACCGAGAAAAATCAACCGCTTCGCGCAGTTCACCAACGGCGTCTAGCCAAGTTTTACCTGCTTCGCGGGCTAAAATGGCAAATAGTTCGGTGGCATTTTGTTCATATAAGTCGGCTACTTTTTCGAAACAGGCTACTCGTTGTGTCATAGGCATTGCCAACCACTGAGTTTGGCCTTGAGGGGCAGAACTAATAGCTGACTCGATTTGCGCAGCAGACGCCATACTCACCTGCCCCACTTGCTCGTCATCAAGAGCTGGGTTTGCCACCCATTGAGACGCAAGGGATAGACCAGCGGGATTAGCAATAATAGGCATGGCCTGCCAATATTCTTGGGCCAAATGAGTGCGCGCATGCTCCATGGCTGTGACAGTAGGGGCGTCGGTAATGTCCCAGCCCATGGCGTTTTTCCGATAACTAGCACCTGAGCTAGCAAACAGATCTTTAGGTTCAACAATGGCGTGGCTGCTACAACTGAGGCCTTGGTCTAACCGGGATAACACCACATCTACCGGGTCTTGGGCAATGGTTTCGGGGGCAATTTCAGGGTTCACCAACTGGTGTACAAACGAGGAGTTAGCACCATTTTCTAATAAGCGTCGCACCAGATAAGCCAACAAGTCTTGATGAGCACCTACGGGCGCGTATATCCGGCAACGTACATTGCCTTGTGCCATAACACTGGCGTGTAAAGATTCGCCCATGCCGTGTAAACGTTGAAATTCGTAGGCATAGCTGTTGCTTTGGTCATCAGCGCCGTTAGCCGCCAATTGCAAAATAGCAGCCACTGAATGAGCATTATGGGTGGCAAATTGGGCATAAATACGGTCGTTCATCGCCAACAATTGTTTGGCACAAGCAAGGTAAGACAAGTCGGTATTGGCCTTACGAGTAAACACAGGAAACCCCGTTAAACCCATAACCTGAGCGCGTTTTATCTCTGCATCCCAATAGGCACCTTTTACCAAACGCACCATAATCCGGCGATCTAACCCTTTAGCCAAGGCATACAACCAGTCTAAAACCCATGGTGCACGTTTGCTAAAGGCCTGTACCACCACACCAAACCCTTGCCATCCCTCAAGTTCCGAAGAAGCCAATACCGCAGCAATAACATCTAAAGAAATATCCAACCGGTCGGCTTCTTCGGCATCGATGTTAAAACCCATATTGGCGGCTTTGGCTTGCAAGGCTAAGGCCAATACTTGAGGTACCAATTCATTAAGTGCGCGTTCGCGCTTGCCCCATTCATAACGCGGGTGTAAGGCCGACAATTTAACCGAAATACCCGGGTTATTACGAATGTCGTCGTCGGTGCAATGAGGGGCTAAATCGGCAATGGCTTGGCTATACGAATCGAAGTAGCGGGCGGCATCTTCTGCGGTACGAGCGGCTTCGCCCAACATGTCGTAGGAATGAGTGTAACCTTGGCCGGAGAGCTTTTTGGCCCGGCGAGTGGCTTCGTGCATGGTGCGCCCCAATACAAACTGAGAGCCTAATTCTTTCATGGCTTGAGCTACAGCTGTACGCACTACCGGCTCGCCTACACGTTTGACCAACCCGCGCATAGTAGACCCTACTTTGTCGGCGTCTACTGGCGCCAGCAACTTACCGGTGACCAACAGCGCCCAAGTGGAGGAGTTGATGAGCGACGAATTTGAATGACCCAAGTGGCTAGACCAGTCGCCTGCTTGTACCTTGTCTTCGATGAGGGCGTCTATGGTGGCTTTGTCTGGCACGCGTAATAGTGCTTCGGCCATACACATAAGGGCGACACCCTCTTTGGTACTAAGACCATATTCACCTAAAAACTTTTCCATCATGGTGGGACTAGAGTGGCTACGCACATGGCGCACTAAATCGGCCGCTTGGGCGGACATCT
The DNA here is from genome assembly GCA_965366045.1 of uncultured Oceanospirillaceae bacterium. Taxonomy (GTDB): domain Bacteria; phylum Pseudomonadota; class Gammaproteobacteria; order Pseudomonadales; family Balneatricaceae; genus Njordibacter. The sequence continues at coordinate 68,659 of CBDUDU010000003.1, forward strand.
GTTGACGCTGAGCTTGGGGTAAGTCTAAGCGAGCCAGCAGTGTTTCAACACAATCTTGTTCATTAGCAAGGTAAGCTGCGCGCATGGCGGTACGAATAGTATCAAGCTGCTGGTTCATGTGTGCCCCACTAATTAGTCGATAAATATCTCGCCATTTTAGACCCTAACTTAAAGTGAAATTCACCTCATAATTTAACATTAAATATATAATTAACTAAACATCTATTACTTTATTATATTTATATCTACATAAATTGATATTTAAGGTATATTCACTAAACAACAATTCAACCATCTAAGCTCGCCGATATGGAACAACTAGACCGCCACGACAAAGCCATTATTGCCGCCATGCAAAAAGATGGCCGCATGACCATTACCGCCCTAGCCCAACAGGTCGGGTTATCTAACACGCCTTGCCAGATGCGCCTCAAGCGACTGCAGGATCAGGGTTACATTACCGGCTATGTGGCACTGGTCAACAAAACCAAACTGGGCCTAGATCACGTGGCTTTTGTGCAAGCCACGTTAGCTTCCACCAGTAGTAAGTCATTAGACGCCTTTAACGAAGCCGTATGCAAAATTGCGGAAATAGAGCAGTGCCACATGACCGCGGCCAACTTCGATTATTTACTCAAGGTGAGAACCAAAGACATGGCCTCATATCGAGCCATATTGGGCGAAAAGATTTCCACTCTGCCCCACGTAGTACAAACCAGTACCTTTGTGGTGATGGAAAGTGTTAAAGACGTTTAGCCTGCCTACTGTCAGTAAGTTTCACACCCTTGCATAGGCAGTGCAGTCATCCAACCTAAGCCCTCAACCGTAGTGGTTTTAGGCTGGTACTCACAGGCCACATAGCCTGAGTATTCAGAAGTATCTATCGCATCAAACACAGGGCCATAATCCAACGCCCCCATATTAGGCTCATGACGCTCCGGCACACCGGCTATTTGAATATGAGAAATGTACGGCAGTAGCTGTTCAAACTGTTCCAACGCATTACCTTCAAACTTTTGACAGTGGAAAAAATCAAACTGAATACCCACGTTGCTGGTGCCAATGGCTTTACACAACCGCAAGGCCTGCGCTTGGTTGGATAACATGTAATTTGGCATATCTATAGGATTGATGGCCTCCATTGTAAGCCGAACTCCAGCTCCCTTAGCCTCACCCGCAGCCCAACGTACATTGCTTACGTACACGGCTTCGGCCGCCTCAAGGCTCACGCCATCAGGCACCAGACCAGCCATCACGTGCACCAAGGGGTTACCCATGGCCGCAGCGTATTGTAACGCTTGCCTCACCGAAGTCTCAAATTCTGACCGGCGACTGGCATCACACGCCATACCACGATCGCCCGTGTGCCAATGGCCAGCCGAAGTATTGATCAACACCTGACGCATACCGCTGAGCTTAATTGCGTTAGACACCTCTTCGATGCTGAAATCATAGGGGAACAAACATTCTACGCCTACAAACCCCGCATCGGCAGCTGCTTGATAGCGCTGCAAAAAGGGCAATTCGTTAAATAACATAGAAATGTTGGCACACAGGTTAAGCATATGGATAATAGCGATTATAGGGTTAACTTCAGTTCACATATTAAGAGCAGCTTATCATGAACACATTAGCACCAGTAGGTTTCATTGGCGCGGGATTAATGGGCCAAGCTATGGCAACTCAGTTGCTTAACGCTGGCTTCAGCCTTTGTATTCATAGCCGCACAGTCCACAAAGCCGAGCCATTAATTGCCCTAGGTGCAAGCTATGCCCACAGCCCAGCCGAACTAGCACAGAAGGTACAAGGCGGCATTGTTATTGTTTGCGTGACCGACTCCCCCGCCCTAGAACAAGTCATCACTGGCCCCCAAGGCTTATTAACCCGCTTGGCCAAGGATAGCTTAATCATCGACATGGGCACCAGCCGTTACGACCTCACTATAACCCTAGCGCAACAAGCACAACAAAAGCACATTCATTATATCGATGCGCCCGTTTCAGGGGGCCAAATCGGCGCGCAACAAGGAAGTTTATCGATTATGGCGGGCGGCAATTCCAACCAGATACAACGCGCACAAGCGCTGTTTGATGCCATGGGTCACAAGACCACCCATGTAGGCGACGTGGGTTGTGGCCAGTTAGCCAAGGCGGCCAACCAAATGATTGTAGGTGCTACCCTCAATATTGTTGCCGAGGCGCTATTTTTAGCCCAACAAAATGGCGCCGACCCCGCCAAAGTAAGAGACGCACTGAGCGGTGGTTTTGCCGACAGTAAAATCTTACAAGTACACGGCCAGCGGATGGTCGAGCAAAGCTACACCCCAGGCGCCAGAGCAACCACCCAACTTAAAGACTTACAACAAGCGCGAGATTTAGCTCAGCAAAGCAACCTCAATCTACCCCTTAATAAAACCTGCCTCAACCAATGGCAAAGCATGGTTAATGCAGGGCTGGGTGATTTAGATCAGTCGGGCATTTTGGCGTGGGTAGAACGTAATAATTAGGCTCTATTATGACGGATAAGACTCAGAACGCGGTATGGGCGAACAAATCTACAGCGGCCGTATGCAGAACCGATCATGAGTTTGGCGCAATCACCTTAGTCTTAGGGTAGCGCTTCAAACTCTTGTTTTTTTGACTCTAGCCACTGGTTCATTTTCCTGGGCTTTACATAAACTCACCCATCTTCTGCATGGCCGCTAGATGATCTCGGTCTTGCGCCCTGTGCATTTCCATACCGTGTTGCTTACTCAGTTCTGCCATTGCTTCAAACATGCTTGCCCAACACTCCAGGCCACAAGCCCTGCCCAATTGATTGCAAGCCATTGTTTTAATTCACTTAAACCTCTTTGATTATTATATCCATTTAACGCCTTGCCTAATATTGGTTTTGGTACAATTTAAACGCGCTTTACTTGAGACGCACCCATGCAATTAATTATGGCAGGCTTGTACAATGTTTCAGGATAGATTTGCAACCAAGCGAAGGAAAAACCTAAGAACCCAGTAAAAAGTTCTCCATCAGCTCTTTGCCGCCTTCGGTCGCAAAGGATTCTGGGTGAAACTGGATACCCTGAATAGGGTATTGTTTATGTTTAACACCCATAATTTCATAGCTGTCTACTCCAAACTCGCCCACTACTGCGGTGAGCTGTAGGCAGTCTGGGATGGACTCTACTTCTGCCATTAAAGAGTGGTATCGCATCACTTCTAATTGGTCGGGGATGTCTTTAAATACGCCGCTGCCATCGTGGCTGATGGGGCTGACTTTGCCGTGCATTGGCAGGTGCGCTTTAACCACCTTACCACCAAAACAGTGCACTATGCCCTGCATGCCCAGGCACACACCTAGTAAAGGAATCTTTGGGCCTAGTTCTGTAATCACTTGGGCACACACGCCAAAGTAGCTTTGGTCGTCTGGTGACCCTGGGCCTGGAGAGATGATAATGCGGTCGGTTTGCGCGGCCTCTATATCAGCCACTGTCACTTGGTCGTTGCGGGCTACAATCACTTCAAAGTCGCCAATCAGACCCTTGAGCTTAGCCGTAGATAACACTTCGCCAATATATTGATAGAGGTTATAGGTAAATGAGTCATAGTTGTCGACTAAGTAAACCGTAAACTTGCTCATGCTTTGGCCTCCATAAACTGCTCTAACACCTTGAGTGTGCCGGCAAATTTACGTTGAATTTCTTGATACTCATCTTCTGGATTGGAGTCGTAAACGTTACCGCCGCAGGTTTGTACGTAGGCTTTTGATCCGTTAGCAAACACCGTGCGAATGGGAATGGCAAAGGTACAATCGCCATTAAAACCAAAGTGGCCTACCGCACCGCCATAGGGCCCACGTCCGTCTAGTTCTAGATCATCGATAATTTTCATGGCTTCGATTTTTGGCGCGCCGGTTAAGGTGCCTGCCGGGAAGTTGCTGGCTAAAGCGGAGAACATGTCTTCATTTTCGGCCATGATGCCTACGATTTCACTGGAAATATGTTGCACATGGCTAAACCGTTTAATGTCCATCAAACTACGTACTTTAACGGTACCAAAGCGTGCTACACGACCAATGTCGTTGCGGTGCAGGTCCACAATCATATTGTGTTCGGCAATTTCTTTAGGGTCATTCAACAGAGTGCGCGCTAAGGCTGTGTCTTCCTCTGGGGTGGCACCGCGCTTGGTTGTACCCGCTAACGGATAGGTTTCCATCTCGCCTTGGCGCAAACGGAACAATAGCTCTGGGCTTGCTCCAATCACCTTTTGCTGGCCAAATTTAATGTAATACATTTGTGGCGACGGGTTAATAACACGCAGCTGTTCGTATAAGTTGATACTTTCGCCATGCATGTCAAAGCGATACTTAAAGCCCACCTCACATTGGAAAATCTTACCTTCTACGATGTCGCCCTTCACCTTTTTAACGGCCGCCGCGTGTTGTTCGCGGTTCATGTCTTCGCCTTGCGGCACCACGCTTAAGCCGCCAATATTAGGCATGGGTTGGTTGATAATGCCTTCAACTAAGTCAATACGATTTTCTTCGTAATGGAAATAGATCAACTCGCCGGTCATTTTGTCGTAAATAAGACCATCTTTGTACAAACCAAACTTAAACGCATCAAATGCGTCACTGGCTGTTAGGCTTAAGCTCGGTTCAAAGTAGTTCATGGCATCGTAGCCAATATAACCCGTTAGACCACCGGCATAGCGGCGGCTAATAATATTTTGCGGCACGATTTCGCGCAACAAATAGTATGGATTTTCACTCTCGTAAGACTGACAATTACCTTGCCTATTGGTGATATGCAGTTGATTGCCATTAGCCCAAAAAATCTGCTCTGGGTCGAAACCAATAAGCGAATAACGCGAGATATGGCTGTCCTCGCCGAGGGATTCGAGCATATAGCAGGTGTCGAATTTTTGCTCAATTTTTTTGAACAACTCAAAAAAGTCACAGCTAGACGTGACCGTTAGGTAGCTTGGTTTACGGGCCATGTTAATTTTATTAGGGCGTGTTTGAGTCACGATGGTGGAGTCTCTGTTTGAGTCGGTGATGAATGCCCGGCAAACTTGCCAGCTTGAAGGGTTCGAGAACCACGGGTTACGGTGGCAATACCAACACCCAACTGTTGAGCGACTTGCCTTTGCGATAAGCCTTGAGAAAGCAGCTCAAATATCTGTAAGCGGTTGATCACTTCCTGTTGTTCGTTAGGCGTTAACAGGCCTTCTAGGGCTGCAGTCATAGCCTGAGCGTCGGTTTGTAATAGCAAATAGTCGGCGACGGGTGCCATGGCTTTGTTGTAGGGCATAACTAAAAACAGGCTGTATCAATGTACTAGTACACTATCACACAATTAGAGGCAATCCAAGACCCAATCTGGCCCGCATTCCGATACGTCGCGGCCATGGTTGTAACCGCCTCTAACCCCAAGACTGGGCATGCCGCAGGTTCTGGCGGCGATAACATCATTGCTCGAATCACCCACCATCAAACAGTCAGCAATCTCTAGTTCTAAGGATTTAGCGGCATTGATGAGGGGCATTGGGTGGGGTTTTTTCTCATCGAATGTATCGCCGCAATACACCAATTCAAAATACTCTAAAATACCAAATTGCTGCAACAGAGGTTTGGTAAAACGGCTAGGTTTGTTAGTAATCACTCCCTGTTTAATGCCTTGCGACTGCAGCAGCGTTAACAAGGGAACTACACCATCATAGAGCCGGCTTTGTTGGTTGCCAAGCTGGTGATAGGCTTCCATATATAGGCTTAAGGCGGCGTCAAAACGAGGGTCGACTGCCTCGGGGATAAATTGATCAGCGAGAATACGCTGCACCAGCATAGCCGCCCCATTACCCACCCACTGCTCTACTTGAGTATGCGTGGGTACTGCAATATCGAGGCTTTTGGCCATGCTCAAGCTAGCCGCATACAAGTCTGGCAGGCTATCCAATAACGTACCGTCTAAGTCGAACAGGACTAACTTGGGCCGAAATCCAATCGTATTAATTAAACTCACAAGCTTAGGTTGATGCCAGCTGTTGGCGCATTAAGTCGATGGTGGCTTTATAGTCATCAGTGTTAAAAATGGCTGAACCTGCCACAAAGGTGTCGGCGCCCGCCGCCGCTATTTCGGCAATGTTGGCTACACCCACACCACCGTCAACTTCTAACCGAATGTCTAGCCCAGAACTGTCTATACGCTGGCGTACCAAACGTAACTTATCTAGGGTCGATGGGATGAACTTTTGACCACCAAAACCCGGGTTAACCGACATTAATAGAATCATGTCCAACCGATCCATGACATGATCAAGGTAATGTAGCGATGCTGCAGGGTTAAATACCAAACCAGCTTTAGCGCCGCCGTCTTTGATCATTTGTAGGGAACGGTCAATGTGGTCACTGGCTTCTGGGTGAAAGGTAATGTAACTGGCACCGGCAGCCAAAAACTCTTCGATCATACGATCCACCGGCTTCACCATCAAATGCACATCAATAGGCGCGGTGATACCGAAGTCCCGTAACGCTTTACAGACCATGGGGCCAATGGTGAGGTTAGGAACGTAATGGTTATCCATCACATCAAAATGAACAATATCAGCCCCCGCTGCCAATACATTTTCAACTTCTTCGCCTAAGCGTGCAAAGTCGGCAGCTAGAATAGAGGGTGCGATTTTAAAATCAGCCATAATAAAGGTCTTTCCAGAGATTAATTAATACAGAAAACTACTTGCGTGACTTTTTAATAGCGTCGTAAGCGGCTTGAATTTCTTGCGTTTTTTCTTTGGCTATTAGCATCATTTCATCGGGCAAACCACGAGCCACTAACTTATCTGGATGGTGCTGACTCATCAACTTACGGTAGGCGGCTTTAAGGGTTTTGGCGTCACAGGCTTGGTCTACACCCAAAACGCCATAAGCTTGCTTTAAGCCCAAGCCACCGGCCGTTTCAAATTGTCCCTGACCACCACCTTGGTGAAACGATTGCTCGGCTTTCATGCGTTGAGCAACGGCTTCAAATTCTTGCTGACTAATCCCTAACAGCTGGCAAACTTCTGTTAATACGCGTCCTTCGGAGGGGCTAAACTCACCATCAACCAAAGCCGCTTGAAGTTGAATTTCAATAAACATTTGCCTTACGGAGACGTTGTTCACTAGGGCGCGGCGAAGGGGCTCTAGCACTTGGCTCAGGTCAAATTGTGCGGTTTTACCTTGACTAAAACACTCAATCGCCCGTTTTCTTAGCTCGCCCGTGAGCTGCATCCGCGTCATCACCGCTTCGGCATACTGAATTTCTTCTGCCGTCACGTGGCCATCGGCTTTGGCGATTTTGCCCATGACACAAAAAGTAGCATCAAAAAAAGCGGTTTGCGCCTTGGCTTGGGTCCAGCTTTCGGCGCCGGCTACGCTGCGAATCAACTTATCGAGGTAATAACCAATAGCAGCGCCAAAAAACACACCACTAACACCACCTGTTAAACCAATTAAGGCACCAATAACCAACCCGGTACGGTGGCGCGCCATATTGACGCCAAAGCTATAACCATTCACGCATTCACCTGTTTAAAAAATCTGTGTCTAAATCTGTGCCTATGATAGGCAAACAACGCGTTAAGTGCCATATCAGCTGGCTATTAATTACCAAAATTGACACTTTTAGCCAATTCCACTCGTAAGTCGCACCCTTCTTCTAAGAATTGGTTTAAACTTAGGCCAAGTTAAAGTGTAAACTCCTGATCAGTCACTGTTGCCAACGGATTCCTTTTGTTATTTCTTAAGCCCTTTCTAGCTCAACATTTTATTGCCAATCGTTCTGTTACATTGATTTGTACAAGCCTTATCATGCTATTGACTGCCTCTGCAGCAACGGCAGAAACAAACTCACCACAACCACTATTGCTTGATTGGCAACCTCAACCTGCAACAACTGATGATTACTGCCCGGGTTATTATTTACCTTACCAGGCCTCCGCACTAGACCCTAACACCCCTGCCGATCAACAGCCTCTTTACAGCCATTCGGACGCGAGTGAATATGAAGACGGTGTCAGTCATCTCACCGGCAACGTTGAATTACGCCAAGGCCAGCAGAAAATCACCGGTGATTATGCCCGTTTTGATAACAACCAACGCCTGATCGACATTATTGGCAATGTGAAATACCGCCGCCAAAACCTCATCATGCAGAGCGCCGATGCATCCTTTGATATGGACAGCTCGGAGGCCCAGTTTAGTCAAGCACAGCTGGCTATTCCTAACAACGAATTGCGCGCCAATGCCTCATCCATCGATTACCATAAGGACGAAACAGTGACGATGAACCAGGGCAGACTTACCTTTTGCCCACCCGGCAATAATGCATGGGCAATTTATAGTAATAAAATTGACTTGGATCCCAGCCAAGGGTTTGGCGAAGCCCAAAATGCCGTATTAAAAATTGGGGTGGTACCGGTATTTTATTTACCCTGGATGCGTTTCCCCATAGACGACCAACGTCGCTCGGGATTTCTGTTCCCTACACTGGTTCGATCCAGTCAGATGGGGTTAGACATTACTACGCCTTATTATCTCAATTTGGCACCCAACTATGACGCCTTAATGACGCCTCGCTTTACTGAGTTTGGTGGCACCACCTTAGGCACGAAAATACGCCACATGAACGCCGACACCGAGCAATCGTTGTACTTTAATTGGGCGCTTTCAGACCCTAACTCCACACAACACCGCTGGTTAACCGAATTCAACCACAAGGGCCAAATCAGCCCTAACCTTTCGTCTAGCATCCACATCAAAAGGGTGAGTGACGCCGACGTGTTTAACGACTTCGACTTAACACGAGCAGCCGGTGAGGCCAGCAGCCTAGCCAGCAAGGCTCAAGTTAACTACCAAGGCCAAAATGTATGGCTTAGTAGTGCAAGCTTAGCCCTAATCACCCACCAAAACTTAACCACCAGCACGCCAGCGTATGACCAACTGCCTCACGCCAGACTTGCCGGCGGCACCACCACAGATTACGGTTCTGCGCCTGTGACTGGCAGTTACCAGCTTGACCTAAACCACTTTACTCGTGACACAGAAAACTTAGCTGCCAACAATAAGCTCACTGGCACACGTATCCACCTGCAACCGAGCGTGAGCTCATCCTGGACCACCGACTACAGCTTTATTAAACCTAAACTGAGCCTGCCTATCACTCAATACCAGTTGGCCAATACCACCGCCAACATCCAAGCGAGCAAAACTCGCGTAGTACCGCAATTTGAGTTGGATACCGGCCTGCTGTTCGAACGCGAGCTAAGTTTGGGATATAGCCAAACCTTAGAACCTAGGCTGTACTACGCCTACGCGCCCTTTAAATCGCAAAACGACATCACTATTTTTGACACCAGTCTCAACAGCAAGCCATTCTACCAAGGTAACCGATTTAATGGTTCCGATCGTATTGGTGACACCAACCGCGTTACCTTAGGCGTGGACAGCCAATTTTTAGATGCTAAAGGCTGGCAGAAAGCCAAACTGTCAATGACCCAAATCCACTACCTGAGCAATCGGCAGGTGCAGCTGAGCAGTAGCACTGCTGCTAACACTGAAACTTATTCGCCTATTCATGGTCACATGAGTTATCAATTTAATCCCTATTGGAGCTCAAGTTTGAACCTCGAGTGGAGCCCACGCTCAGGCAACGTTGAAGCCACTACGGCGAGTATGAAATATCAACCCAGCAACAACCAAATTGTTGATGTGAAATACACCGAAAAATTGAACAGCAGCCAACAGACTGAGGTGTCAGTGGTATGGCCGCTAAACCCTCAATGGACTTTAATTGCCAAACACAAAGAAGACCTGCGCAATCAACAATTACAAGACGAAATTGTAGGTATAGAATATACCAATTGTTGCTGGAAAGGCCGCTTGGTAAGCCGACATTGGCTGGCAGATCAAACCAAAGGTGTTGAGCACGGCGTATTTTTTGAACTCTCCCTCAAGGGTTTGGGTGACATCGACACACAACTGACCACGGGCAGCCAAGTCCTCATGGCCGATTTTATGAAAGGAATTACAGGTTACAATGAACGCACTCAATAAATACGGCTTGGGCTTTGCCCTAAGTTTAACCCTGTGCCTGACCACCATTAACGCCTTTGCAGCGCAACAGCTAGACCGCATTATGGCTGTGGTGAATGACGACATTATTTTGCAAACCGACTTTAATCTACGCCTAAGCCAGATACAGCAACAATTGGCCCAAAACAATACCCAGGCGCCTAGCCTTGATGTATTAACATCACAAGTTTTGGATCAGTTGATTATTGAGAATTTACAGCTGCAGCTAGCCCAAGCACAAGGCGTGCATATTGCCGATGCCAGCCTAGACCAAGCTCTTGAACGGATTGCTAAAAGCAACCAACTCAGCATTGCCCAATTGCAACAAGCGGTGACTAACTCGGGCGACACCATGGCCCATTTTCGTGACAAAATTCGCCAAGAGATGACCATCAATGAAGTTCAGACCAGCTCGGTTAACAAACGCATTCGCGTCAGCGAACACACAGTTGATCGCTATTTGGCGTCTACCCAAGGCCAAGCCTTAGCCGAAACCGAATACGAAATTGGCCATATTTTAGTTAATCTTAGCGCCACCCCAGATGCGCAAGAACTAGCAACAGCACAGGCTAAGCTAGATCTAATTGCTGCCGAGCTCGCGCAAGGTAACGACTTTTCTAGCCTTGCAGTAAGCCACTCAGACGCACTTAACGCCTTAGAGGGCGGTAACCTTGGCTGGCGTAAGGGCAGCCAGCTGCCCAGCCTATTTGCCCAACCGATTAGTGACATGCAAACAGGTGATGTAAGCCAACCTATTCGTAACAGCAGCGGTTTTCACCTTATTAAACTCATCAATAAACGTGGTGTGAGTGTACAAACCATCGCTCAAACTAAGGCTAACCACTTGCTCATTTTACCCAATGAGATTAGAACAGCCACACAATCCCAAGACCTGATTAACGAATTACATCAACGCATTATTAACGGCGCAGACTTTTACGACCTAGCTCGCACCTTTAGTGACGATGCTAACTCGGCCCCTAGTGGCGGCGATTTAGGCTGGGTTAATTACGACCAGCTACCGCAACGATTACAATTTGAGCTAGAAAAACTAGCCCTAGGCGAACTAAGCGCGCCCATTCAAAGTGAATCTGGCTGGCACCTATTGCAAGCCATAGAACGCCGCACCAAAGACGTAGGGCAAGCTAATTTACGCTACCAAGCCAAACAAACCATTCGCCAAAGTAAGTTTGCTGGTGAGTTAGAAAATTGGTTACGAGAAATTCGCAACCAAGCCTACATTGAGATTCGTTAACCATGTCAGTAGTGAGCCGATTACTCGTCACTGCGGGGGAACCCGCAGGCATTGGTCCTGATCTATGTTTAACCTTGGCAGGCCAGCCCCACACCGAGCTTAGCGACGTTGAGATTGTTATTGTTGCCGACATGGGCGTATTGCAAGACAGAGCCTGCAAGCTGGGTTTAACTATCGATTTTTGCCATTTTGACCTCAAATACCCCGCCGCCATTACGCCTAGCAATCAACTCAAAGTAATACACGTGCCATTAGCGGTAGAAAGCCGCGCGGGTCACTTAGATGCAGACAACGCAGGCTATGTTCTCAATACGCTTAATATTGCCTGTGATGCATGCCTGGACGGCAGTGCTCAAGCCATGATCACGGCACCGGTTCATAAAGGCATTATCAACCATGCGGGCACGCCCTTTAGTGGCCACACCGAATACTTGCAGCAACGTTGCGGCGTAGAACAAGTGGTAATGATGCTGGCGTGTAACGCCATGCGCGTCACTCTAGCCACCACACACTTGCCACTTAAAGACGTGTCTGCCGCCATAACGCCTAAGCTACTAAGCCAAACATTACACCTTATAAACAACGAGCTAAAGGCCAAATTTAGCATTTCTCAACCCACCATTTATGTGTGTGGCCTTAACCCCCATGCAGGAGAAGACGGCCATTTAGGCCGCGAAGAGATCGATGTTATTATCCCGGCACTGGATCAGTTGCGTAGTGAAGGTCTTAACTTGATAGGCCCGTTACCTGCAGACACTTTGTTTAACCCTACCAACCTCGATCGAGCCGATGCCATTTTGGCCATGTATCACGATCAAGGGCTACCCGTGCTAAAATACGCGGGTTTTGGTGATGCGGTAAACATCACCTTAGGTTT